>NZ_CP068419.1:2143183-2493866 GCF_016757795.1 Gluconobacter sphaericus | reverse complement strand
TTCCGTGCGAAACGACGAAAGCGTCTCAATGGCGGTCGCCCCAAGAATGGCCCCGTCCCGTGGTCGCAACTGCCCACCGGCAAGAACGGTATGAAAATCTGCCCGCCCCGAAACCAGTGATGCGACATGCAGATTGTTCGTCACAATCCGCAGATCTCTATGATTTGTCAGCGCGCGGGCGAAGGCTTCCGTCGTAGTGCCAATATTGATGAACAGCGAAGACCGGTCTGGAATCAGGGCAGCAGCATAACGCCCGATCGCGGTCTTTGACGCAGAATTCAGAATCTGACGCGCGTCATAATCCAGGTTCTCAACCGTCGAAACCGGTGTCGCACCGCCATGATGCCGGGACAGAAGACCCAACCCGGCGAGATAGGTCACATCCCGGCGAATGGTCTGGACCGCCACACCGAAATGCTGGGCCATGTCCTCATTGGCCATGTAACCCTGGCTACGAACCAGACGCACGATCTGCTCCTGTCGAGGGCTTGTCTGAAGGGTCTCATGAGACATGGTGCGGTCCGGACAGCGAATGTGAGAAAACGAACATAAGCGCACATTGTATCACACAGAAACCCGATGAAGACCCTCCCGCCTTTTCATCATACAAAAAAAGCCTGAGCTCTTCCGGGCCGTCATATCGCCCGGTCCAGAAGCCATATTCCAGCCATGCTTGAAGGGCTTTATGATAGCTCAGAGCATGCCCCGGCCATTTCACCCGGGAGATCATGACTGGGTTTGAAGGTGCGTTATGAAGACAAGACTCTTTGCGGGACTGATGGCGACCTGCTTCCTCGCCGCGACTCCTCTCGCCTCTGCTGATCCGCGTGGCGGTGGCCCGGGTGGCCCAGGCAGCCGTCATGGAGATTTCCGTGGTGTTGGCCATGGCGGCGGACAAAACCGCATCTGGCGTCGTGGCGACCGTTATGACGGTCCGCGTGATGACCGCTGGGCCGTGAACAACTGGCGCAGTTATCGTGGCCTTTATGCTCCGCCGCGCGGCTATTACTGGATGCGCTACGGCAACCAGTTCCTGCTGACGGCCCTGGCAACCGGCCTCATCGCCGGCGTCGTAACGGCCAACAGCGGAGTGATGCAGCCGGGCGTTCCCGTAGCACCCCCGCCGCCCCCGCCAGGTACCGTAGCTCCGGGATATGGTCCCGGACCATACTGATCACGCCCCGTTCCCGATAAAAAAAGCAGGACTCCCACGGGGTCCTGCTTTTTTTGTGCCGAAGCACCTCCACCAAAAAACAGACGGCGCAAGCAGGGTTTTTTCAAACCCAGATCAGAGCTTCAACCTCATTCCATTCCGGCGCAGCATCGGCCGCGCCACGACGTGTCGTAGCGAGAGCTCCGCAGGCGGACGCAATCCGTGCAGCATCGGGCAGACTTTCTCCACTGGCCAATGCCACGGCCAACCCAGCGTTGAAGCAGTCTCCGGCCGCCACGGTATCGATCGGAACAACCCGGAATGGCGGTAGATGACCTGATCCGGTCCCATCATGCCAAAACACGCCCTTCGCCCCCATCTTCACCAAAACCGCCCGAACACCTTTCGCCAACAGAATTTCCGCAGCCTTGCGCGCCTCTTCCACTGTTGTGGGACGGATGCCGGTCAGGCTGAAGGTTTCGCTTTCATTGGGCGTGAGAATATCGATCTCGGACCACAGCGCTTCGGGCAGTCCATGCTCCGGCGCAGGAGCCGGGTCCAGCACGACAAGGCCACCCGCGCTCCGGGTCCGACGCGCCGCAGCCAAAACGGCAGACTGGGGGATTTCAAGCTGAAGCAGCAGGACTTTCGCCCGATCCAGCCAGGGCGCCGCGGCCACGATATCCGTTTCATCCACCGCCATGTTCGCGCCACCCGCAACGGTGATGCAGTTTTCGGCCGCGGCATCTATCCCGATCAGGGCAATCCCCGTCGGGTGGTCCGCATCATCCCGCAGGGGCGACAGATCCACCCCGAACCCCGCAAGACTGGCCCGGGCCTGAGCCCCGAACGCATCACACCCCACACGCCCTGCCAATGCAACGTCCACGTCGAATGCCTGCGCCAGTCTCGCCGCCGCGGCAGCCTGGTTGCTCCCCTTGCCGCCCAGACCGATCGCATAGCTATCGGCATGAACGGTCTCGCCCGGACGCGGAAGCCGCTGGCACCGGGCCGTCAGATCAATGTTGATGCTACCGAAGGAAAGAATCAGGGGCGTCCGCAAGGTCATGTCCAAAGGGCCAGAAGCTGGAGAAACAGGGATTTTTCTGATCCTGCTTATCGAATGGTCCGCAGCCCTTCAAGCATGGCGCGGATTACTTCATGAGGATCACGGTCTCGACACGGACCATGGGATCCACCGAATGAAGAAGCGTGCTCATACCCCATTGCCGCTGATCAAAGCTACCATGACTGACAATGCGCATCAGGGTATTGCCCTGGAACTGAAGCTCCGTCGTCAAAAGCAGCGGGTGCGTCTGTCCGCGCATCGTCAGTTTTCCCGCAAGCTCCATCCGGAGTTGCCCCCTGACGACCCTAGGACGGCAGTCTCCCACATATTTCATGACGGGATGGGCATCGCTGTCGAGCATAATTCCCGAAAGCATGATTTGCTTCAGAACAGCACTACCGACCTTGAGGGAACTGACATTCATGGTCATATCCACGTGACAGCTCTGTTGGTCCAGATCGTAAGTCAGTGCTCCGGAGACGTCTCCAAAGTTTCCGTCAATATCCGTCAGGGCCGAGCGCGCATGCAGAAGAGCCTGAGTATTGACCGGCGACAGGACAAGGTCCTGCCGGGCAGCGAAAGCCGGCCCACTTGCCAGCAGCCCCAAAAGAAACATTGAAGAGAAAAACCTGTCCGTCATTGTTCTACACCATTGTCTTCACAGTATCCTGTCTACTGAAACTTCCGCGCGACACTCCGGTTTTCTTTTCCGACTCCCCCTCCGCTGAACTGTGGTTTTCGGAAAAGGATGTGATAGGCTCCGAATCCCTGTTATGGCCGCGCGAAAGTTTTCATTCCCTCATGCGACCTACCCGCCTTAGCCCCTGCCTTTCCGGCCTCATCTTTCTGGCAACAGCGGGATGTTCTCTTCGTGGCGCTCCGTCCTTTCCCATTGCCGGCGCCTATTTTCCGGACTGGATGGTCTGCGGACTCGTTGGTGTCGCCACATCCATTGGGCTGCGAGTCCTCTTTCTGCTGACGGGGCTCGATGCTCTGCTCAGTTTCCGTCTCTTCACCTATGTCGCCCTGGGCGTCATCGCCGCACTGAGCGTGTGGACCCTGGTATTCGGACCCTGACCGTGCAGCGCATTCAAGTCTCCAGCAAAAAGCCGATTGGCATTGTCATAGTGGTTGTCTGCGTGGGGGTGGCCGTCCTGTTCGGCGTTCACGTCTCCCACGAAGACAGCACCCACCCCTCCTCCGACAGCGGAAGCATCGACGCGGAAATGGTGCATGTCGCCTCAACCGTAGGCGGGCGGCTCAGGGAACTGGATGTTTCAGTCAACCAACATGTCCACAAAGGCGACGTGCTGTACCGGCTGGATCCTGAACCCTACGAACTGATCGTCCGGCAGGCGCAGGCCAATCTGGATCTGGCCAGCGCGGAAGTCGAAAACCAGACACGTCTGCTGAGCATCAAGACATCCAATGCTGCTACTGCCGACGATCAGGTCGTCCGGGCCCAGAACAACCGTGATCTTGCAGCCCGCACGGTGCAGCGGCTTCAGCCTCTGGCAGGGAAATCCTACATCCCCTGGCAGCAGTATGATCAGGCTCGTGTTGCCCTGCATGATGCCGAAGTTTCGCTGGCCCAGTCCCGCAACCAGTCGGCTGCCGCGACCACCGCAATCGGGGATCTGAAAAGCTCGATCGCCGCGCGCGATGCGAGTCAGGCGGCACTCGATCATGCACGTTATGAACTGCGACAGACCACGGTGATCGCTCCGGTTGACGGTTACGTCACCAGCTTACGGGTTAAACCGGGCGAAGTCCTGGCGCCGTCGCAGGTCCTGTTCACGCTGATTGCGGATGATGAATGGTACGCAACAGCCAATATCCGCGAGATCAATCTCAACGCCGTGCAGATCGGGGACTGCGTGACGGTCCATTCCATGATCGACCGGCGCACGCCGCTTCGGGGACATGTCGAGAGCATTGGATGGGGTGTGCTCTCGGCAGATTCCGCTGGAATTGCGCGCTCCCTGCCAATCGTGCCACGACAGATGGACTGGGTGCATGTCGCGCAGCGTTTCCCGGTTCGCATCCGGCTGGAAAAGGCAAATCCCCTTCTGCTGCGGCTTGGCGCCACCGCGACGGTCGAGATCCGGCATGGCGCTGCCTGTCCCTGAAACCGCCCGTTCAATGGAGGACCCACGTCCGGACCTGATGCGCCCCGGGCTGAGTCTTTCGCGCATCTGGCATCTGGTGTGCAATCCCGCTCCGGGACGCATGGGCTATGCGCTTTGCATGGCGGCCGGATGTACAACGACGGTGCTGGTTGGGGAAATCTGGCAGGTTCCAGAACTCTCCGTCCCGGCTCTCACGACGATGGCACTATGGCAAAAAGACCGCGTTACCAATGCGCTTACCGGCGTAGGGGTAAATATCGCGGTTCTGATCCTGCTGGCCATCATCTACGGGCTGATCCGCCTGACGCTGGATCATCCGATGGGACTGGTGATCGTCATCGCCCTGCTATCCTTCATGTTTTTCTTTCTGGGCTCGGCCAGCAAGCTTAAGCCTGTGGCCTATATGCTTGGGCTGGTCACGGTGTACGGCCTGATTGCGATCGACGAGGTCCCGGTTGGCGAAGTCGTGACGCGCGCGCTGCTTTATACGGACCTGTTTCTCGCGGTTCCAGGCGCGGTCATGGTCGTGCTTGGCCTGCTGATCTGCCCGTCACCGCGCCGGATCCTGACTGATAGCATTGCCGCGCGTCTTCGCATGGCATGCCGTCTCATGAGCAATCCGGACGAGCGCATCCGCGAACAGGCTACGGACATGCTACGCGCCGGCACAGTAGACATGATGAAATCGGCGAAAATGGCCGGGCTGGAAAAAATCTGGTCCCCCCACGATCTGGCGTGCCTCAGACAGGCCGCCAATAGCAGCGTGGCCGTCCTCGCCCTGGCCGACGAAGCCAGCCGAAGCGGCCTATCGCAGCCCGATGCCGCCTGCCTGATCCAGCCCCTTGAAGACATGGCCGCTATTTTCACGGATGGGGATTATCCGACCGCCATAGAGCGCCCCTCCATCAGCAAGGCATCCCTCACTGCCTGCGCTCTCGCGGATCTGCTGCCTGATTTTGCTACGCCGCCCCCTGCGGATGATGCAAAAGCACCCCCACAGAAGGAAAAATCGGGGTTTCTGGCTGATGATGCCTTCAGCAATCCGGACCATGTCCGCTTTGCCGTCAAAGGCACAGCGGCGGTCATGCTAAGCTATCTGACTTTCAAGGTTCTGGACTGGCCGGGCATTCATACCTGCATCATCACCTGCTTTATCGTCGCCCTTCCGACGATGGGGGAAATGATCTCCAAGCTGACCCTTCGCATTTCAGGTGCTCTCGTGGGGGGCGCGCTCGGGATTTCTGCCATCGTTTTCGTCATGCCACACCTGAATGGCATCACTGGATTTCTGGTGCTGGTCTTCTTGGTTTCCCTGATCGCAGCCTGGGTCAAGACCGGCGATGAACGCATTGCCTATGCCGGTTTCCAGATCGGACTGGCTTTCTACTTAACGGACCTGAAAGGCTACGGCCCCACCGCCGACATGGCGACTGCCCGGGACCGGATCGTGGGAATCATGCTGGGGAATTTCATCACTTACGCCATGTTCACGAGCTTCTGGCCCGCCAGCGCCTTTGACAGGATTGGAGGGGGATTGCGCAAGCTTGTGGAATGTCTGAACGGACAGGCAAACGCCTCAACGCCACAGGCCCGATCGGAAGCCGTCGCTCGTACTCAGTCCGCCCTTCTGGAAAGCGAACGCACACTGGAATATGCCATGTCAGAACCCGTTCATATGCGCGCCGACCTACCCCGGCTTGAAGCAACGCGCCGCGCGCTCGACGACGCCGCAGAACTTTCAGAAGAACTGCTCGTCACGCCTGACCGAGCCGATGTTGCTGGCCGCATGGCACGACTGGAACAGATTGCCCGATGACCCGCCCTGTCCGTCCTTTTCCACGCCTGATCCGGGTCACGCTATATTCGGCCCCTCTGCTACTTTCGGCCTGCGCCACACAGGCTCTGGACAGCGCGCCCGCAGCACCCGACCGACCGTGGCAGCCCAATATCGCAGCCAATGGTGAAATTCTGCCCGGCAAACACAATCCGCATGCCCTGAACCTACCGGCCGGATACACCTTGCCATCAAATACGCAAATCCGCGTGCGTCCCCCTGCCCCGAACATTACGGTGCAGAACGGGCATGCCTATTCGCTGGCGGAACTGATCGATATTGCGCAGTCCGCCAATCCGGAAACACGCCGGGCCTGGAACCTTGCCCGGGATTCTGCTCTGGCAGTCGGCATTGCCCGTAGCGCCTACCTACCCCGCCTGACCGCAACCGTGGTGGGCGGCTATAGTCACAGTCGCAATGACGGCGCAAACCCGACAATCAGCAATGCAGGCGCGGCCGAAGGGATCGTCAATTCGGGCCTGAGCGGGCTGGAAAATGCGCTGGGCGGCGTGCGCAACAACACTTCGGGCGCAGGTGAAGTTCAGACGCTTGGCATGGAGTGGCTGCTGTTCGATTTCGGTAAGCGCGAAGCCGTCATCGAGGCCACGAAACAGGCACAGATCGCCAGCAACGTTCTGTTTACCGCCGCCCATCAGAAGATCATCTACGGCGTGACAACGGCCTATTACACCCACGCTGCCGCCGCAGGCCGGGTGCGGCTCCTGCGTCAGGCGCGGGACAATGCGCGTTTTGTGGAAGCCTCCGCGGAAGCCCGACTGCATCAGGGCCAGGGTACGATCGTCGATGTCTCACAGGCACGGCAGGCAACGGCCCAGACGGAACTACGGCTCGTCCAGGCTGAAGGTGACGAAGAAAATACCCGGCTGGAATTGCTCAACGCCATCGGCATTTCTCCTGCCACGAATCTGGAAATGCTGGATATTTCCGGCCGCCCCCTCGCTTTGGATGACATGCGCCTGACAGATGCGTTCGTACAGCAGGCTGTCTCGCGCAGGCCGGACGTTCTGGCCGCCTATGCCAATGCCAAGGCCGCAAAAAGTCGGGTTCAGGCAGCGCGCAGCGAGTTCCTGCCGAAAATCTTCATGACGGGCAACGTAGCCTACACCACCGGACGTCTGGCGCTGTCTTCCATTCCCGGCGTGGGGAGCGAGGCGCCGCCGACGCTCAACCTGTCCAGCAATGCCTTCAGCAGCCTGATCCTCGGCGGCATTACCGTACCAATCTTTGACGGCGGAACCCGGGCCGCCCTTCTGAAACAGGCACAGGACCAGTCTGACAGTGCGGATGCGACCCTGCGGCAGACTGTGGACAGTTCAGTCAAGCAGATCGTCGCTGCGGAAAATGCCCTCCGCACCAGCCTGAGCGCCTATGCCGCATCTGGCAGGCTGGAAACAGCCGCGCGCACCAGTTTTGAGGCCTCGTCCGCCGCCTATCGCAGCGGCGTAGGCTCCCTGACCCAGACCAGCATTGCCCAGAACGGCTATCTGGACGCGACCCTCAGTCATTCGGATGCCTATTATGCCGCGCTGATTGCGGCGGCCGGACTGGCCTTCGGGACGGGATCGCTCAGCAGGGAGTAAGGCTCCAACGCACAAAGCCTGCCGGGGGGGGGTAGCCCCACGGCAGATTTTTCCGCCGTCGCGCAGAGAGACAGAGTTGCTTCCTACCTGAACGCAGGTCGGTTTAAGACTTATGAGAAGCCTGTCCGCCCTTACGACCGGCTTCCGAGGTCCTTTTATAATTACTTAAATATAAAAAAATAATATTTATTGTGGATTAATATTTAAAATATCAAACCAACAACAAACAACTCATTTAAATGAAGTATTTATTTTCGTCACTCCCAATAACCACCTCTTTACCTTACTTCCCGAACGTCCCATGATCTCCTTCCACCTGCGTCTAGAGCGGTTCCACTTTAATCTGGCTCATATCCGGCGGCTGTAAAGAAGCTGGCGCATTGACTGGGAGTGAAAGCCGGAAGCAGCGCGCCGACGGTATCCCACAGAGCACCGACAGTCCGTTCGGCTCTGGCGCGCAGCAAGGCTTTGAGTTTTGAGAAAGCCATTTCGATGGGATTAAAGTCCGGGCTGTATGGCGGAAGGAACATCAGTTCCGCCCCTGCCTGCTCAATGGCCTTCTGTGCCGCTGGAAGCTTATGCGCTGGAAGATTGTCCATCACGACGATATCATCCGGCTTCAGTGTCGGGATGAGAACGCGTTCGACATAGACCTGAAAGATCCTGCCATTCATGGGACCATCATGCACGAAGGGCGCGGTCAGGCCTGTCAGACGCAGCCCCCCGGTGAAAGTCGTGGTTTTCCAATGACCGTGCGGCACACCGGCGCGGCAACGTTCCCCGCGCAAGGCACGCCCGCGCAGACGGGTCATCTTCGTGGAGAGGCTGGTTTCGTCAATGAACACCAGACGCTGCGGATCAAGGTCAGGCTGGCGATCAAACCAGTCCTGTCGTCGCTTCAGAACGTCTTCACGCTCCTGCTCCAGTGCATGAGCGGTCTTTTTTTGAATGTCCATCCCTGTTGCCGCAGCCAGCGACTGAGCATGCTGCGGCCGATCCCGACGGCCCGTTCGCTTTCCAGGCGCGCTATCATTTCGTGAAGCGTGATGTCTTTCTGCGCCTCGATCATGCCGGCAATGAACGCTTCATGCGCGTCCAGCCGTGATCCGCGCGGCTTGCCCTGGCGACGGGGCGTCCGCTCGCCGCTCTCACGTTCCCGACGTAACCAGCGGATCGCCGTCGAAATCCCCACTCCGAACCGCGCCGCAATCGAGCGGGCAGATGCTCCCGCAACTCCAGCTTCCAGAACACGCTCCCGAAGATCATCACTCAATGCTCGTGCCATCACCGTCTCCATCAAGGAAAACGGTGAATCACAAGACCTCTTCAGTGTCACCTCTCGATTCAGAGTTCAGTGGAACCGCTCTAGCCGTCAATATGGATGGTGTCCTAGCCGATGTAGCCTCTGCACAACGTGCTCAGTTCCGCAAAACCGCGGCTATGAGTGGAGCGATGTCGAACTGCGCGGACGCCGCTTCAGGGATCTTGTGTTTCCTAAAGACTATGCGGTCATGGGAGCCGTGCTGCATCAGGGAGATTTCTTTGCTTCACTCATCGGCATGCCCGGCGCAAAGGATGCCATTTCTATCCTGTGTGAGACCTACAAAATGTTCATTACAACCGCCGCCATGGAATATTCGACGTCCTGTACGCCCAAATTCGCCTGACTGAAGGAATACTCTTCCTGCATTTTACCGCTGAACATCGTTTTGTACGGCGGCAAGAGCATTCTGGCCGGCCGATGCGGCGATCAATAATAACCAGCGCCACTTCAGGCGGTTTTACGGTCAGGGCATGCTTTTCACTGCCTTTTACAACGCACTAAAAACCAGAAGCCCGCGCACGGATAACTGGCAGGATGTTCTGAAGAGCATGGATCGGATTGATGAAGACCGAAAAAATCGGCCACATCTGTGTCTTTCAGGAAACAGCCAGGGACAAAGCGCATTAGATGAATCACTGAAGCAGGCGAATCATTTTGACACTAAGTGCCAAAATGTAGAGAGGGGAGTCCAGCTACACGATATAGATCGATCGGGACTAACCGCTTATGAAATCCGCACGCCTGCTGCTTTGTCTCTTCTCCGGATCTGTATTGAGCAGTATGCCAGCCTTTGCAGCGGAGACACAACCGGCTTCCAAGCAAAAAGCGGCAAATTCCGCTATACCGACCAAAGCCGCCCCTGCCGCCCCGAAAGCTGAGAACATCACGGTTCATAGCCGCAACGGCACCGGTACAGCCGCCGATTACCGAACCAAGAACGTAGCACTCGGACCGCTTGGAACGCGCTCTGTTCTTGATACACCCATGTCCATCATGGTTGTTCCACATGATGTGCTGGTGAACCAGCAGGCGCGCAACATCAACGATCTCGTAGCCTACGTCCCGTCCGCACAGCTTGATATGCGCGGCGATCCAAACACCAGCCGTCCGCAATCCCGCGGTTTTGAAGGTGATGTGATTTCCAACACCCGCATGGACGGGCTGAACATGGTCATCACCACACCTTATGCGGCCGAGCAGTTCGACAGCCTTCAGGTTCTCAACGGTCTGGCGGGCGCGCTTTACGGCCCCCAGAACCCGGCCGGCACATTCGATTTCACGCTCAAGCGCCCCACGGACCGCATGACCGAGCGCTTCGTCGTAGGTACGGATTCCATTGGGGCGCCCATTGAAAGCGCCGATGTCTCCGGACGCGTCGGCAAAAACAAGTGGTTCGGCTATCGCCTGAACCTACTGAACCAGAACGGCGAAGGCTATGTCGAAGGCTCGCATCTACGGCGTGATCTCGTCAGCGGCGATTTCGACATTCACCTGTCGCCCAAGACCGTTATCCAGATCGATGCCAGCCAGTACACCTATGCCGAACGCGGCTATCCGGGTGGTTTTGCCTACAGCACTGCGATCCAGCTGCCCCAGGCACCGGATCTGAGTCAAAAGGGTTATGGCCAGCCGCAGGCGGGCTACAACATGGAAACCGATACCGCCATGGCCAAGATCATCCATAACTTCAACGACAACTGGAGCCTCAAGCTCGGTGGTCTGTGGCAGAACGCAGCCCGTAACGTCTTCAGCACCTCCAACCAGCTTCTCAACTCCGCCGGCCTGTACAAGCAGACGATCTCCGCGGCACTCACGGCCAACGACTTCGTAGCCGGCAGCAATATGGCCTACCTGAACGGCAAGTTCCGCACCGGTCTCCTGCGCCACCAGATTGAGCTTGGCACGAACGGCTACATGATGGGGAACTACAACCCCACCTCCTCCACCGGAACCCTGACTCTGGGTGAGGCCACGATCGGTCATCCCAAGAGCTTCGCCAGCGCGCAGCCTTATTATTCCGGTCGGTACAAATCCGCCGACACGATGAACCAGTCGCTTCTCGCAGGCGATACCATTTCGCTTGGAAAACACTGGTCGATCATGGGCTCTCTCGCCTGGAGCTGGCTGAGCACGAACAACTATGCCAAGACGGGTACCAAGACGTCCAGCTACACCCGCTCAGCGGCATTCAGCCCGATGACGAGCCTTCTCTATAAGCCGACTGACAACCAGACCATCTATTTCACCTGGGGCAAATCGCTGCAGGCCGGTACCATCGCACCTGCCGGATCGGTCAACGTCAATGAAGTGACGGCGCCGCTGCGTTCGGAAGAATATGAAGTTGGCTACAAGATCCTGATCGCCAAGCGCATGCAGGTGAACATCGCCGGCTTCCGCATGTCCCGTCCGTACGGCTTCACAGACCCCATCACGAAGGTCTATGCCAATTACGGTCTGCAGCGGAACTACGGTGTCGAGTTCCAGGCTTCCGGCAACATCACCGACGATCTGACCTTCCTCGGTGGTATGACCTGGCTGGATGCGCAGATGCTGGGTACGGGATCATCACTGACGACCAACAAGCAGGTCGTGGGCGTACCACCGCTGATGGCGAACGCACTGCTGGATTACCGCCTGCCGTTTCTCAAGGGTGCCGCAGTCAACGCCAATGTCCATTACATGGGCCGCCGGGCCGCCAACGTGTATAACACGACCTTCGCGCCGTCCTATGTCACCCTGGATCTGGGTGCACGTTATGCAACCCATGCTTACGGCCAGCCCCTGGTGTTCCGTTTCGGCGTGAACAACGTGACGAACCAGAGCTACTGGGCATCCGTCTATCCTTCGAGCATCAATGGTGTAAGCACGGCCACGAACTCGGCCGTCGCCGGTCTGCCACGCACCTATCACTTCAGCATCGAACTGGACCTCTGAAGAGGTCCAGCCCAAACTTTCAGCCGGAACTCAGGGGGAAGTCGTCCTGCCATAGCAGGGGCTGGAGCGTGAACGTCTGACGCAGGATGGCTTCCAGATCGGATTTGCCTTCGGTTTTCATCCATTCGTCCAGTGCGGTCCGGAACGTCGCAATCGCCGTCCGAGCCAGAAGACGGGCCACGAGAGACGGCATTTCGGTCGCGGGCAAGCGGGCAATCAGGGCATTGGCCAGCGTCTCTTCCCATTCGGAATATCGGCGCAGGGCCATATCCCTCAGGGCTGGCGTCCCTTCCACAAGCCTGACAACAGCATAAGCATCCATTCTGTCGGACGAATAACACGCCACGACTGGCACCAGTCCGGCCAGAACGGCATCCTGCAACGAAACATCCAGCGGGACATCGCGTATGGCCTCGGTCAGGATCGTGGTCACGCTGCTGGTCCAGGCCAGGATGATGTCCGCCTTGCCTGGGAAATAACGAAACAGCGTCCGCCGCGAAATTTGCGCGGCTTCCGCAATCTCGTCGACCGATGTTTCCTCGTAACCATAGGTCGAGAACAGGCGCATGGCCTCCCGCACCAGTGCGGCGTGGGTGCGGTCCTTCTTGCGCTGCCGGAGCGGCCCATCCTGTTCTGCGTCAGTCGTCATGCCGTCCAGTTATCCCGAAGTCCCCAAGGAGCATAGACCCGATCTGAAAAACCCTTCCAGGCACAAGCCTGTAACGGGCGCGCACGAGAACGTCATTTTCAAGCTGTTGCCGGACCGCCACAAGATCTCCGATCCTGGGCAAAACTGCGACTTCGCGGAAAAACGGACGCCTGCCAACCACACGATCCTGAAACACCTGCGCCAGAACCATGGCCACCGGGTCACGCGTACAGCAAAGACAGCCAGCCGCATGCTGTTTCATGAAAGGCGAGGCTGCCGGAATATCGGCCACATCCCCCCACCCACCATCCACCCCCGGATCACCGATGAGCAGGGCGTCGCGTCTGCGCTCTCTGGACCACTCCGCCGGATCGGACAGGAGGGTCAGCGGGATCAGTGCAGTGCCGGAAGACGTCATACGATCTTCTGTAGCAGCCCTGCGCAGCGCGGGCAGCATTTTCATGGTGCTGCCTCTTTGCCGGAGGAGAGCCGTTTTGCTACACCCTCCTGTCCCTGACCGTGTATAGAAGCGCAAGCCCGATCCCGGCCCCATATCCATTCCCTCATCCACAGCTACAGAGCGTTCTGCCCATGTCCTCACGTCCCCATCTGCTTGACGCCCTCGCCGATCAGGTCCTGCTTTGTGATGGCGGCATGGGGTCTCGGGTGCAGATGCTGGATCTGGAGGTCGAGCGCGATTACTGGGGACAGGAAAACTGCACGGAAATCCTGAACCTTTCGCGTCCGGAACTCGTTCGCGAAATCCATCGCGGCTACTTCGAAGCCGGCGCGGACATGGTGGAGACGAACACGTTCGGTGGCTCCATCGTCACGCTGGCGGAGTTCGGGCTGCAGGACCGTACACGCGAAATCAATTGCACGGCCGCAACGCTGGCCCGTGAGGCCGCTGAGACGTTTTCGGATGGCCGCCACCGCTATGTTATGGGCTCCATCGGTCCGGGCACGAAACTGCCGACGCTGGGCAACATTGCTTACGACGATCTGGAAGCCGGTCTGATCGAACAGTGCCGCGGCCTGATTGATGGCGGCGTTGACGGGTTCCTGATCGAAACGTGTCAAGACACACTTCAGATCAAGGCAGCCGTGAACGCCGCCAAAATTGCGCGGGTCGAACTCGGTTCGGATGCACCGATCTTCGTGCAGGTCACGGTCGAGACCACGGGCACGCTACTGGTCGGCCCCGATATCGCCGCGGCCGCCACCACCGTTCAGGCGCTGGACGTCCCCTCGCTCGGCCTGAACTGCGCGACCGGCCCGCAGGAAATGGGCGAGCATGTGCGCTGGCTGTCCGAAAACTGGCCTGGCCTGATTTCCATGCAGCCCAATGCCGGCCTGCCCGAGCTTGTGGACGGCAAGACCGTCTACCCGCTCAGCCCCGAAGAAATGGCTGTCTGGATGGAGCGTTTCGTCAAGGAGGACGGGCTCAACCTGATCGGCGGCTGCTGTGGCACATCCACACCGCATATTCAGGCACTGGACGGGATGCTGCGTCGCCTTGGCGGCACGAAACTGCGCCCTGCCCCGGTCAAACGCAGTACGGTCTGGATGCCATCTGTCTCCAGCCTCTATACCCAGACGCCGCTGCGTCAGGAGAACAGCTATTTCTCCATCGGCGAGCGCTGCAACGCCAACGGCTCAAAGAAATGGCGTGAGCTTCAGGAAGCCAATGACTGGGATGGCTGCGTCGCCATCGGCCGTGAACAGGCCGCCGAGGGCTCCAACGCGCTCGATATCTGCACGGCGTTCGTCGGACGCGATGAAGTTCGCGAAATGAACGAAATTGTCACGCGCTTTACGTCGTCCGTGAATGCGCCGCTGGTGATTGATTCCACCGAAACTCCCGTCATTGAGGCCGCGCTCAAACTGCATGGCGGCAAGCCGATCATCAACTCGATCAATTTCGAAGACGGTGAAGAGCAGGCACATGCCCGCATGAAGCTGGCCCGCAAGTTTGGCGCGGCGATGATTGCACTCACGATCGACGAAGTCGGCATGGCGAAAGAGCCGCAGGACAAGCTGCGCATTGCCGAGCGTCTGGTTGACTTCGCGTGCAATCAATACGGGCTGCCGCAGTCTGATCTGATGATCGACCCGCTGACCTTCACCATCGCCACGGGTGTTGAAGACGATCGTAAGCTCGGCCAGTGGACGCTTGAGGGCATCAAGCTGATCCGCGACAAATTCCCCGACATCCAGATCATTCTCGGCCTGTCGAACATTTCCTTCGGTCTGAATCCGGCCGCGCGTGCGGTGTTGAACTCAGTGTTCCTCGACCATGCCGTCAAAGCAGGCATGACAGGCGCGATCGTGCACGTCTCCAAGATCCGTCCGTTGCATCTGATCGCGGCTGAAGAGGTCAAGGTTGCGGAAGATCTGATCTTCGACCGTCGCACCGAAGACTACGATCCGCTCCAGAAGCTGCTGGAGCTGTTTGCTGGGCGCAAAGCAGCCGATGCCGTCAAGAAGCGTCGCGCCGAAACCCCTGCGGAACGTCTGAAAGACCGGATCGTGGACGGTGACCGCAAGGGCATCGAACAGGATCTCGAAGACGCGATGGCGGAAATGCCGCCGCTCGATATCATCAACAATGTTCTGCTCGACGGCATGAAGGTCGTGGGCGAGCTGTTCGGTTCGGGCAAGATGCAGCTCCCGTTCGTGTTGCAGTCCGCCGAAACGATGAAGACCGCCGTCGCCTGGCTTGAGCCGCATATGGAGCGCACGGAAGGTCAGCATCGCGGCACGATGGTGCTCGCCACCGTCAAGGGTGACGTGCACGATATCGGCAAAAACCTCGTGGATATCATTCTGACTAATAACGGCTATCAGGTTATCAATCTGGGCATCAAAGTACCGCTTGCGGACATGATTGCGGCCGTGAAGGAACACAAGGCCGATGCGTTGGGCATGTCCGGGCTTTTGGTAAAGTCCACGGTCATTATGCGTGAAAATCTTGCAGAAATGCACCGTCAGGGCTTTGACGTTCCGGTCATCCTCGGTGGCGCGGCGCTGACGCGCAATTACGTCGAGGAAGAATGCGCGCGCTCCTATGGCGCAGGTGAGCCGGGACGCGTGGCCTATGCGCGCGACGCGTTCGATGGTCTGGGCCTGATGGACAAGATCGCCAATAAGGAAATCGACAGCTATCTCGGCGCGATCCAGACGCGCCGGGCCAGTCAGGCAAGCCGCAAGACCGAACGTGCGCCCGAAACTGCTGAGACGCGCGGCTTCGGCATTGTAGACCGTGAGGCCGCGAAGGCGCGGCGTGAGCGTATTTCCGGCTCCGAACCTGTGATCACGCCGCCGTTCTGGGGTGCACGCGTTTTGGAAGCCACCCCGAATGCGGTTCTGCCGTTCCTGAATGAGCGCTCGCTATACCAGTTTCAGTGGGGCTTCCGTAAACAGGGCCGCTCGCTCGACGAATTCATGGAATATGCCAAGATCGAGCTGCGCCCCGTTCTCAAGCGCATGCTGACGCTGAGTGCTGAACAGGACATCATCAAGCCGCAGGCGATTTACGGGTACTGGAAGGCGGCGGGCGACGGGAACGATCTCGTGCTGTTTGAAGAGGACGGCAAGACAGAAGCCGCACGTTTCACCATGCCGCGCCAGCCCAAGGATGACGGCGAGTGCATCGCCGATTTCGTCCGCGATATCAGCGATGACGTACGCGATGTGGTCGGGCTTCAGGTCGTAACCGTTGGGCAGAAAGCGTCCGATCTGGCGCGCGTGTGGTTCGAGGAAAACCGCTATCAGGACTATCTGTACCTGCATGGTCTGTCGGTCGAAATGGCGGAGGCCATGGCGGAATATACCCACAAGCGCATCCGCGCCGAACTGGGCTTTGCCAGCGAAGACGATCGCGACATGGAGAAGCTGCTGTCGCAGTCTTATCGTGGCTCGCGCTACTCCTTCGGCTATCCCGCCTGTCCGCGGCTTGAGGATCAGGAACCGATCCTGAAAATGCTCGATGCCGAACGCATCGGCGTGTCGCTTTCGGACGGCTATCAGCTGCACCCCGAGCAGTCGACATCCGCGCTTGTAATGCTGAACCCGCGGGCGAAATACTTCACCGTCTGAGGACGGCAGGCTATAAATAAAGACGAGAAAAGACACTCCATGACGGCCCCATCAGTTCCGCAGATCACCTATGTCCTGACGCTTTCCTGCCCCAACCGACCCGGCATCGTGGCGGCAATCAGCGGCAGGCTTGCGGAATTGAACGCCAACATCACCGAAGCCCAGCAGTTTGATGATCGGGACAGCACGATCTTTTTCATGCGGATCGTCTTCGAGATCACTGACGGCCGGACCAGCATGCAGCAGCTTCGCGACGCGCTGGCTGTTCTGGGTAAGACGTTCAGCATGGACTGGGCGCTGCATGACCGGAGTGTAAAGCCAAAGGTCCTGCTGATGGTCTCGCGTTTTGATCACTGCCTGGTCGATCTGCTGTATCGTTGGCGTATTGGGGAACTGCCGATCGAGCCGGTCGGAATCGTATCGAACCATCCGCGCGAGGTTTTCGCGGATCTGGATTTCTACGGCATTCCGTTCCACCACCTCCCCGTCACGAAAGACACGAAACCTAAGCAGGAAGCCCATATTCTGAAGCTCTTTGCCGCGAGCGGAGCCGAACTGGTCATCCTCGCGCGTTACATGCAGGTCCTGTCCAATGACATGGCCGCCAGCCTGTCAGGGCGGTGCATCAATATCCACCATTCCTTCCTGCCGGGATTCAAGGGCGCACGTCCCTATCATCAGGCCTTTGCGCGCGGCGTGAAGCTGATCGGCGCAACTGCCCATTACGTCACGCGCGATCTGGATGAAGGTCCGATCATCGAACAGGATGTGGAGCGCATTTCCCATGCCGATACGCCTGATGACCTGATCCGCAAAGGGCGTGACATCGAACGCCGGGTTCTGGCACGTGCAGTCCGGTATCACATCGAACGCCGGACCATCATCAACGGCAACAGGACAGTCGTTTTCACGCCCTGAGCCCTGCTTTTCGTCGACAGGACATGAATATTTCGCACGACACCCGAAATATTCTCTCCTAGGCTTGCACCGGCATGTTCACAGCCGGCAGCAATATCCAGATGACCGTCCGCAAAATCCTTCTTTCACTTACCTTATTCACGTCGCTGGTCGCGCAGACTGCCTGTTCCGGTGACTTGGTCCTTGAGAAGCGATTAACCCCGGCGGATACCCTACGTGAAACCACAAACCGGACCGTCGTGCCCGGCACGTTCGTCATGACCGTGAAAAGCGTTAATGTCTTTAACAAGATGGTCTTCCTCAATTCAGAAGACACCTATCTGGACCGGGCCAATGTGGCCGTGCAGATTACGTCCGCCGTGGCCTACGACGCCGATATTCGTTTCGGCGGTGATTTCCGCAAGATGGTCCTGAACCGCAAGGTCCTGGTGATCGGATCGGCCATGAAGGTTGGTGCGGATCTGGAACAGGGGATCATCGTAAACAACAAGGACGATTACCGGACCTATATCTTCGTAAGCCGAGCGAGCAATATTTTCTTGAGATAGTCACAGATAATATCTGATCTTACATCGCACATCCCTTTTCCGACAGATTATTCCATTTTCTCGCTCCATATTGATCTGAAGATATTTCCCAGGGCTCCGATCCGGCTTATGAAGGGCAGCCTTTCTGCATACCGGAGCCAGTCATGACCACCTCTTCCACTTCTGCTCCGGATCGCCTTCAAGCCGTTCTCAAAGCCCTCCAGCCCGTCATGGGCGAGCGGATCAGCACGGCCCCCTCCGTTCGTGAGGAACACAGCCACGGCGAGGCCATGAACGCCTCCCGCCTGCCCGAGGCAGTAGTATTCGCGGAAAGTACGCAGGATGTCTCAACCGTTCTGCGGCACTGTCATGAATGGCGGGTTCCGGTTGTGGCATTTGGGGCCGGTACCTCCGTCGAAGGGCATGTCATCCCACCAGAACAGGCCATCAGCCTCGACCTGTCACGCATGACCGCCATCATCGAACTGAATGCCGAGGATCTGGACTGCCGGGTTCAGGCAGGGATCACGCGCCAGACACTGAATGTGGAAATCCGCGATACCGGCCTGTTTTTTCCGGTCGATCCGGGTGGAGAAGCGACGATCGGCGGCATGTGCGCCACCCGCGCTTCAGGCACAGCCGCCGTGCGTTACGGCACAATGAAAGAAAATGTACTAGGCCTGACGGTCGTGCTTGCAACCGGCGAAATCATCCACACAGGTGGCCGCGTCCGTAAATCCTCCACCGGCTATGACCTGACATCTCTGTTCGTCGGCTCGGAAGGTACACTTGGGATTATCACGGAGATCCAGCTCCGGCTGCACGGACGCCCTGAAAGGGTTTTAGCCGCGATCTGCCAGTTCGGGAACCTGCACGACGCCATCCAGACTGCTATGGAAATCATTCAGTGCGGAATCCCCATTACCCGCGTGGAACTGATGGACAGCGTGCAGATGGCAGCTTCCATCCAGTATTCCGGCCTGAACGAATACCAGCCACTGACAACGTTGTTTTTCGAGTTCACGGGCTCGCCCGCAGCCGTACGCGAGCAGGTCGAAACGACCGAAGCTATTGCATCCGGTAATAACGGGCTTGGTTTCTCTTGGGCCGAAAGCCCCGAGGACCGTACCCGTCTGTGGAAGGCGCGTCATGATGCCTACTGGGCGGCGAAAGCCATCGTTCCGGGCGCACGCGTCATTTCCACCGATTGCATTGTCCCGATTTCCCGTCTGGGTGAACTGATCGAGGGCGTGCATCGCGACATCGAGACTTCTGGCCTGCGCGCACCTCTGCTTGGCCATGTGGGCGACGGCAATTTCCATACGCTCATCATCACGGACGACACACCCGAAGGCCATCAACAGGCGCTTGATCTGGACCGCAAAATCGTCGCCCGTGCTCTGTCCCTGAACGGGTCGTGCAGCGGCGAACATGGTGTCGGCATGGGCAAACTGGAGTTTCTGGAAACCGAGCATGGGCCTGGAAATCTCAGCGTGATGCGCGCACTGAAGAACACGATGGATCCGCACCATATTCTCAACCCCGGCAAGCTCCTGCCGCCCGGCCCTGTTTACAGAGGCTGAGCTTTCAGAGATCTTTCAGCCAGCTTTCTTTTCAGTCCCTGCCGGATTTCAGCATCATGACGTCACTCTCCAGCCTCTGTCCCGATATCGTCCTGATCGGCGCCGGGATTATGAGCTCCACGCTTGCCGCCCTGCTGCGCGAGCTGGATCCGTCGCTCTCGATGGTGATGTTCGAAACTCTGGCCGATTGCGGACAGGAAAGTTCCTATGCCTGGAACAATGCCGGAACCGGACATGCGGGCAACTGCGAACTGAACTACACCCCCCAGCGCGCGGATGGCAGCGTCGACATCTCCAAGGCCTTGGCCGTCAACACGGAGTTCGATCTTTCCCGGCAACTCTGGGCCCACTGGGTCCGTGCAGGCCGTATTGCCGATCCGGCGGCGTTCGTTCAGCCGTGCCCGCATATCAGTCTGGTCTGGGGTGCGGAAAATGTGGCGTTCCTCAAGGCCCGCTATGAGGCCATGGTCGCCCATCACTGCTTTGCCGACATGGAATATACCGATGATCCAGCGGTCATAGCGCATTGGGCCTCGCTCGCCATGGCCGGACGCGATACGACTCAGCCCGTCGCGGCTACGCGCATCAAAGAAGGCACGGACGTCAATTTCGGATCACTGACACATGCCTTAACCGCATCGCTCAAGACGGATCGTAACGTTTCCATCCACTACAACCATCGCGTGACGGGTCTGACCCGAACCGAAGATGGCCGCTGGCGCGTCACGGCCACCGATACCGAAAACGGTCACGCCACAACAGTCCTGACGCGCTTCGTGTTCATCGGCGCGGGCGGCAATGCTCTGCCGCTTCTTCAAAAATCCGGCATCCCCGAGGCGACACAGTACGCGGGCTTCCCGGTCAGCGGGCTTTGGCTGCGCTGCACCGCCCCAACCATCACGCGCCAGCACCACGCCAAAGTTTACGGCAAGGCCTCCGTCGGCTCTCCGCCCATGTCCGTCCCGCATCTCGATACCCGCGTGATCGACGGAAAATCCTGCCTGCTGTTCGGGCCTTATGCCGGTTTTTCCACGAAGTTTCTCAAGAGCGGGTCGTGGACGGATTATTTTCGCTCCATCACAACGAAAAATATCATCCCGGCCCTGACCGCCGGAAAAGACAATCTCGATCTTCTGGATTATCTCGTAAAGCAGGTCATCCAGACCAAAGAGGCGCGTTTCCGGGCGCTTTTGGACTTTTATCCAAACGCGCGCCCCGAAGACTGGAGCAAGGTCGTAGCCGGGCAACGGGTGCAGATCATCCGGCCTGACAGCGGTCTACATGGGAAACTGCGCTTCGGCACCGAGCTCGTCAAAAACGCTGACCGGTCCCTCGTCGCTGTACTGGGTGCTTCTCCCGGTGCATCGATTGCGGCGTCCGTGGCACTTCAGGTCGTTCAGGGCTGCTTCCCTGAACGACTTGTCGAAGGCGACTGGCTGCCACGCCTGCGTCAGGTTTTCCCTGCCTATGGCGTGGATCTGACGCAGGACGCAGCAGCCTGCGCAACGCTTCGCCGGGACACGGCGCAAGTGCTGAGCATTGCGAGTGAGGCCTGATGATCACCTTTTTGGGGCGAGATTATATTCATGAGGCGTTACAGAGCTGTTCCGGCCTGATATGGTAGATGTGATTTTACATTCATCTGTTTGCATTCACGCTCAGGAATCGATTTGAGACATGACTGATGGTCCGGGCTCCGTGATCCCCACCGCCTTGCCGCAGAGTTCAAAACGACGGGATAATTCGGCCCGACAGAAACAGATCCTCGACGTTCTTCTCGAAAACGGCAGCGCTACGATCGAAGGTCTGGCCGAGCGTTTCGATGTCAGCCGCATGACGATCCATCGCGATGCGCATGCGCTGGTCCAGCAGGGTCTGATTGACAAGCTGCATGGCAGCATCGTTCTGCGCAACAAGGTTACAACACAGAAAACCGTCAATTTCCGCCGCTCACGCGCTACGGATCTAAAAGACGCCATCATCCAGCGGGCCATCTCGCTGATTCAGCCCGAACAGGTTCTGGTTCTGGACGATTCCACGACAGTCGCGGCGATGCTGCCCCTGCTCCCCGCTTTGGCCCCCCTGACGATCATCACGAACGCCGTCGGTGTAATCCAGGCACTGTCACCCTATCCCAACCTGAAACTGATCTGCCTGGGCGGCGATTATAACCCGCCGCGTAACGCATTTTTCGGCTTGGTCTGTGAGCAGGCGGCGCAGTCACTGCGGGCGAACATGATGTTCCTCTCGACATCTATCATCCACAATGGCACCGCGTTCCAGAACGATCAGGACGTGGTGAAGGTCAAGCGGGTTATGATGGACATCGCGGATCAGTGCGTACTGCTGGTGGACAGTACGAAATTCCGCAAGGGCGGCCTGCACCGTCTGGCGTCCCTGTCGGAATTCGATCGGGTTCTGACGGATTCCCATCTCAAGCCGTCCGTCGCCAAGGCTCTGGCGCAGGACGACGTGAATCTCGAAATCTGCACCTGACTGCCGCCGCTTTCAGGCGTCCGGCAGCGCCTGCATGAACTGTTTCAGATTTCCGCGGAGCGCCTTTTCAAACAGGGTCAGGGTCTCGCTTCCCACATAGTGCTCCACGCCTTCGGCATCAACGCGGGCATTTTCCTCGCTCACACCCAGCTCGAGCAGGAATGCCTCCACGATCCGATGGCGGTGCCGCGCCCTGTCCGCCATCTCCTGCCCGGCGGGCGTAAGGAAAACACCCCGATAGGGTTTTTGTGTCACGTAGCCTTCCGTCGCAAGGCGGGCGAGCATCTTCGCCACCGTCGGCTGTGACACGCCCAGACGTCCTGCGATATCGACCTGCCGGGCCTCCTGCCCCTCAGACAGCAGGTCCGAGATCAGCTCTACATAGTCCTCGACCAACACATTGCGCCGCGCCTCGCGGTTGGCACGGAACCCTTCGGAATGGGTTTCGACGTCAGGCAGCGTCTCCTTGGGAGCGATATCCCTGAGACGTCTTTTCCGTTCCATGCTCCGCCCTGTACCTCCATGCAGAAAACATTATTCACGGCGGAATAAAACATTCCCGACATGTATGCCAGTAGGATCCATCACGTTTTCCCGACATCCCGTTTTTTCATGAGGCTCATCAATATAGCATATTGAATATTCATTCCCGATAGGATTGAATATACTCCTCATGTCAGACACTCCTTCACCCCGCACACCGTCTCAGGAGATACGCCCTAGCCTGCCCGATGCCTTTTCCAGCATCCGGGTTCCGGGAGCGGATGCGTCCTGGTTCAGGCGCTTCCTGGCTTTTGTGGGGCCAGGGTTCATGGTGTCGGTCGGTTATATGGATCCAGGCAACTGGGCCACGGACCTGCAGGGCGGGTCGCGCTACGGCTATACGCTGCTCTGCGTCATCATGCTGTCGAACCTGATGGCCATCCTGCTTCAGGCTCTTTCCGCTCGCCTCGGAATCGCAACGGGACGCGATCTGGCGCAGGCCTGCCGGGATTATTTCTCGCCGGTTGTGAACATCGTGCTGTGGCTGGCCTGCGAACTGGCCATCATTGCCTGCGACCTGGCGGAAGTGATCGGTACGGCGGTAGCGCTTCAGCTTCTGTTCGGATTACCGCTTCTGGGTGGCGCGCTGCTCTCCATTCTGGATGCGCTAATCGTCCTGCTGTTGATGAACCGGGGGTTCCGGTATCTGGAAGCCTTCGTGATCGCGCTTTTAGGCATCATCGCCCTCTGTTTCGGGATTCAGCTCGTCGCAGCAGCCCCGCCCGTCCACAGCGTTCTGGCAGGCCTGCTCCCTGATCCGAAGATCGTGACGACACCGGGAATGCTCTATGTCGCCATCGGCATCATCGGTGCCACGGTCATGCCGCATAACCTGTATCTGCATTCCTCGATCGTGCAGACCCGAGCCTATGAACGCACCCCAGCGGGGCGGCGGGATGCGATCCGCTGGACGACCTGGGACAGCACGATCGCCCTGACCTTGGCGCTGTTCATCAATGCGGCGATCCTGATTGTGGCGGCAGCGGCGTTCCACAATTCCGGCCATCAGGATGTGGCGGAAATTCAGGATGCCTACAGACTGCTCTCCCCGATCCTCGGGCTTGGCATCGCCTCCACACTATTTGCCCTGGCACTTCTCGCGGCAGGCACGAACTCGACGATCACCGGCACACTCGCCGGACAGATCATTATGGAAGGCTTTTTGCACCTTCGCATCCCGCACTGGGCGCGGCGACTGCTGACACGCGGGCTGGCGATCATTCCCGTGGCGATCGTCACGTTGCTCTATGGCAATCGGGGCGTGGGCGATCTGTTGATGGCCAGTCAGGTCATCCTGTCGCTGCAATTGCCCTTTGCCGTCATTCCGCTCGTCATGTTCGTCTCGGACTGGCGCAAGATGGGCGAATTCGTGATTTCCATGCCCATCCGCGTCCTGTCATGGGGCGTGGCGGGGCTGATCCTGCTGCTGAACTTCAAGCTGCTTTACGACACTTTGGCGGGCTAAAAGTCAGGTTGGATTGACGCCCCACGGGCCGGCGCGAAACACCGACCATCCCGTATGCTGCACAAGCCGCTCCAGAGCACGCGTCCCCAGCAGGGAATTGCCCTGTGCGTTCAACCCCGGCGACCACACGGCGATGGATGCCACGCCTGGTGCAATGGCGAGGATTCCGCCCCCCACACCGGATTTTCCTGGCAATCCGACACGGATGGCAAAGGCACCGGAGCCGTCATAATGGCCGCACATCATCATCAGCGCGAGGATCGTCTGGGCATTGCGTTCTGACATGACGCGCTCGCCCGTAAGCGGGTTACGGCCGCCTGTCATCAGGCAGGTCCCGACCTGCGCCAGCTGGTGGCAGCTCATGGTCAGCGCGCATTGATGGAAATAGAAATCCAGCGTGTCCTCGACCACATTACGGATATTCCCGAAAGTCCGCATGTAGTTCGCCAGCGCCATGTTACGAAAACCGGTCTCACGCTCCTGCCGGGCGACATCAG
The DNA here is from genome assembly GCF_016757795.1 of Gluconobacter sphaericus. Taxonomy (GTDB): domain Bacteria; phylum Pseudomonadota; class Alphaproteobacteria; order Acetobacterales; family Acetobacteraceae; genus Gluconobacter; species Gluconobacter sphaericus. Next base: position 2,469,046 of record NZ_CP068419.1, on the reverse strand, counting down.
TATCGATATCAATCGAAGACGGATCGCTCACCAGCGGACGCAGGAACTCCAGCAGGCGCGTCTGGGCATTCTCGCGGCCATAACGCGAGACCAGAATGTCGGCGATGACGATGGCGCCCGCATTGATGAACGGATTGCGGGGAATGCCGTGTTCGTTTTCAAGTTGGACGATGGAGTTGAAGGCGCTGCCCGAAGGCTCCTGACGCACCCGCCCCCACAGTTCGTCACCCATGGCATTGAGCGCCATGCTCAGGCTGAACACCTTGGACACACTCTGGACTGAGAACGGGACTTCCGCATCCCCAACCGTATGCGTCTCCCCGTCCATGCCCACAACGGCCATGCCGAACCGGTTCAGATCTACCCGTGCGAGCGGGGGAATATAATTGGCGACCGTGCCTCGCTCGGAGGCCGTGCGCATTTCCTCTGCGATCGAGACGATAATGGACGCAACTGTTCTCATGGGGCCCCGGAGTGTGAAACGCGATATGGCTGAGAGATCAGGAGTTTCACAGGCAGGTGAGCCCGTGAGCAACCCGCAGGATCATACGAAGCGATATGCATTCAAAGCATGCCTGAAAGGGCATGTCTTCCAGCCATGCAGCCCGCGACACATCAGGACGAGACGACCCGGTGCCGGACCACCTGCCCGACGATCACCAGCGCGGGCGATTTCACCTGCGCATCGGCCGCCTGCTGCGCGATGGTGGACAGCGTCCCGGTAAAAACCCGTTGCCGCGGCTGCGTACCCCGCTCCACGATCGCTACTGGCCAGTCAGCCGGCAGTCCTTTTCCCAGAAGTCCAGCTGCAAGCTGCGGCAGGGTGGAAATACCCATATAAATCACGACCGTCTGGCGTCGGTCGGCCATGTCATCCCAAGGCAGATCAAGAACACCATCCGCCTTTGCATGTCCGGTCACAAACAGACAGGCCTGCGCACAGTCACGATGCGTCAGCGGAATGCCGGAATAAGCTGCGCAGCCATTGGCAGCGGAAATACCCGGTACCAGCCGGAACGCAACCCCAGCCTCGACAAGAGCTTCGACTTCCTCACCGCCACGCCCAAAAATGAACGGGTCTCCACCCTTGAGACGCAAAACGCGCTCGCCAGCCTGCGCACGGCGGACCATCTCGCGGTTGATCTCGCCCTGCGGCAAGGCATGACGATCCCGCTGCTTGCCGACGAAGACGAGTTCGGCGTCCCGGCGCACCATGTCCAGCAGGGCTGGCGAGACCAGATTGTCATAAAGAACGGAATCCGCGTTCTGCATCAGATGTAGCGCCTTGAGGGTCAGGAGATCCGGATCTCCAGGCCCCGCCCCCACCAACCAGACTTCCCCCGACTTGCGCTCCCCGTCCAGCAGTGCCTCCAGTCGCGTATCCGCCCGACTTTCATCTCCAGAACGCGCTGCTTCCGCCCCGGGACCATCCAGAAAATCCTCCCAGATACGTTTGCGGTCCTGAACATTGGGATAGCGGCCCGAAACGAATGCCCGGCGTGACTGCATATAGGCGGCCAGACGCTCCGTGCCTTCGGGCAGCAGTGTCTCGATCTGTTCACGCAGGCGGCGCGCCAGGACAGGAGCCGCTCCTCCCGTGGAGACAGCCACACGCACCATGCCCCGGCGCACCTGAGCTGGCGTAATGAAACTGGAAGGTCCGGGATCATCGACGGCGCAGACGGGGATATTCAGTTCGTCAGCGAGAGCCGCGACCTGACGGTTGGTGTCCCGGCTGTCGGTCGCGGCATAGACCAGCCGACAGCCCGGAAGCAGACGACGCAACACCGCCTCATCCGCGCGCTCGCCTACATAGCGCGCCCTGCCGTTCTCGACCCAACTCTGTACAACCGGGTGCAGTTTTTCGGCCAGGACGTCGATCCGAGCTCCGTGATCGAGCAGCAGCCGTCCCTTGTTGACGGCGATTTCTCCGCCACCCACGAGCAGGACCCGCGCGCCCGAAAGACGGATGGAAATAGGGAACCAGCCGCCCCCCTGAGGAGAATTAGGGCTGGAATGGTGATGCTGGGTGTTCATCGAGGCACGGATTTTCCGGATCGGGGGAGACGCTTGCGTGGCGCATTCAGCGACAGGCCGACCAGAAGGTCAAATCCGACAGTTCCGTACCTTCAAAGTTGCAAGGCCTACCTTTACCCGGCACGTCCCGCCGGACGCTGTTACCAGCCGCCCTGCCCGCCGCCCATGCCCTGACCACCCATACCTTGGCCACCCATACCACCCTGACCGTAACCTCGGCCACCGCCACCATGATGGTGATGCCCGCCACCGCGCCGGTCATCATAAGGGCCGTCACAGGCGGTCAAAGACAGGGTCAGGCCGGCTCCCAAAACCAGAGCAAGAATCTTTTTCATGAAATGCTCCATCAGCGATGTTTCGGTTTCGAGGATGCCTGATGAAATGTGGTATTCTCAAGGACAGGAACGTAACGGACAATGACAGAACCCGATTTTACGCAGATATTCCGGCAGACGGATGCGGGGAAATGCTATAACCGGTCATGAACAGAAGTCTTGTTGACTAGCGTTCCCGGACTGCACTTCTGTTCAGGAAGGAGGTTTTATGGCTCAGTTGATGGTAAAAATCTTCAAGTCCATTCAGGAGGGGCCCGGTTTTCTCGTGTTGCTCGGGCTTCTGGTCGCTGCGGTCTTTGTAGGATATGAAGTCCTGCGTGCGCTGCTCGAATAAGGCTTTCGCCACCGCCGCGATGCGCATCGCCACAGACAGGACCCCAACATGACAAAAGGCGATCTTGAAAAGCGTCTCGACTTTCTCCGGGAAGCGTCGCGCCTCAAGGACATCCTGAGGCGGACCTACACCCGTGACGGCCAGACCGAGAGCACGGCGGAGCATACCTGGGCGCTCTGCCTGCTGGTCATGACCTTCGCTGATCAACTTGAAGGCATCGACCTTCTGAAGCTTCTGAAAATCTGCATCCTGCATGACCTCGGGGAAGCCATTCACGGTGATGTGCCCGCAATCTCGCTGCATGCCTCGGCCAACAAGTCCGCGCAGGAACGCGAGGATCTGCTGACGATCATGACGCCGCTGCCTGACGAGCTTCAGGGCGAATTTCTAGCACTGTGGGACGAATATGAAAACGCAGCCTCTCCTGAAGCCCGGCTGGCCAAGGCCTTCGACAAGATCGAAACCATCAGCCAGCATAATGCCGGCCTCAACCCGGATGATTTCGACCATACGTTCAACCTGACTTATGGCCGCAAATATACCGATGCCACGGAACTGACGCGCCGGATCCGCGCCATTCTTGATGAAGAAACGCGCCAGAACATGATACGCAGCCAAAACATGGTTCCGGGTTAAACAGCCCTTCATACTCGACACCGTCACATAAATGCGCCAGCCCCGTGCCAGGCGATGCCAAGCCGATGAAATCCGCTCTTATGCCGTCGATACCGCAGCGGATTTACTGGCGGCCATTGCGCCCGAAAACCATTCAGGATACGGCGCAGCCGGCAACACACCAGTCGTCCTGTTGAACGGCAAGCACATTTCGAGCATGCAGGAAGTCAAACATCTTCTTTTTGAGCCCATTGCACGAGCCGAAACCTTCACCGAGGAAAAAGCCCTGCGCTACGGCTTTCCGGACAACAAACGCATGGTGAACATCATCACCGTGAAGAATTTCCGAGCTGTGAGAATGCGGGCCTATGAAAGCACATCCACGGATGGCAGGAGGCTCGACCCGGCAGCCCATATCCTGGATCCAGCTCGGTAACCGATCGGACAGCAGCGCCCAGCACCACCAGTCTCATCGCCCCGCAGATCGAGCCCCCGTACCGACAGCCTGTTCTTCAGCGATCTGGCAACCGTGGATATGACGACCTTCGCCAATCTGGACCAAATCCTACGCCGGCAGAACCGAAACTGAGCCCAGAATTTCCAGATCATGGTCTGGACCAGAAACCTGTTCACCCGCCGCATCCGCACCCGCAATGGTTAGAACATCACGCTTTCCGGCTATGAACCCGCCTTTCTGTATCCGATCGGACAGAGAATTTTGTTTCCACTGGCACCAATCGGTCTGATTCGGATCAGACATCCGGCATATAAACACGGTGAAAACGGCTTCCCAGCGCCGTCAGGACCTCGTAGCCGATCGTCCCTGCCGAGCACGCCAGTGCATCCACATCCTGCGCCGGCCCCAGAACCGACAACACGTCCCCTGCTTTCAGACTGACAGGCGCATCAGTCAGATCCACGGAAATGCTGTCCATCGAGACGCGGCCAATGACCGGAAGCCGGGTTTGGCCATACCAGACAGCCCCCTGCCCGGCCTGGGCACGGAAGAACCCGTCCGCATAACCCAGCCCGAGCGTAGCGATCCGGGTGGGCTTCGTCGCCGTCCAGCCCAGTCCGTACCCGACGCGGTCTCCCCCCTGCACCGTCCGGATCTGTACGATCCGCGCATCGAGCGAGACGACCGGTTTTAGGGTGCGACTTCCTTCGAAAGGTGCAATCCCATAAAGGGCAGCACCCGGACGGATCAGTTCAAAATGATAGTCCGGCCCAAGGAAAATCCCTGAAGAGGCCGCCAGGGAGCGCGGCACGCCCGGAAAGCAGGCGGCCATTTCCACAAAACGCTTCCGCTGCATCGCATTGGCGGGATTGTCCGGTGTATCCGCGCAGGCCAGATGGCTCATCACCAGTTGCAGGTTCAGCCCTTCGAAAACCGAACGCTCCTGAAGGTCCTGATCACTCAGGCCAAACCGGGACATCCCGGTATCGAACTGGAGGGCTGCGGGAAAGGTACAGCCCTTTTCGATGCAAAGCCGCTGCCAACTGCGAACCTGTTCGAGATCGTTGAGAACGGGAATCAGGCCATGAGCCTGCATGCTACCTTCACAACCCGGCATGAAACCGTGCAACACGAAAATGCGGACTTCCGGAAGCGTGGCCCGCAAGGCGATCCCCTCGTCGAGATGCGCCACGAAAAATGTTTCCGCCCCGCGTGCCGCCAGAATAGGCGCCACACGATCCGCGCCCAGCCCATAGGCATCGGCCTTGACGACGGCCGCACATTCCGCGCCGGCACGAAAAGCGGCAACAAGACTGTAATTTTCTGCGATAGCCCGCAGGCTGACACCCAGCCAGGCTCCAGCCCGTGCCGATGCTGTATCCTGGAAAACTGTTTGCATGAGGCTGCCTAAAAGACTGCGATGTCCTCTTATGGCACTCCAGCCCCATGAAGCAACGTCATGCCCCTGTTTTTCACACGGGACTTTTCACATCGGAAATTCTGCGCAACAAGACGCCATGCACTGCATGCGAATGCAATCTTCGGTCACAAAAAGTGAGTTCAGATTTCCGGGGAAACGCCTATTTCTGGTGCCCAATTGGATTAATAGCAAGACTGTCACGAAAGTTTCCACAAATTGATGTCAGACGACTCATCGTCTTCTCAGGCTGCAAGACCCGGCGGTATCCGACGCGTCATGAGCAACCTGGGCGTCCTTCTGGGAGGACGCGCAGTCAATGCTCCGCTGAGCCTCATCCATATCTGGATGGCGACCCATCTTCTGGGAAGCTACGGCTTCGGACTCGTCGCGATGATGTATGCGTTCGCACGAACGATGGGCGACATAGTCGATTTCCAGTCTTGGCAGACCGTTCTGCATTACGGACTGCGCCCCCTAACGCAGGGTGACCGTCGCAGTTTCCAGAAAATCGTCTCCTTCAGTCTGCTGCTAGACAGTGTCGGCGGTCTACTGGGTTTTGGCGGAGGCGTCCTCATCAGCCTTCTGGCCATGAATTTTCTAGGCTGGCCGCCTGAGATCCATACCATCGGCGTGGTCTACTGCGTCTCCATCCTTTTCATGGCATCCGCCACCGCAACGGGCCTGCTGCGAGTTTTCGACCGATACGACCTGCTGGCCGTACAGGGCACCGTGGCCACCATCGTCCGGGTGATCGGTACGGCCTCCATGGCTCTGGGCTGGGCGTCCGTGACGGCGCTTGCCAGTGTCTGGATCGCAGCGGAAGTGGCAGCCTGGGGCACGATTTTTTTCATGGCGGCCCGCGAGATGTATCGCCGGGATCTGGTTCGCGGCCTCTTTCATGAAATGCGCGGTATTTTACCCGAGATCCTGAACGGACAGTTTTTCCGTACCTATCCGGGTATCTGGCGTTTCGCGCTGAACACGAACCTCAATTCCACGCTCGCCCTCGCCTTTGGCCATATCGGCACCCTCGTGGTCGGCGCCTTCGTCGGTCCGACGAGTGCCGGCTATTACCGGATCGCAAGCCAGATCGCTGCCGGGATCGCCAAACCTGCGACCCTGATCCAAACGACCGTCTATCCCGAAATGGCCCGGCTGTGGCGCGACAGGGCCATGAACCGGCTGTATCGCCTGACGGGCCAAATTGCCCTGATGGCTGGCGGAATCGGAACGGCCCTGCTCCTGCTGACGCTGTTTGCCGGACGGCCGCTTCTTCAACTTTATATCGGTCACAAGGGTGCGACAGCAGCTCTTCCCGTCACGCTGTGGCTGCTGGCCGCGGAAGTGGTCACCGTCTGGGGCCTGCCGCTTGAGCCGCTGCTGTTCACAACGAACCGCTCTGACGCCGCGATCGGAGCCCGTATTCTGGAATGTACCTTCTTTCTGCCGGCTCTGGTGATGATGGTTCGTCATTACGGACTGAGCGGCGTGGGGCCAGCGACATTATGTGGCGTCACCCTTCTGATCACGATCCAGCTTTTCTTCGTAATCCGCACAGCCCGTAGCCCACGGGGACTTGCGGCATGAAGGTGGCATTCCCTCTCATCGGCCAGCGACACCAGACCCTCCACGCCCTGCCAATCGCGCTGGAAGTTTCCGCGCGCCATCCGGACGTTGCGGTCCATGTCTCGTGCCTGACCGTGAGCCATCTCGAGCTGGCACGCTCGCTGGCGACGCTCTATCCGGAGGCCCGGGTGCAGTTCGACCTGCTCCCGATCTCCCCCAAGCTCCGTCGTCGGATCGAACTGCACGGGCTTCGGGTGATGGATCGCCTGATCGGGCTTTTCGCCTCCCGGCATTATTTCCGGACCTTCGATGCGATCATCGTGCCGGAAGCGACATCCCTGCAGCTCCGCCGCATGGGCGTACGGCGACCGAAAATGATCTGGACGGGCCATGGCGCCGGTGACCGAGCGATCGGTTTTGCCCGGCATCTCGGAAAATTCGATTTTCTGCTGGTTCCCGGACGCAAGGTGGAACAGCGCATGCTCGAAAAGGGCATCATCCGCCCCGGCACCTATCATCGCGGCACCTATGCCAAGTTTGATCTCGTGCGGCGCATGGATGCGAAACGACCGAAACTCTTCAACAACAACCGGTCGACGATCCTGTATAATCCGCATTTCCTGCGCCGCCTGTCTTCATGGCCGGAAATGGGGCATCAGGTCCTGCAGTTCTTTGCCACGCAGGATCGCTACAACCTTGTTTTCGCACCTCATTTCCGTCTCTTCGACAATCACCGCGAAGAGGGGGAAGCCCTGAGACGCCAGTATGGGCATCTGCCGCACATGCTGATCGACCCGGGCAGCCACCGGAGCATCGACATGACCTATACGATGGGGGCAGACCTCTATCTGGGTGATGTCAGCAGCCAGGTGGCCGAGTTCATGATCCGCCCGCGCCCTTGTCTCTTTCTCAACGCCCACCATGTCAAATGGCATGGAAATCCGGATTACCAGTTCTGGACGCTAGGACCAGTGACTGAAAATGTGTCGGATCTGGGCGACAAGATCGAGAATGCTTTCGAAACGCATCCTCGTTTTCTTGAGGCGCAGCGCCAATATGTATTAGAGACATTCGAAACACTGGGCGATGAGCCCACTGCTCCCGCTGCTGCGGATGCAATTGTCGATTTTCTGAAAAGGGCTGCCTGATGTCAGGTAACCAAACGGAGCTAGTCCAGGTTTGACCGAGGCCAACCAGAACCCAACCGCCAATCCCGTTCCGACGCCAAGCCGCTCTGGCCTGGAAAGACGCTACGGAGATTTCCCCAGCTTTGCGGCCGCCCTTGATTACGCGGCCCAGGGTGAGAGCGGATTCAACATCTATTCCGGCCGGGGGCAGCTTCTCGAGGCATTGCCATACCGTCTGCTACGCGAGCAGGCCCGTTCCATGGCCTGCCGCCTGCTGGGTCTTGGTCTGGTCCCGGGCGATCGCGTTGCGATCGTGGCAGAAAGCGATGGCGACTTCGCCCGGATTTTCTTTGGCTGCCAGTATGCAGGTCTGGTCCCGGCACCACTCCCCCTTCCCGTCGCATTCGGCGGAAAGGAAGGGTATGTGGGAACCCTGCGCGGCATGATCCAGGTCGCCGCCGCCCGTGCCGTTGTCGTGCCGGACGTGATCGGAAGCTGGACTACGGACATTGTTGAGGGTCTTGATCTGGTCTTCGGCGGCTCGCCGGCCGATCTGTACCGTCACGCCGAAGCCCATGTCGAACTACCGGAAATCTCCCCAACAGCCCTGTCCTATCTTCAGTTCTCCTCGGGCAGCACACGCTTTCCGATGGGCGTTTCGGTCACGCAGGCAGCTGGCATGGCCAATGCGCGTGCTATCGCCCGGGATGGTCTTCACGTCCATCCGGCAGAAGATCCGCGCGATGACCGCTGCGTCTCCTGGCTGCCGCTCTATCACGACATGGGACTGGTCGGTTTCTTCCTGACCCCTCTGACATGTCAGCTTTCCGTTGACCTGCTGCCCACCCGCGAATTCGCGCGTCGTCCCCATGTCTGGCTCGACCTGATTTCCCGCAATCGCGGCACGATCGCTTACAGCCCGTCCTTCGGTTACGAACTCTGCTCACGCAGGAACGGTCAGGCCGATCTGGACCTGTCATGCTGGCGCGTTGCAGGCATTGGCGGCGACATGATCCGCCATCACATCCTAGAAGGTTTTGCAGAGCGTTTCGCGTCCAACGGTTTCCGGGCCAGCGCCTTTGTTGCAAGCTATGGCATGGCGGAAGCGACCCTCGCCATCAGCTTTGCCCCGCTCGACACTGGCATCCAGACCGACACGATCGATCTGCGTCGCCTTGAGCAGGATGGGATTGCCGAGCCTTCCAACGATCCGTCCCACCCGCTACGGACCTTCGTTCTGTGCGGCGAAGCCCTTCCAGACCATCAGATCGAGGTCCGCGATGCAGCAGGTCATGATCTGGCGGACCGGCAGGTCGGCACAGTTTATGTGCGCGGCCCGAGTCTGATGTGCGGCTATTTCCGCCGCCCTGACGAGACCGGAGATGTCCTTGATGCTGATGGCTGGCTGAACACGGGCGATCTTGGTTATCATCTCAACGGCCAGATCGTCGTCACCGGACGCGCCAAGGATCTCATCATCATCAATGGCCGCAATATCTGGCCGCAGGATCTGGAATGGTCTGCCGAAAGTGAGATCCCTACCCTGCGTTCGCGTGACGTGGCAGTGTTCTCCGTGGATGGCGAAGAAGGCGAGAAAATCGTGGCACTCGTCCAGTGCCGCGCGACCGAGGATGAGAGCCGCAACCAGCTCCGCGATGAGGTCACAAGCCTGTTCCGCCGCCAGCATGGCGTGGATGTCGACGTCATTCTTGTGCCGCCCCGCACACTTCCACAGACCTCTTCAGGTAAACTGACCCGTGCGAAGGCCAAGACCATGCTGCTCTCCGGTCAGTTCGAGCAGCAACCCGAAACAACGTCTTCGGTCGCCTGATACTCCACCGGCCCTGCCTGCCCGAACGCCTGAAAAGGCGAAGGGGTGGCGAACGGGGTCGGTTTAGAGCATAAGGCTTGCCCAAGATTGCACAGACCCAAGCGTACACAGACATCGAGAGTTGAAGTCCATGACTGACAGCGTCGCCGGTATTTCCGGAATGATCATTGAGAAACTGCTTGCCAACCCGAAAGTTCCCCGGGATATCGATGGTAACAGCAAGATTGTCGAAGACCTGGCCTTTGACAGTCTGGCCGTCATGAACTTCGTCATGGAAATCGAAGACGAACTCGACGTCTCCGTCCCGCTCGACAAACTGGCCGATATTCGCACCATCAACGACCTTGCCGGCTGCCTGCACACGCTGAAGGCAGCCCACGCGTGACGGATATTTTCGCCAAGCACCAAGGGCTGCGCGAGGCCTATGAAGGCCTTACAACCGCCTCCCCGCGTAATCCGTTCGAGGTCGTGATCGAGCGTCCGATCTCCGCAAGCGTCGGGATCATCGAAGGGCGTGAGACGCTGCTCTTCGGGACCAACAACTATCTTGGTCTCAGCCAGTCGAAGAAGGCCATCGAAGCAGCCGTAGAAACGGCCGAGACGATGGGCGTCGGCACGACGGGCTCCCGCATTGCAAACGGCACCTTCGGTCTACACCGAAAGCTGGAGGCAAAACTCGCAGAGTTCTTCCGCCGCAAGCACTGCATGGTGTTCTCGACCGGATATCAGGCCAATCTGGGCACGATTTCGGCTCTGGTGAACAAGGACGACATCCTGCTGCTCGATGCGGACAGCCATGCCAGCATCTATGACGGCGCCAAACTGTCCGGAGCGCAGGTCATCCGCTTCCGACACAATGATCCGGTCGATCTGGAAAAGCGTCTGGCCCGCCTGAAAGACCATACGGGCGCCAAGCTTATCATCGCCGAGGGCATCTACTCCATGACGGGCAATGTCGCCCCGCTGGACAAGTTCGTCGACATCAAGACGCGCCATGGTGCGTATCTAATGGCTGACGAAGCCCATTCCTTCGGTGTTCTGGGTGCGCATGGCCGCGGTGTTGCGGAAATGCAGGGCTGCGAGGACGGGATCGACTTCGTGGTCGGGACCTTCTCCAAGTCTCTCGGAACCGTGGGCGGATACTGCGTCACGGACCATGACGGCGTGGACCTGATGCGCCTGTGCTCACGTCCCTACATGTTCACGGCATCCCTGCCCCCCGAAATCATCGCAGCCACCATGGCCGCGCTTGAAGACATGCAGGCCCGCCCGGAACTACGGACAAAGCTTCAGGAAAACGCAGCCCGTCTGCATGCTGGCCTCCAGAAGGTCGGCCTGAAAACGGGCGAGCATGTCTCCCCGGTCGTCGCCGTGACGCTGGAAACCGTGGATCAGGCCGTAGGATTCTGGAACGCGCTGCTGGAAAACGGGGTCTATGTTAACCTCTCGCTTCCGCCGGCCACGCCTGACAACCGGCCGCTGCTGCGCTGCTCGGTCATGGCGGCCCATTCTCCCGAGGAAATTGACCGCGCCGTCGCCGTCTTCGGCGAAGTTGCCAGGCATTTCGGGCTGTAATCCATAAAAAAGGGGGGATCTATCGGATCCCCCCTTTTTTATTCAGACTTTCGGACGCTTCAGAAGCTTCCGGGCCCGCCACAAAAGCAATGGCAGCATCACAAGCGGATGCCGGCTCTCAAATGGCGACAACTTCATGTCAAAGCCCGTATGGCGCTGGATCTTCCAGGCCAGATAGGGTGCACCGTTTTCAAATGTGAAAGCGGCTTTCAACAGTCTGGCCACATTGCGTGGTCGTCCGGATGCCTGAATCAGTGCCCAGCGACGTGCCGCTTTCCGGCGCAACTCCTCGTGGATAACGGGTTCAAGCCTGTCGCCATGAGCCGAGAACTGAAGGTGCGCTCGCGCCCACCCCAACGTTAGCAGGGTAGCGTAACGCGCCTCCTGCCCTTCCAGAATGCTGTTGCCCCTACCCTTCTTCTCAACCCGGAGTTCGGACGCATAGGTATGGGCAAAAAGGGCCTGCCAGAACTCCTGCGTCGTCATGGACACATCACCCAGCAAAGCCGCCCAGCACGCCGCCGTCGCCACACAACCTGCGATCAGCGACAGAATGGCATCCGCGCTTTGTGGATCCCGCACCCAGACCAACCGTACCGGCTGACAGAACCGTGCCCAGATCGTCGTATCGAGCGCACCGAGCCCCGTTCGGACTTCGAACTGCGCCCGTGACAACACCGCAATCTTTGCTCTCAGAGCCCGGCCGTCATATCGGAATTCGGAATAACGGACATTGGGCGGCAGGACGAGATTTCCGGTCCGGGCCACCAATCCACCCGCAAAACCCGTAGTATTTTCGGTTATGATGTAGAAGTCGAGAATACCGTCTGGATCTGCTTTGCGCAGAAGCGAGCCATAAAACAGTACACCCAGCGGAAGGACGGGGCAGGCACGGGCCAGCGCATCGGCAAAGGCAACCACACCCGGATCGACCGGTGTCGTCAATTCACTGATCAGACGCTGTTCAAGGACGTCAGGCATGCAGGAACCGGAAGCGGGACGCACGTTCCAGACGCAACACGCCGTCCGGCGCCGCGCTGAAAACCTCACCATCGAGCACGAAATCACTTTCCGTAACCAGCGTCATGTCGTCCGTCCGTCCGCTGACGTAATCCTGGTGACGACGCAGCCAGCGCGGTGCGCGTCCACACAGAAGGGCCGCTGTTGCCCGGAGCAGACTGTCCGGCCAGGCACTTACGTCCAGATAACGCAGTCCTTCAACATTTGGCTCGGCATCCCAAAATGGCCAGATCCCACGCGACAGGTGCGACAGCCCTGTTGTCAGGAACATGAAGCTCTGCCCGTCATAGACATGACCGCCGGTCTCAATCCGAAGCGGATCGCCCCGTAGCCATTCCTCGCGGCTTTTGCGGAACATGAGGCTAACGAATGTCGAGAGCAGGGTGATTCCGACCGCAAGATCATGGGGGGCAAAACGCAGAACGGTCGGCGAGTGGGCAATGCGGACGGCACGCGCATACCCCGCGCAGCCACCGAACAGGCCAAGCACTGGCATCCGGTCGGTTCCGGGCCAGGACAGGCGGATGGGCGTCCGCACGCTGGAACGCAGATCACCCTGCCGCAGACGCTGGATCGCCTCCATCCCGCGCAGACCGAAACCAACATCCCCCGCAATCAGATTCGTATTGCCAGACGCCAGGACCACGATATCCGGAAGCCTGTCCGCAGGATAAGCGCGTGCGATGGCGGTCAGGGCCGTGCTGACCGTCCCATCACCACCATCGATAAGAATAGTGTCGATCCCACGCTCATAAAGCTGACGAACATGTTCGGTTGTTCCCTCCCGAGTATCAGAAGGCACGAAATCCTTCCCCAGAAGGGCCTGGGCCTCGACAGCAAAACTGGAACCGTTCCGGCGGTTTTTCCGGCTACGGGCATTATGGATCAAGGCAATGCGCACTAGGTGATGCAATCTTCGTATGGCGTTCGGCTATGCGGGCGGGTCTAGCACGGCTATGATGGAACTGCCAGAACACGGCATCCCAGCGCGTCTGGATGCCATGTTCTGACATGGATACTGACAAGGCCCTTTTCTGATCATGACCTCTGACCTGCCCGCAGACCCCATCTCGTCGCGGCAAACGTCCCCTGTCATCACGCCTACGCCCGCCGTCTCCCCCACTGTTACGCTAGCCCATATTTCGGACCCGCACCTGCCCCCGCCCCCGGTCCACTGGCGTGAAGCGCTCAACAAGCGCGCCCTGAGCCTTCTGTCATGGAAGAAACATCGTCGGTACGTCCATCTGGAACAAACCTGCTCCGCCCTGCTGAAGGATATCGAACGCTCGGACGTGGACACCGTCCTCATCAGCGGGGATCTGACCAATTTCGGAACGCCCGACGAGTTTGCCTCAGCCGCACGTTGGCTCGATGCCCTGCCCGCTCAGGCACTCGTGATTCCCGGCAATCATGACTGCATGGTCCGCCAGCCGGCCTCGGCCGGTCTGCACCAATGGGAACGCTGGTCGGCCCGGCAGTATCCGTATGTCCGCATCCAGAACGGGGTTGCGATCGTCGGCGTCAATTCCGGCATTCCGACTGCGCCGTTCATGGCTTACGGGCGCGTCGGACACCGGCAGCGTGAGCGACTTGAGGCGCTACTGGAAGAGCTTGGTCGGGAAGGGCTGTGCCGGGTCGTGATGATCCATCACCCTCCCCGGCGGGGGCTCGTGCCCTGGCGGAAATCCCTGCTCGATCACCGCGAGGTCGCCGCCGTTTTCAGGCGGGCCGGAGCGGAAATCGTGTTGCATGGACATTCCCATGACGCAACGCTGACCCATATTGCCGGAACGGACATTCCGCTGCTCGGGGTGGCGTCCGCCTCGCTGACGGATGAACGCCCGCACCGTCAGGCCTGCTGGAATCGCCTGAACATCCACCCATATAGGAAGGGATGGACAATCACTCTGGCACGTCACCGGCCCGATGGCTCCGTCAGTGAACGGGCGTCATGGAGCCGCCCAGTGAACCATACGGGAAGGACAGAGGCGTGAAACAGCGGGCCCATATTCTGGACCAGTATCTGCTGACACAGATGGCACCGCCCTTTGCAATCGCTCTTCTAGCGATGCTGGTCGCGCTGTTGCTGGAACGGCTGCTGTCACTCTTCGATTATCTGGCTTCGGCAGGAAGTTCGCTCGGGACATGCATCGCCCTCCTGACGGATCTTCTGCCTCATTATTTTGGTATCGCACTGCCCGCGGCGCTGTGTATCGCGGTGTTCCTCACCATCCGGGGCATGAGCGACAACAACGAGATCGACGCGCTTCAGGCCGGCCGGGTTTCGCTGATGCGAATCAGTCGCCCTTTCATGATCGTGGGGCTACTTCTCGGGGCAGCCAGCGTGTTCCTATACGGCTATATCCAGCCCGTCGCCCGCTATAATTATCGTGCAGGCTTCTATTTTGCCGAACATACCGGCTGGGCCCCTCATCTTCAGGCAGGAATGTTCGCATCCACATCCAGCAAGGCCGTCATGACGGCCGATAGCGTTAGCCATGCCGGCACGCGCCTCCGACGGGTCTTCATCCGGGAAGTAAATGCCAATGGCGTGGCCCACATCATCACGGCTCGGACCGGCGCACTGACCATTTCGGAAAAGACCCGCAGTACGCGCCTCGACCTGTGGAACGGGGAAATCGTGGATGATCCGTTCCAGGCCACCAAACCCCACAAACCGACCGTGACGCATTTCGAACATGTCGTCCGGGTTGTCGACCGGCCCGACAAGGAAACGTCCTTCCGCTCTCGTGGGGCCGACGAGCGCGAACTGACCCTGTTCGAACTGGCGCATGACCTGCGTTATGGCCTGCCTGGCATCGAATACCGCACCCTTCGGGCCGAAATGGACTTCCGCATGGCCCGCGCCATCGCCATTCCGTTCATTCCGCCGCTTGCTGTCGCGTTGGCCATCAGCGCTCGACGAAGAAAATCCGTCTGGGGGCTGATTGCCGTGGCCGTGATCCTGATCTCCTTCGATCAGGTGCTCATGTTCGGCGACAGCCTCGCCTCGACCGGGCGCCTCCCGATCTGGCTGGCGATCTGGGTACCAGAACTCCTGTTCTGCGTAGGATGTCTGGCAGCCCTGCTACGCCGGTCCCGTGGATCTTGGAGACGGCGCAAGCTCGCAAAGGCGGCAGCATGAGCAGCTCCACACCTGGCATGCCCCGCCATGTCCTGATCAAAGCACTCAACCGTGCCCTCCTGGGACGCTTTTTGCTGTGCGGAGCCGTCCTCGTCTCGTTACTGGAAATCCTGGCGCTCCTTGAAAAGACGACGCCGATCCTGAACCGCCATCTCGGCTTTCGCGGCATTCTGACCTTCGCCTTGCTGCACCTGCCTGCCCTAAGCATCGACATCCTGCCGCTCGCTTTCATGGTGGGCGCGCTGTTTCTGCTCACACAGATGACCCTGTCGAGCGAAATCTCGGCCCTGCGAGCAGCCGGACTTTCAACCCCGGCATTGTACCGACTTCTCCTGCCCGCAGTGCTGATCGCAGGGATCGGAGGCACCTGCGCCCAGTACTGGCTGGTCCCGGCCTGCGAGAACGCCCTCACGACATGGTGGAACCGCACGGATCCGCTTGCGGGGCAGGACGGGCAGCCAGAAGACAATATCTTATGGTTTCGCGCGGGTCCCATGCTGGTCCGGATTGGGCAGATTGCCCAGGGCGGCACGTTCCTGCGAGACGTGACGATCTATCACCGAGACAATACCGGGCTGCTGACAGGGACCGAACACACGAACGTTCTGACATACCGCAACGGACAGTGGCATCCCGATGGGGCGCAGGATCTTTCCCTGTCCGATGACAAGTCATACGTGAATATTACAAAGGGCGACAACACCTTCGTCATTCCGGCCACTCCCTCCGTCATCATGACGCTCTCACAGAACGGAGCCACCGTCACGCCGGCGCAGATCAGCGCCATTCTTCACAAGGGCGCACCTGCAAGTCTACCCCGGGCCACGTATCGTATGGCCCTCTTCAGCGGCATGATTTTACCTGTCGAAATTGCAGTAATGCTTCTATTGACGCTCCCGGTGATCTATATCCCTCCCCGTGCAGGACTTCGAAATCCGCTGCCGGTGTATGTTCTGGCCGCTGGAATGGGTTTCGTCATCCTGCAGGGAATGATTTCCGCACTTGGAAACGCGGGGACGCTGCCAGCTCCGCTGGCAGTCAGCGTCGGACCGCTCCTGGGCACCCTTCTCGGGCTGACCTGGCTTTTGCGGATGGAGGAACGATGAGCAACTTCAAGGCGCCCTGGCGCAACATGTCCGCTATCAGGACGGGTCGCAGCTTCGATCTAGGAAAGATGAACCTCCAACAGCTGTGGTTCGCCTATCTGACCTATCCGACGATCCTGCTCTATTTCGCGCTGATCGCAGTATCCGCCTGGGCCGCCCTGCATTTCTCGACCACGCTCTGGACCACACTCATTCCCGTTCCCGTCGTGATCGTGGTCTATCCACTGGCCTGGTATGCGATACACCGCTTCATCCTTCACGGACGCTGGCTGTACCGCAACCACTGGACCGCTTCCCTGTGGAAACGCATTCATTTCGACCATCATCAGGATCCGCACCTTCTGGACGTGCTGTTTGGCTCCCCGCTGAATACGGTGCCGACCATGGCGATCATCACAATGCCGATCGGCGGACTGATCGCGGGATGGAGCGGTGCGTTCTGTGCCCTTTCGACAGCGTTAATCATGACCTGCATCTACGAATTCTTCCACTGCATCCAGCATCTGGCCTACAAGCCACGCTGGAAATGGGTGGCGGACATCAAGCAGCTTCACGTCCTGCACCATTTCCACGATGAGGACGGCAATTACGGCATCACGAATTATGTGCCCGACCGTCTATTCAGTAGTTTTTACCGCGAAGCCCGCGACCGGCCCCGCAGCAAGCATGTCTTCAACCTCGGTTACGACGTCGAGGAAGCCCATCGTTATCCCTGGGTGATGGACCTGACAGGCTCTCCCCCGCGCGACCGTCCTGATGGTGCACGTCCGGCAGCAGACCGTAACCGCGCGACATGACGCTTCCAGTTCTGGTTCTCGCCGGGTCCAGAGACGGCGAGAACGATGTACTTGCTAAACTCGGTCAGGTTTCCCACAAGGCGCTGCTTCCCGTTGGCGGGCAGCCCATGTTGGCCCGCGTGCTCGATACGATTGCCCACACGCCCGGCCTTGGCCCCATCACGATCAGCATCGAAAATCCCGATTGCATCAGGGATCTCGCAGGTGATGCCACGATCCTTCGCTCTGCCCCCTCTCCCAGCGAGAGCGTGGCCGAAGCCATTGCCCGGATCGGCACGCCCTGTCTGGTGACGACAGCCGATCACGCCCTCCTGCGTCCGGAATGGATTCAGGACTTCCTCGCCAAAGCACAGGACTGCGACCTTGCTGCCGGTGTGGCTCTGCGTACGACAGTTGAGCGCGACGTGCCCGGCACGAAACGGACCTATATCCACCTGTCTGATATGAGCTTTTCCGGCTGCAACCTGTTTCTGATCGGCACACCGAAGGGGCGAAATGTCATCGAGCTGTGGAAGCGCCTCCAGCAGAACCGCAAACGGCCGCTGCGAATGGCCTTGACACTTGGGATCGGCACCCTGCTGCGGGCAGTGACCCGTACACTCGATTCCACAGCCCTGTATCGCCGCATTCAGGCGTTGACGGGCGCAAATGTGCGCCTGGTAACACTCTCGGACGGGCGCGCGGCCGTGGACGTGGACAAACCCTCAGACCTGACGCTGGCTGAAAAAATTCTGGCCCAGACGATCCCATGAAAATCGCCTACATCATCAATTCCCTCGAATGTGGCGGCGCACAGCTTCCCATTCCGGACATCGTATCCGTTCTGAAGGCCCGCGGCGGGGACGTTACCGTCTTCGCCCTGGCCCGCAAGGACGGCCTCGCCATCCCGCTGATCGAAGCCGCCGGCATCCCCGTGCGCGTCCGGGAGGGTACGACGCGGGACCATATCGCCGCCTATCGCTGGCTGCGGGACGAAATGGAGGCGTTTCAGCCAGACCTGATCTGGACGTCGCTGAGCCGCGCCACACTTCTGGGACAACTGGTTGCCCTGCGCCACAAGACCCCGACGGTTCACTGGCAGCATTGCGGACGGCTAAAGAAGGTCAATGCCTTCCTGCTGAGGCTGTGCCGCCCCTACACGACGCTCTGGGTCGCCGACTCCCAGTCCGTCATCACCTTTGCGGCGAAAGAACTGGGCCTCACCGACAATTTCGTCGCCTGGCCCATTTTCCGGGCCGATCCGGACGCCCCTGTGGCCATGCCGTGGAAAGACGGCGAGGTCGTGCGTGTCGGGTCACTGGGACGCCTGAACCCCGTCAAAGCGTATGATATTCTGTGCGAGGCCGTGTCTCTCCTGAAAGACCATCCGGACCTGCCGCTGTTCCGTCTTCAGATCGCAGGCGATGGCCCCGAACACGCAACACTTCAGGATCGCATCACGGCCGCTAACCTGCCGATCGACCTTCTGGGCTACGAGTCAAAGCCGTTTGATTTCCTGAAGACGCTGCATCTTTACGTCCAGTCGTCGCACTGGGAGGGCATGTGTGTCGCGGGGCATGAAGCCATGTCCTGTGGCCTTCCGGTCGTTTCCACCCCTGCGGGCGAACTGGCGTCGAGCATTCTCGACGGTGAAACCGGACGTATCGTGCCGTTCGACAATGCCCCTGCCCTTGCGGCAGCGCTGGCGGACCTGATCGACAGAGCAGCCGATCTTGCGGCGATGGGCGCCCGCTCCCGCAAACGGGTTCTGGAACGCTTCGGGCCTGAAGCATTCATCAGGCATGGCAATGCTGTGCTGGATCGTATCCCCGGCTTCTGAGCACCTGGGATACGCGCTTCTCAGGCTCCGAATATCCGACGTTTCAGGTTAAGCAGGTCCCGCCTGGGGCCAATCCCAATTTTCTTGGCATCAATCAGCGTCACCTGCCCGGCTGCGGACAGGGTGTGCATCCCATCAGGATAGCGCTTCCGCAAAGACGCCGGGATAGCAATAGACAGGCCGGGGGTGATTTTCGGCAGCCCTCGCTCCAGCCCTTCGATTTCCAGCAGCCGAATCCCGCGTCCATATGTTCCGCGACAATCCTGAGTAGGCAGGAAGATCTTTCCATCCACAAGAACCGGCGTGCCACCAGGACGTGCGCCGGCCCGGTCGTTCAGGAAAAGCCCAAGGTTTTTCCAAGGCCCCATCAGGGTATCGGCTACGGAAATGTTCAGAAGACTCTGCCGTTCGTCCTTGCTCCCTGCTGGCGTCCAGAACATCCACCAACGATTGGCATACTGGAATGGCGTGGCATCGATTGCGGCTTCGGGGAAATCGAACGCATCGACCCGCTCCCATGTACGCGGAAACGATTTTGCCCGATAGAGCGAAAGACGCCCCGAAGCACTGGCTTCGGGCAGCATATAAACCTCGCCCTCATGTGCAAACATGAACGGGTAAGACAGATGCCAGGGCTCCCGCAAAACGGTTTCGCGAGACAGTAGACGGCCCGTTCCGTCATAGATCAGAACTTCGATCGTTCCCGTGGGACTGCGATAATCGAAGGCCTCGGCAAAAACGTGCAGCTTTCCGTCGCGCCAGAATCCGAACGGATCGGCCAGAAAGCAGTGATCCCCGATATCGGGCAGAGTCGTGATGGGAAAGCCGTTCAGACTGGCAGCTTCGACCACCTCAGCCAGAGGCGCGTGAACGATGGCGCATCGCCAATGATCCGTTCGCAAAAATGGCATGAGGCACTCTCCCGTAAAAATATAGCTTCAAAACAGCCTACCAGGGCAGACGTAGAGCCCAGATCGGAGCAGGATGGAACCATGAGTACGGTTCTTGCCGAAAATCCCACTGCAACATCCTGTGGCCTGCCGGAAACGCAGCTGGCCATCCGGCGCGCCGTCCTCGGATTGTGCCGGACAATGAACTGGGCCGCCATCAATGAATTCGCCCTTCCCGCCGCCAGACGGCGCGCGGATATCATGGCGCTCCTGCCCGATCATTCCCTGACCTGCATCGAGATCAAATCCGGCCTGCGCGATTTCCAGACCGATCAGAAATGGCCCGAATACCGGGACTGGTCCGATCGGTTGTTTTTTGCGGTGGATGATAGCTTTCCGCTGGATCTAATTCCGCCGGATGCGGGCCTGATCGTCGTCAGTGTCAGTACCGCCCCTCCTGCCCTGCGCGACAGTATTTTGGCAGAATGCACGATCATTCGGGAACCCGCGCTTCACAAGCTGCCTCCCGCACGGCGACGCACGCTGCTGCATCTGTTTGCCACAACGGCCGCAAACCGTCTCATGAGCCTTGAAGATCCCGCCATTACGGCATCCCTCCGCGCTACACAGCGTAAAGACTAGGACAGTTCCATGACCTTCGATCCGATTGCCGTCCGCCTCGAAGCCGCCCGCTCCGTTGTGCGTGATGCGGCCCAGCTTGCTCTCTCCTTACGCCCTGCTCCGGGTGGCCCGACCGGAACCCTCAAGGGGCGACAGGACTACCTGACCGAGACGGATGGCGCCGTCGAAGCCTTTGTCAGCCGTCGCATCCAGGAGCTTTTTCCCGAGGATGGTTTTCAGGGCGAGGAAAATGGTGCAACGCGGCAGGGCGGTTTCCGCTGGGTCGTGGACCCGATTGACGGTACCTCCAACTATGCGCGTGGCCGTGACCGCTGGTGCGTGTCGCTCGGCCTGCTGGACGGAGACGAACCCGTTGCCGGCGTGATCGATGCGCCGGCGCTTTGTGAGGTCTTCACGGCCCAGAAGGGCAAGGGCGCGTTCCTGAACGGCAAGCCGATCAAGGCATCTCCCATCACGAACACGCAGGAAGCCATGATCGAGATGGGCTGGTCCGCGCGCGTGCCGACCGGAACCTTCAACGAGAAGATCGCAGCTATCATGGCGCTCGGCGCAATGCCCCGCTCCGGCGGATCGGGTGCGCTGGCCCTGGCCGACGTGGCCTGCGGGCGCTCCGACGGATATCTGGAAATTGTCATCCAGCTCTGGGATGTGGCAGCCGCACTGGTCATCCTTTCGGAAGCCGGGGCCACGGTATCGCCCTTCCTTCAGACGGGCGGCCTGACGGGCGGGGCAACTATTCTTGCCGCCGCGCCCGGCATTGCGAAGGCCCTGTCAGCCGCCGTTGACGTAGAAATCTGACATCCTCTCCCCTCGCACTCGTGATTTGGCCGCATTTGGCGCATAGTGCGGGGGAATATTCATACGATGACTGCAGAAGGTACCCTCCATGACCCTGTCCGGTCTCCTGCGTAAGACCATGCTCGTCGCTTCGGGCTGTGCCGCCCTGTCAGCCTGTTCCGATGCTCCCCAGACCACGGCCAGCCAGCAGCAGATCATTGTCGATCGCGCCACGCTGGCGGTTCAGGATCTCTTCATGGGAACAACAGCCCAGTCCCGCTCCCAGAAACTTCTGGCACAAGCCAAGGCCGTCATGATCTGCCCATCCGTGCTGAATATGTCATTCGGGATCGGTGGATCGGGTGGCCGCTGCCTGCTTCTGAGCCGCGATGCCCGCGGATCATGGTCAGATCCGGCATTCTACCGTCTTGGCACAGCCTCGATGGGGCTTCAGCTTGGTGTACAGAGCACGGAAACAATCCTGTTCATCATGTCCCAGCGCGGCATTCAAGCCATTCTGGACAGCCAGTTCAAGTTTGATGCCTCTGCGTCCGCTTCCTTCGCCAGCATCGGCACTGGTCTGGAGGACAGTACGGCTGGCGCGCACAATACCGATATCTACGCCGCCCAGAAAAACGAGGGTCTTTATGCCGGTGCAGCGCTGGGTGGTTCCAAGCTGACCGTCGATAGTGGCGCTAACCGGGCCTATTACAACCAGACCGTCGGCCCCGAGGACATTGTCGTGACAATGCGCGTCAACAACCCGTCTGCTGATCCACTGCGCCGCGCCCTGATGTCCGTAGCCAAGCTGACCACCAGCAGTACTGCTACAGCAACATCCCGTATGTCACAGGCTACTACCGCCGCGCGCACGACCGCCACGCAGGACGTCGTTGGCAACAACCCCTATCCGGCAACCTACGACGCCACTCGCCCATATTCAGCACAGGCATCCAGCGTGCAAAGCCAAACTCTCGCTCCGCTGAAGCACTGAGACCACGCTGCCCGTCCTCTGCGGAGGGCGGGTTTCAGTTCTGGTTCTGGGGAATCGCCGACAGATGCGCGTGATAGGCGCGGATGTTTTTATCCTGATCGGCGAGCGTCTCGGCGAAATTATGCCCGCCTTTCCCCGTAGCCACAAAATACAGCATCTTCCCGTCGGCCGGATGCGCTGCGGCGTCCAGTGAGCTCTGTCCTGGTGAGCAGATGGGCCCCGGAGGCAGCCCCGCCTGAAGATAGGTATTGTAAGGACCTGGGGCTTGCAGATCCTCATGAGTCAGCGGTGAGTCCAGCGTTCCCATTCCATTACTAAGCCCGTAAATGACGCTCGGATCCGTCTGAAGACGCATTCCCAGTTTCAGACGGTTCAGGAAGACGCGTGCCACCATTGGCCGCTCGGACGACACAGCCGTCTCACGCTCGATTAGCGATGCCAGAACCAGCAGTTCCTTTGGAGACTGGATCAGCCCGTCGAGCGCTTCGACATTGCGCCCGTCCCAGGCTGCGGCGAGCTTGACGGCCATCATTTTCTGCAATTTCTCGGCCAGAGCCTGGCGCGACGTTCCCCAGACGTAAGAGACCGTCTGCGGAAAGACGCTGCCCTCGGAAAGCGTGAGCACTTCACCGCTCAGCGCAGGAGCTTTGTTCAGAATGGCCGCAATCCTGATGGCCGTCAGTCCCTCGGGCACCGTAAGCTGATGAGAAACAGGCTTGCCGTGACGCAGGATCTCAAGGGTATGCGCGACCGAAACCCGGGCCGGAAACTGCAGTTCCGCAGCGTGGATCTGACCATCGCGATGCGTCAGGAACGCGGCAATCCGGAAAAACGTACCGGATGCCCATGTCGGAGAGAGGATCCCGTCATCCTGAAGCACTTTCGTCACACGAGCATTATTGCCATGCGGAATCACGAAAGTCTTTTCGTCCTGCAGCGGCCCGGGATCGGTATAGTGGCCGTAACCTGCGGCCAGCCCTGCAACGAGGAGCAGTGGCGCCCCGAAGAACGCCAGCTTACGGCCAGCCTTTGGCGGAAGAACAAGCTTCCGCGGTTCTTCGCTGTCAGACGGGCCTTCAGACATTCAGAATGAACCCTTCCTCAGTCCTTGAAGCGCTTGAGGATGATGCTCGCATTCGTACCGCCAAAGCCGAAGCTGTTGGACAGGGCAATGTCGATCTTGCGCTGCTGGGCCACGTGCGCAACGCGGTCGATGACACTTTCACGCGCCGGATTGTCCAGGTTCAACGTGGGCGGCACGACGCCATCACGGATGGCCTGAAGGCAAAAAATCGCCTCGACCGCACCGGCCGCACCCAGAAGATGGCCAATGGCCGACTTCGTAGAAGACATGACCAGACGCTTGGCGTCATCGCCGAAGAAGCGCTCGACCGCATCAAGCTCAAGATCATCCGCCATGGTGGAGGTGCCGTGGGCGTTGACATAATCGATGTCAGCCGTGGTCAAGCCACCACTGTTGCGCAGCGCGGCCTTCATGGCACGGAACGCACCCTCGTGACCTTCAGCCGGAGCCGTGATGTGATGGGCATCGCCGGACATACCGTAACCGCCAATTTCACCGTAGATCTTTGCACCGCGGCGCTTGGCGTGCTCAAGCTCTTCAAGCACGACCACACCGGCACCTTCACCCATGATAAAGCCGTCGCGATCCTTGTCCCAAGGGCGCGAAGCCTTGGTCGGATCATCGTTGGAGGCAGTGGACAGGGCACGGGCCGAGCAGAACCCGGCAATGCCGAGCGAGCAGATCGCAGCTTCCGCACCGCCGGCAATCATGACGTCCGCATCACCATACTGGATGAGACGCGAGGCGTCACCGATGGCGTGAACGCCGGTCGCGCAGGCCGTCACGACCGCATGGTTCGGTCCCTTGAAGCCGTAGCGGATCGAAAGGTGACCCGAAATAAGATTGATCAGGGCCGAAGGAATGAAGAACGGCGACAGACGGCGGGCCTTGCCGCTCGAAACCGTCAGGGAGCCGTCATAAATCGTCTGAAGACCGCCGATCCCCGAGCCGATCATCACGCCCGTGGCGCAGCGATCGTCTTCGTCCTCAGGCTTCCAGCCTGAATCCTCGACAGCCTGAATGGCTGCGGCAAGACCCAGATGGATGAAGCGATCCATCTTCTTCTGGTCCTTGACCGGCACCCAGTCGGACAACGTGAGACCACCTTCCGCCGTCGGGCCGTCCGGAACCTGTCCGGCGACCTGGGCAGGAAGTTCGGAGGGGTCGAAATGCGTAATCCGGCCAATGCCGGACTGTCCTTCGATCAGCCGCTTCCAGGTCAGTTCCGCGCCCACAGCCAGTGGGCTGACAACACCGATACCGGTTACGACGACGCGCCGCCCGTTAGTTGCAGTCCCGCTCATCGATGCCTCTTGTCTCACGTTATGTCCGGGTCTTGCAGCCGGGCCTCATGACAGGACCCGACTGGTCTTCCACCCCTGAACGGGATGGGAATCCGGGGTCGGAAAACCGCCCCCGGTCAGCTTGAGGACTGGCCTCAGGCTGCTTTCTGCTTTTCGATGTAGTCGATGGCATCCTTGACGGTTGCGATCTTCTCGGCTGCATCTTCCGGGATCTCGACGGAGAAGGCTTCTTCGAAAGCCATGACCAGCTCGACCGTGTCGAGGCTGTCTGCGCCCAGATCGTCGATGAACGACGCGTCCGGCGTTACCTTGCTTTCGTCCACACCGAGGTGCTCGACAACGATCTTCTTTACCTTGTCAGCAATGTCGCTCATCTGTTTGTTCCTTCTGCCCATCCGGGACCCTGTTGCCCGTCCGGTGCGTTACATCAAAACTCGTACTGCCGTCTGCCAGTCCGGAAGCCCAGTGGTTCCTCCAGAGCAGGGCCGCCCCCATGGAAGGGGAGGCGTTGCCGCCGGAAAAGCCGGACATCAGCCTTCAGCAGGCCGGGCAAAGCAGCGCGCGATTAGCATGCTTTAACCAAAAAGGCCAAGCATTCACACCATCGCCATGCCACCATTGACATGCAGGGTCGTACCGGTGACCCATGCTGCCTCTTCGGAAGCCAGATATACCACTGCGGACGCCACGTCACCAGTATTCCCCATCCGACCGAGCGGAATAGAGCCAACTAGCTTTTCACGCACCGCTTCCGGCAGCACATCCGTCATCGGCGTCTCGATGAAACCGGGGGCCACGACGTTGACCGTGACGCCACGCGGACCGGCTTCCTGCGCCAGAGACTTACTCATGCCCACGATGCCCGCTTTGGCGGCGGCATAGTTGGCCTGACCGGCATTGCCCGTCGTTCCCACCACGGAAGCGATCGAAATGATCCGCCCCGCACGACGACGCAGCATGCCCTTGAGCGCAGCACGGGCCAGACGGAACGGACTTTCCAAATCGACGGTCAGAACCTGCGACCAGTCACTGTCCTTCATGCGAATGGCTAGCGTATCGCGCGTCAGGCCGGCATTGTTAACCAGAATATCCAACGGAGCGCCTGCAACGGCTTCGGCCTTGGCCACGAGACCGTCGGCCTCGGCGGGATCGGACAGGTTGGCGACGGCGATATAGGCGCGCTCGCCCAAGCTGTCGGCGAGTTCCTGAAGAGCGGCCTCGCGCGTGCCGCTAAGCACGACCGTCGCACCCTGCGCATGAAGCTGACGGGCAATCGCAGCGCCAATACCGCCGGAGGCACCCGTGACGAGAGCAATCTTGCCGGAAAGAGAGAACATAATCGGTTGTCCTTAAAGGGTCTTGAGCAGGGCTTCGATTTCAGCGGGCGTTCCGGCATTGCTCGTGGCTAAATCAGGAGCGATACGACGTGCCAGACCGCAGAGGACCTTGCCTGCACCAAGCTCGTGCATGTTCGTCACACCCATCGCCACCATTGCTTGCACGCTCTCGCGCCAACGCACGGTGCCCGTCACCTGCTTCACGAGAAGTTCGCGAATGGTTGCCGGATCGGTCACCTTGGCGGCCGTGACGTTGGCGATGACTGGAACATACGGTGCGTTCAGTGTGGCAGTCGCCAACGCATCTTCCATCTCGCGTGCGGCAGGCGCCATCAGCGACGAATGGAAAGGTGCAGATACCGGCAGCTTCACGGCGCGTTTGATACCATGTTCCTTGGCAACGGCAATGGCGCGATCGATTGCGCTCATCACACCGGACACAACGATCTGACCACCGCCATTATCGTTGGCAATTTCCAGCGTCTCGCCCTGAGAGGCTTCATCACAGATCGCACGGGCCTGAGACGCATCCACACCTAGAAGGGCCGCCATGCCGCCCTCACCGGCCGGTACAGCGCGCTGCATGGCCTGACCACGCAAACGCAGCAAACGCGCACCTTCCGCGATCCCAAGCGTGCCAGCAGCGGCCAGCGCGGAATACTCGCCCAACGAATGCCCGGCCAGCAGAGCCGCCTTGTCCGCCAGTTTGAAGCCACCTTCGCTTTCCAGAGCACGCACGGCAGCGAGCGAGACCGCAAACAGCGCAGGCTGGGCGTTTTCGGTCCGCGTCAGTTCATCCGCATCGCCGGAAAACATCAGACGCGAGAGATGATCGCCGAGGGCCTCGTCCACTTCCTGAAAAACGGCGCGGGAGGATGCAAAAGCCTCATTCAGGGCCTGCCCCATCCCGACGGACTGGCTCCCCTGTCCCGGAAAGACGAACGCGTGAACCGACATGGATCCCCCTGCTGGCAGTGAATTTAAGGTTCCGCGTGATGCGTCCTTGCGGGCCATCTGTCAAATCCCGCGTCATTTTTTCCGTTTGAGCGTGAAAAACTCGTCCGTAGGCACCTTCACGCGGATCATGGAAAAAGGCCGATCGGAGCGAAACACCGTTCCATCCTGAAAATCCTGCGGCCGGAGAATAAAAGTGTAGGGCACCGCTCCCTGATTATCGACCAGAAGCCGCGCGGTCCCGTTCTCCAGCGCCTCAAAGCGCGCACCCGGAGCAACATCGACCTTCAGGCGATGGGCGTCCGGAGCCAGAAAAGCGAGAATCACACCAAAAAAATCCCGGATGGCGGCGTTGATCTCCCCCATCCAGATCCCGGCCTGTTCTTTCGTGAAAGAGGGCGCCGGCAGGGGGGCCACCTCGATCGCCAGCTCAAGCTGGACTTTCCGGTCCGGCGGCAGTGTCAGCAGAACGGGCGGGTTTTCGGCCAGAAGCGCATCGGAACGGGGAAAATGCACATCCCGGTCCTGCCCTACAAAAAGCGGGATATCGCCACCTTTGGCATGGAACACGACATGCGCTTCGGACGGCACGGCATGATCTGGCAGGATATCACCCAGAAAATGCAGCGAGAGGTCCTTCCGCGCGCTTTCAGGCAGACGGTCAAACCGATGATAGACCCAGTAAATGCCCTTGTAGCTACCGACACGCATCGCATGCTGCCCGGTGACGGTTACAGTCTCCGTTGTCTGGGCAAGTGCAGCGGAGAAAAACATGAGCACGAGAGCTGCGAACCGGACCGTACCGATACTGGCTTTTCTCAAACCCCTCTCCTCACGTCCCGTCGTTTCATGACAAATGATGACTATCCGATCTTCTGCATCACGATCAGGACCTGCGGCAACCGCACAGGATTATCCATGTATTCGATCAGACGAAACAGACCGCCCCAGGCCTTGATGATGTAATTACGTGGAATGATCGCCTCGCCATAATGCGACTGGGGCTGCGGCGGTTTCGAGGACGCCGCATGCAGGAAGCGCCCGGCTTCGAATTCCGCGTTGGCTCGGGCTTCGTCGATAAAACTGTCTGCACAGGCTTCATGCCAAGGGTGTTCAAGCCTGATGCCAGACGCACGCTTGAGCCTCTGCTCGGCACAGAAGGCGATGAACCTGCGACTCTGCGTCGTCATGACCAGCATGCCCCCTGGCTTGAGTAGACGATGGAACTCTCGCACCCAGTGTCCGGACAAAAATTCGTCCAGATGCGAAAACACAGACCATGACGTGATCAGGTCAAAGCTTTCGGGCATCAGGAGCATTGGCGGTACCAGACCGCTCCCCAAAAAGTTGAGCGCAGGATTGGCGCGCCGCGCCGCCATAAGAAAACGGTCCGTAGTTTCCGCGCCGTACAGATTGGTCGGCCGGATATCCTTCATAAACAGCCGTGCGATACGTCCCCAGCCGCAACCAAAATCCAGCAGCGTCGTCTCGGGGCGGACCGGCCGCCCGGCATAGGCGCAATACGCCTTGATTTCCCGAAAGAAAACATGCGCCTCATGGATGGAAATTTCTCCATGATGACCATGAATTTCCCGTTGAAGATCATCCGGCGGAAATGAGGGCATCGTCACACCCTGGATTTCGGGGATATGGACGGACGACACCAAGACCTGAAGCCATTCCTCGTCGCTGATGCCACCAAAAGTCTCAAAAACGGCGCTAATGCTTTCCGGGTGGTTCATCAAGTCCTACCGAGGATTTTTAGTAACGTTTATTTAACGCATCCTCGCAGGCGCGGAAACAGATGGCCAGAGCAGGTTTGTGAAAATTATCCATACCCAATGCAGGCCCCGTCCCCTTTGACACAATTCTGTGTCAGGAGTGCCGAAAAGGCATTTTTTGAAATACAGAAAGCAAAGGGGCGATGAGTTCCGCCATCACGACAGTCAGATGTCGATGACGGGCAATCGAAGGGTCTTTTTTCAATGTCCCTTTCTAAAAAAATGCCGCAGCCACAGGAGCATCCCCAAAGCACCCTGACAAGGCCATTGCGCCTCGACTGACTAGAAATAGCGCGGATGTCATGCTGCTCGGCGTCAAGCGCATGGCCGAAATCACCGGTACGAAAATCGGCGCGATCTGCAAGAAATATATAGAAAGAATCGCTCTTGGCCCTGCGAAGACGGCAGACGATGCCGCGGGCTTCGTCGCCTATCTGTCCAGCAGCGACGCCGATTAACCGATCCCATAACGGGTCGGCCCGTTCTAATCGACAGCGATCTCGGTTTCCGCTGAAATCACAAAAAAAGGGGGCCGGTTTCCCGCCCCCTTTTTTATCAGCGACCGATGAGACGGCCGCGCTGCCAGGCTTCGGCGGCCCCTTCCGGATCCTGCCCTTCAACGGAAATGACATAGTCCAGGGCGCTCATAACCCTGTTGCCGAGCATCATTTCCGAAAGCTCGTCAAGCAGATCGCTGTCTGCCTGGCGGGCCACATCTTCACGCATGATCATTCGTGCCGACATTTCCCCACCCAACAGATGGGCCGGATCCTCGATCACGGTCAGCAGATCCGTATGAAAAACCGCATGAGGCTGCGTCGCTACGACCAACGGCCTCTCGCCAGCATCGCGGGCCTTTTCCAGACGCCCGATCAGCGCCCCTTCCCCGATGCTTTCAATCGGTAGTACCGAGAGGGCCGGAAGCTGCTTGAGAGCGTCTTCCAGCGCCTGACGGCTGTCATCGCTGACGATGATGCGGTCCACATCCGCAGATGTCAGTGTCCCGACAGGACCCAACGGTGACAGGGACGCAAAACTAACGACAGGCTGGTACAGATCGCCCAGAACCCGGCGCCCAAGACCGGCAAACTTTTCATCCCGCGGAAACCAGGCAGAAACGAGAAGATCGACTTCCGCCCCTTCGAGAGCTTCTTCGATATCATCGGGGTCCAGATCGACATATTCGACCTCAACCTCGTAAGCCTCAAGAACGCGCGCGACCGCGCTGGCACAGCCCGCATGCAACGAGGTGTACAGATGGCCGATCGTCATTTGCGTCATGAGAATGGGTCCGTCAGGTAGAGAAAGTGAAACGTGAGACCGTGATTAGGCCCCACGTTCCGATTTGTCACGACCTTACCAGATCTTTACGCGCTGATCTGGTGCCAGATAGAGCTTCTGGCCGGGCTTCACGTCGAACGCATCATACCAGGCATCGATATTGTGAACCGGGATGTTGACGCGCGTGATAGCCGGGGCGTGCTCGTTCGACAGCATCTGCTGACGCAGCGCATCCGGACGATCCTTCTCACGCCAGACCTGAGCCCAGCCAAGGAACACGCGCTGGTCACCCGTCAGACCGTGCACGACCGGCGCGGGCTTGCCGTGCAGGAAATCATGATAGGCCTGCAGACCGAGGTTCAGCCCGCCGGAATCCGCGATATTCTCGCCCATGGTCATCTTGCCGTTCACATGCGCTCCCGGCAGAACTTCCTGCGCGTCGTACTGCGCGGCCAGACGGTCAGCCAGCTTCTGGAAGGCATCCGTCGAAGCCTTGGTCCACCAGTCATTCAGGCGGCCATGCTCATCGTAGTGACGGCCCTGATCGTCAAAACCATGACTCATTTCGTGACCAATCACGCCGCCGATGGCACCGTAATTAACGGCAACATCGCCCTTGGGATCAAAGAACGGCGGCTGAAGGATCGCAGCCGGGAACACGATCTCGTTCATGGTCGGATCGTTGTAGGCGTTCACCGTCTGCGGCGTCATACCCCATTCGTCGCGGTCCACCGGCTTGTCGAGCTTGTCCAGATCGTGCTGCCAGCTGAACGCCGCACCGCGCACGGCATTGCCGTAGACGTCGCCCTTGCGGATGTCGAGCTTGCTGTAATCCCACCACTTCTTCGGATAACCGACCTGAATGGCGAAATGGTCGAGCTTGTTCAGAGCGGCCTTGCGGGTCGGCTCGTCCATCCAGCTGTTGTGCTCAAGGCGGTCATGGAAGGACGCCTTCACTTTCTGCACCAGATCCGTGATCTGCGCCTGTGCGGAAGGCGGGAAGTAGCGCGCGACATATTCGCGGCCCAGTGCCCAGCCCAGTGCACCGTTCGTCACGCGCACGGCACGCTTCCAGCGCGGAGACTGCTGCGCCACGCCCGACAGTGTATGGCTGTTGAAGTCGAAGGACGCATCATAGAACGTGCTGGACAGATAACCGGCCGCATTGTCCCCGAGATGGAACGCCAGCCACGCGCGCAGCGTCGCAGGGTCTGCAGCCTTGAGAACTGTCGTCATCGCCTTGATACCGGCGGGCTCGCGCACGTCGATCTTGCGATTTTCCAGGCCTTCTGCCGGCAGTCCGGCGCTGGTCAGGAACGTGACCCAGTCGAAGTCCGGCGCAAGCTTCTGAAGCTCGGACACCGGCATCGGGTTGTAGATCTTGAGCGGATCGCGGGTCTGGTCGCGCGGCACTTCAACTTTGGCCAGAGCCGTTTCGAGATCGACCACCGCCTGCGCGTTCTTCGCAGCATCCGGCCAGTCCTCAAGCGTCAGCATCTTGGCGACATAGGCCTGATAGGCCTTCTTCTTATCCGCCAGCTTGGGATTTGTGTAGTAGCTCGTGTCCGGAAGACCGAGGCCGCCGCTCACACCGATGCTCATGCCCTGATCGAGCATCAGCATGTAGCGTTCCGGGTCCTTCTGGTCCTGCTCCACACCGATCTGGAACGTGGAGAACATCATGGATTTCAGGGACGCACCGAACGCTGCGGCAAGAGACTTGCCATCATTCACGTTCCGAATCGTTTCAAGATCGGCTGCGAGCGGCTTGCCACCCAGACGATCCACAGCCTTCTGGTCCAGGAAGCTGGCGTAATAGGTGCCGATCTTGCCCATGTCGTCCGTGGGCTGCTGGGCAACCTTCCTCGTGGCCTCGTCCAGAATGGTCTTCTGACGCGACAGGGAGAGTTCATACAGGATACGGAACGGGCCGTAGCTGCTCATGTCTCCAGGGATCTTGAGGTTCTTGAGATAGGTGCCGTTGGCGTATTCGAAGAAATTGTTTCCCGGCTGAACGGCACGGTCCATTCCGGCTTCGTCAAAACCCCAGCCCGCGTTGTAACCGGCAGCCTGTGCGCCGGAGACCATCAGACCCGCGGCAAGGGCGACAAGGCTGGCACCATGCTTCAGAGCATGTCGCGACGTAAGAAATCGTTTCACAATGTACCTCATTCCAGAATGGTGCCTCTAGAATGAGGTATAAAGTATCATTTCGTCAAAAGGACAAAACGCGCCTGCTCTGCTCAGCGGGTTTTGTGAGTTTTTTTGGTTTTTGCGCCTGTACCTTCCGGCGTGACGACCGCCGCGACCGGATAGTCAAAAACAACGATTTTTTCGAGATAGGGTGCAGCAAACTCTTTGAAGGCCTCATGGGCAGGGTCAATAAACGCCACATCCGTCACGACAGGTTTGCCGACATAATAATTTCGGTCTCCTTCAGAACGGAACGTCACAAGAAATGCCTGCTGAAGACCGGCATCAGCCCCTTCTCCGCTGTTCTGGAAGCCGGTTTCGATGCTGGCGACAACCGGCTTACCGTCCGCACGCCGGCTGTCCTGAACGAGATGCAGGAAACGTCCCGACACTTCAGCGCGCTGTGCCGTGGTAGCTTCTTTGGTGTAGCGGAACATGACCATGTGCCTGACCGGACCAACACGCCAGTCTGGAGCAGTGAACTGCGCGTAACCAACCTGTTTGGCCAACTGCTGGGCGGACAGGGTAGCGGGGCTCACCGTATCGGTTTTGACCGGACCAGACGATGCGATCGGCAGTGAATAGGGGTCCGCTTTCGCCGTCGGAAACTGATACAGACCAGTGGCGCAAAGGGCCAGGGTTGCGCCGTAGACGGCACGACGGGAGAAAATAGCGGAAACGGTCATCGAAATCTCCGGACGCAGGCGAAAGAATCAGGCGTCTTTCATGGCACAGACGCCCGGTTTCGTCTTCTTTTTTCCAGTTTCCGGATGTTGCATGGAAGTCCTCAGGCCTGAACCTGCTTCCTGAAGACTTTCCGGCGCCACTGGATCAACCGGTAGACCAGCGAAGATGCAAGCTTCTGCCAGCGAGAATGCGGCGCAAACCCGATCGTCTTGAAAATCATCGCCGTCACGCGGTCGATATGTTTGGGCTGATAGAAGCCCATCGCCTTGGACATATAGGCCGCAATGCAGCGCTGATGGTCATAGGCCATGCCTGGCGGCTCGTTCGTCGTATGATAGGCCGAGGCCAGCTCGTCGTCCTCGCTCTCCGTCACACGACCCAGCGCAATGCGTGTCCGGGCCCAGACACTCAGCTTCTCGCGCTTAAGATAGCGGCGCATGTGATCGTAAAACAACTTGAAATGCCGGTATTCATCGGCCGCGATCTGCTTGCAGATAGCCTTGAGCAATGGCTCGTCCGTCCCGTCCGCGAGTGCCGTATAAAAAGACGATGTGCCGGTTTCGACCATACATCGCGCAATCAGTTCGCCCGTGCGGGAACCGCGGATCGAGGCATCTACATCGGCGTCGATCTTGTACGACGCACGATAGCGGTCGAACGCCTTTTCATAATCCCAGGACGGATCTGCCAGCATGGCCCAGCGGCCAAGCGCGTCGCCGTGCTGCACTTCCTCAACAGCCCAGTTCGCGGCAGCCGCGCTGAAATCCGGATCTCCGACGAAGACGCGACGCAGATATTCGGCATAATCAAGACCGTTCTTTTCTACCACGGAAGCGGCCTTCACGAGGGGGATGATCTCGGGGTCCACGCGGGACGGATCAAAGGAGTTCCAGTCCATCTGATCAATATGCCAGTGTTTCATTCTGCGACCTCGTCCGTTTTCCGGCTCATCAATAGTGACGATCAGATGACACGGTGGGACAATTTTGGGTAGGTGTGATGCAGCAACCCTTGGAGATTGATCCGTGACGGCCACCCATACGCCCCACCCAGACATCCGCCACGACTGGACCCGCGACGAAGTCGAAGCCCTCATCAGCCTGCCTTTCCCCGAGCTGATGTACCGCGCACAGACTCTGCACCGTCGCTACTTTGACCCCACAAAAGTGCAGATTTCCACGCTTCTTTCGATCAAGACCGGCGGCTGCCCGGAAGACTGCGCCTATTGTCCGCAGAGTGCGCTGCACGAAAAAAGCGTCAAGGCCGAGCGCCTGATGGCCGTGGAATCCGTCCTGAAGGAAGCACGCGCTGCAAAGAAAGCCGGTGCGGGCCGATTCTGCATGGGAGCCGCCTGGCGCACGCCGAAGGATCATGACCTCGACACCGTCTGCGAGATGATCGAAGGCGTGAAGTCGCTGGGCCTGGAGACCTGCGTGACGCTCGGCATGCTCGATGCGCAGCAGACGGAGCGCCTGAAGACGGCGGGGCTGGATTATTACAACCACAACCTCGACACGTCCGAAGAGTTTTACGGCTCCATCATTTCCACCCGCACCTACCAGCAGCGTCTCGACACGCTTTCGAACGTGCGCGACGCAGGTATCAATGTCTGCTGCGGTGGAATCGTGGGCATGGGTGAAGACCTGTCCGACCGTGCCGGTCTGCTGATGACGCTCGCCAACCTGCCCAAGCACCCCGAGAGTGTGCCCATCAACCTGCTTGTCCGCGTTGAAGGCACTCCACTGGGTGAGGCCGAAGCCGTCGATCCCATCACCTTCGTCCGCATCATTGCTACGGCGCGTATCATGATGCCGGAAAGTCATGTCCGTCTTGCCGCAGGGCGCGAAAACATGACCGATGAAGCCCATGCACTGTGCTTCCTCGCGGGTGCGAATTCGATCTTCTGTGGCGAGAAGCTCCTAACCACGCCGAACCCGGCTGAACATCGCGACCGCCAACTCCTCTCCGCGCTCGGAATGTCACCCATGGTGCAGTCCGAAGCCGAGATGGGCACGATGCGTCCGGCAGTGACGGAAGAAGCCGTGCGCGAGATGGTCGCGTCCTGATCTCAGCCACTGCACGAGAAGGGGAAGGACCTGAAAGGGTGCTTCCCCTTTTTTTATGCTTGGCCTTTGACGGCTTCTTCCCTAAACCCACGCCCTTTGCCCAAACCGGAAGAAAGCAGAACCAATGACGACGCCCGGACACAACCAGACCAAAATCCGCGTCGGAATTGACTTCGGCACCACCAACAGCGTGGTCGTGATTGCGGATGAAAACGGCAATACCCACCCTGCCCGCTTCGTCTTTACGGACCACGCCACCAGCGAAACCTGCCGCACCCTGCTTTGCCTATGGATGGATCAGGACGGACGACGACGCGTCATGAAAGACGCGATCGGGCTGGATGCCATCGAGGCCTATCTCGACGATCCGGCCGAGAGCCGTCTCATCATGTCCATGAAAACCTATCTCGCGCAGGGCTCCTTTCGCGAAACGCGGGTCTTCAGCAGTGTCATGACGCTCGAAGCCCTGATCGCCCGTTTTCTGACGTCTCTGATGGATAAGGCCGGGCTGGAGCCGTCCGATGTAAGTGCCACGATCGGCCGCCCGGTGCGATTTGCGGGCGAACTGGCAGATGATTCGCTCGGTGTCGCCCGACTGCGCGAGAGCTTTCTGGAAGCGGGCTTCCCCGAGCCTAATATCGTTCTCGAACCAGAGGGCGCAGGCTGGCGCTTCATGCAGCGCCTCGACAAGCCCGCCACCGTTCTCGTCGGCGATTTCGGCGGCGGTACCAGCGATTTCTCGATCATGCGTTTCGACCCGCAGGGCAGCCCGCGCGTCACCACACTCGGCCATTCGGGTGTCGGCATTGCCGGCGACCAGTTCGACTACCGCATCATCAGCCACGCCGTTGCCCCGGCTCTGGGTCGGGATGCGACCTATCGCGTCATGGGCGGCCAGCCCCTGCCCGTCCCGGCGGAATGGTTCGCAAGCCTGGGCCGCTGGCATCGCCTGTCGCTGATGCGCACCCCCCAGACCCTACGGGACATCGCAGACGTCGCCAAAACATCATCCGAGCCTGAAAAACTGCGCAGTCTGCTGCGTCTGATCGAGGATCAGGAAGGCCAGAACCTCTATCGCGCGGTCGGACAGGCCAAAAGTGACCTGTCGCGTCAGGACAGCACTCTCCTGCGCTTCATTCACCGCGATCTGAAGATCGAAGAAACCATCACCCGCAAGGACTTCGAAAGCTGGATTGCACCTGATCTGACACAACTGGACGCCGCAATCGAAGACGCCCTGATTCAGGCCAGACTTGGGCCGGACGATATCGACCGGGTCTTCCTGACCGGGGGCACGTCCTTCGTGCCTGCTGTACGCAATCTGTTCGATCGTCGTTTCGGAGCGGAGCGTGTGGATGGCGGATCGGAATTCGTCTCGGTCGCCGAAGGGCTGGCCCTGATCGAGCGCGAACGCCATCAGGCCTGAACAGGTCCTGATCCAGTCGAGCGCCCCATAAATCCTACCAGACCGGTCTTCGGAAAATTTGCCTAGCCATCCTGAAAATTGCAACAGACCGCACGAACAGCGAGGCCTGCCATCGGGTCTGGGTCAATACCGCAACGCATGTCTATCATGTTCAGGGCAACTGCTGGCACAACGCCACGACACACAGGACGTATATGTGTAAAGCGGACGCCAAGCGTGCAGGCAATATCCGCAGCCACTCATGACAGACTTTACTAACAGGCTTCAAACCTCATGAACTGTGAGTTCCGAAGCCTGTGAGCGTTCAGTCAGATGCGCCGAGACCTGACTGGTCGACCGGGGTTCCATGAACCTGCACTGTAACCTTTCCAGGTTCTGCCTTTTCAGGGGCGGTCGCTTTAGGCGCGGCGCTATCGTCTCCAGCCTGCTTTGCCGCCACCTGCTCGCTGATGTTTTCCTGCTGCCGAAGGGCCGCAGCCTGTGACTGATGCCCCGCCGCATCGGCCGCATCCGCCGCCAGAGTAAGTGCCCGGCGCATCCCGCGATAATCCAGCGCATCACGGCGACTTTTCACAACCGACAGGGCCTCGCTACTGGCCAGTTCAGGCTGCCCGCGCATCAGGTTCAGACGGGCCGTCAGTTCCTGCCGGTCAACCTGTGCGCTGGTTTCACGGAAGGTAGCCAGATCATTCACGCGCTGGGCCAGAACCGTGTCCTGCCTCAGATCCGCTGCGATCAGACCTGACAGGTAAAGCGCCCGTTCACGAATTCCCATATCCGGAGACTGAAGCGCGCGCGCCACAGCCTGCGAGGCGAACACCGTGTCATGAAGCCTGTACAAGGCAGCCGCGCGAATTACGGCCAGGTCGGACGTATCCGAAACACCGCGCAGGCTGAGCGCGGCTTCGGTCTCTCCAAGACTTTGCAGGGCTTTCTGCGGCTCGTTTTCCGCCAGCAGGACTGTCGCCAGATTGAAACCGGCCTCGTGAATGGACGCCGCATCATCGCGCATCAGAGCACGGTCCATCGCGGTGCGATACTGAGCCTCGGCCTGTGTGGCCTGACCGATCCCATAGACGCTCTTGCCGGTATCCATGGCATTTTCATAAGGCTGATCGGGCTTTGGCCCCTTCGTCGCGATTGAAGACGAGCAGCCGCCCAGCGTCAGGACCATCAGGCCCGTGCAGGCCAAAAGAACACACTTCATGGCCGCACCGCCTGCGCCGGCAGACGACGCGAGGGCTCCTGCTTGCTGCCCCCGCCGCCCAGCAACCACAATCCACGCAGCTGATCCGTCAGCTTGCGCAGGCTGCTCGCACTGGCTTCCGCCTGAGCCAGAAGAGCCGGAAGCTGCGCCATGGCCGTATTGGCATGCGCCACGGTCTGCTGGACCTGCGGCATGCTCTGACGCAGGCTTGCCGTCGCGGCCCGTGCATTGGCCATCGTTCCATCCACCTTCGTCATGACGCCGCCTGCCTGCTTTTCAATGGGTCTGAGATCCACGATGACAGCATCGAGATGAGCCAGCGCAGCATTGGCCTTGTCGAGTACGTCATCCTTGACCAGCAGTCCGCCGATCGTGCCCTGCCCCTTGCGCATGTCTGTCAGCATGTCGTTGACCTGCGTTGTAATGAGTTGGACGTTGTTCATGGCTGGTACGAGCTTGTTGCGCAGATCCACGACGGTCTGAGTAATCACATCCGCCGGATTGGCCTCAACCGTCGCCTGAAGGACTGCGTAATCCCAGTCGAGCGGCTTGCCCTGACCCCGGCCCAGTTCAATGTAACTTGCGCCCGCCACGATCAGACGATGGCGAATGATGGCCGTGCTGTCCTGACGGATAAAGTTGGCGAACTGCGGGTCCAGATCCCCTTCCGCATACATCCGCCCTGTCTCGTTGAGCTTCAGGCGCCGGATTTCACCCGCATGGACGCCCATGACCTCGATATCGTTACCAATCGCGAGCCCTGCCACGCCGCTCTCGGGTAGCACGAAATGGAGTTTCTTTTCCGGCGTCAGCCACTGTCGCAGGAAACCGGCCTCCACGACGGCGACCGAAAACATGACAATTGCGGCAAGGACAAGCAGCCCGACCCATTCATCCGCATAGCGGTTCTGAAAGAGCGGACGGGCGGTTTCGGTCTGGCGTACGCGAAACATCAGGAACCTCGCATCGAAAACAGTCCGTCATCATAAAGGCGCAGGCGGATGGTGGCGTCGGACGCATAATCCCCCCACCCGCTTTCATCCGGAGCCATCCACACAACCGCGCATCCCCGGTCCCGCAGATCAGTCACGAGAGACAGGAACGCATTCATCAGACCGGCCGAGGCCCCTTCCATCGGATGCTCCAGCAGCAGCAGCGCCGGCTCGCCCATCATGGCCCGCACACAGGCCGCACGCTGGCGGTCCATGGCCGACAGGCGGTTCGGCGGGATTACCGGAAGGCCAGGCAAACCAAGCCGGACGGCAAGATGCACAGCCTGGGACTGAAGCCTGTCGATCGGGATGCGTGTATGGTGCAGTTGTGGCCACAGAATGTTCATATGCGTCCCGTACAGGTCCACCCATCCGCCCGTCATCACAACCCGTCCGATCCGACCCCGCAGCGCGTTGCTGCGCCGTTCATCGAGGTCGGCCCAGTCCAGCCCCATGCAACGGACATGGCCATCGCCCAGCGGAATGAGACCAACGCACATATCGGCAAACAGCGCCGCCTGGCCCATGTCCCGACACTCGATCAGAGCGCATTCTCCAGCATTGAGACGCAGGTTGTAACGGCTCGAAACCAGCCCGCTCTCATCGAACTGCGGCTTGGCATCCAGCAGTTCCAGCCGGGCGTCCAGCGTATTCGGTAAGACGTCGTCAATCTCAACCATCGAAGCACACACTGAAAACGACGTTGATAACCATGATGGAGAGCATTCCACGCGCAAACCCGCGCGGCAGCATGCTCGACAGATCGTCCTCAGTGGTGACATCCATGCCGGACAGACACGAACACACCCCCACGGCATAGCCGCTGAAAATGAACTTGGCCGGAATCACGAAATAATCGATCGGCTTCACACTACTGACGACCTGATCCAGAAACGCCCAGATCGGCATCGTGATTGCATCCTCGACACGACAGACGGCATAGCCAACAAGAAGAGCTGTCATGCTGAAAATGATGCCAAGGGTGAAGCCACTGATCGTCATGGCGAGGCTGCGCGGCAGCAGGAACGAGATGAACGGATCAACCCCCATTCCGGTCATGGCGCGCATCTGTCCCCCCGTCGTGAGCGTGCCGAGTTCGGTGAGCATCAGCATACCCGACCGCCCCAGCAGGATCACGCCAACCAACACCGGCGCAATCTCGCGCACCAGAACCGTAGAGAGGATGGAACCGGTCATCTGTGCCATACCCGCGAAACCGAGCCAGTAGACGGTCTGCGCCACAATGCCGAAACCCGTTAGTGCCGCCGTCACCAGCGTACTGAGAATACCACCACCGACTGCCTGATGCAGAGAAGCCCAGAACTCAATCCTCACCGTCCGCCGCCATGTCGTCAGCCGCGTCGCCTCGCGCATGATTCCCCAGCCGGCGCCGATCATCATGAGCGTAAAACGCATCTGCGTGCGGGAAAAATACCCCAAATGCACCAGCATGCTCCGGACCATCGTGATCCGGTCGAGATTGCGCAGCCCTTTCATCGGCGCCCCGCCAGCACAAAGCTGCGGGTAATGCCGCTGTTAGGCAGATAGAACATACCCCGCGCCCGAAAGAGAAAATGCTCGCGCAGGATCATATAGGCCTGTTCGGACACCTGGATCGTTCCTGCGTCCGGCGCGCTGCCGGTCAGGAGTTCGGCACCATTGAGCGCATCGCCCCAGATGTTGAAGACCGAAGGCGATTCACCCAGCTCCGAAGCCATGACCGAGCCGACATCCATGCCAATCCGGAAAACAGGATCCAGATCCGCCGCAGCCAGCGAGGACAGGCAGGCCTCACGGATCGAAACCGCAGCGTCTGCCAGCCTCACCGCAGCCGAGGGGTCCGGCGTCTGCGAGCAGCCGCCCACGAGGACGAGCCGGTTGCTCACGACCTGAACGGAGAACAACCCGCTGTCACGCGCGATTTTCTGGATTTCCAGACTAAGCGTACGGATGACATTCATGGCGCGCGCAATGCTGTCTCGGTCCGGCGCATAGGGGTCTACAAAGGAAATGACCATAACCGGAACCTGCGGATACACACCCGCTGCAACCGGTTCACCGGCCCTGGCCGACGGTTCCAGAAGAAAGCCTTCGTCAAACCGCGTATCGTGTTTTTCGGTCGGTATCGCCAGGCCGGAGGGCCCCTCGCCCGCCGCCGCATCGAACGGATTGGCAAAACGCAGGGCCACGATAGAACCTACGATGGCGATGATGTGCTCCATCGTCTCCGGCTGCCCCGGATCTTCCAGCACGATCGCACCAACGGTCTTGTGGGCATTGCGAACCGGCTGGAACAGCAGCGTACTCGCCCCTACGGACCGCATGATGACGCGTTGGAAGTGCTGGGTGCGCTCGTCCTGCGACGCATCCGCAATCGACAGGGTGTGCCCCTCGTCCAGAGCTTCGAACAGCTTACCATTGTCTCGTCGTCCGATCTCGACACCCGTGCTATGCACGTCGCGCGACGGATCGAAAGCATCTTCGCAGAGCAAACGATCCCCGTCCGGCAGCAGGCGCCACAGGCTGGCGCGTCGCGCGCTGGTCCGTGCCGTCAGGGCCTCCGTCAGGATCGGCACCTCGTTCGTAGGGTCGAACAGGTCCGGCGTGCTGGCAATTTCCAGCAGGGAAGCGTTTTCCGCCTTCACCTGCTCCCGTCCTCTCTGAAGCCGCTTTCTCAGACGTTCCACATGCCGCCCCTGCGCGACCAGCGCTAGCGCCAGCACCGAAGCCAGTCCGACGACCAGCAGCGAGAACCCGATATTCTGCCGCCGGGCCGTCTGGGCAAAATCGGCAAAATCACTTTCCGGCGCATTCAGCAGCAGCACCCAGTGCCGATGCACAAACGGCAGCTCGGTAGCGATAGTGACGTAATTCTTGCCCCGTGCCTGCACCACGCCCGTCCCAGGGCCCTTAATGCGAAAGCGGTTGAGCGCATGGGTGAAAACGGGCTGTGTCTTGGGATCAAGGAACACATTCCCTGGATCGAAGGTTTTCGGATCCTGCCCGGCTACGACATTGTGCCCGGCTATGATCTGGCCGTGCATGTCCACGATCACGGCCTGTCCGCTGCGCCCGACCTGAAGCTTGTTGAGAAAGGACGTCAGCTGGTTCAGGGAAATATTGATCGCAAAAACCGATTTGTGTCCGTCATGTCCATCAAAGGCGATCGAGGCCGTGATGATGAACTGGCGCGTCGAAATATAAGCATAGGGATCAGTCCAATGGAGCTGCCGCTCCGGATCGTTCTGATGCTTTACAGCTTTGGCGAACCATGGGCGGGTGACGACATTATAGCCTTCCGCCGGATCTGCGCCTTCGCCCGTGATGTTACCGTCCTTGTCCGTGTAGACGTGGTGATAGACCTGCTTGCCGTCATCAGTCTGGAAATGAGTCTGCTCGAACCCGTCCTGACCATGCCGCGTGATCATCCAGAACTGGCCCTGATCATTCGCGATATAGAAACTGTCTACCTGCGGCGTATGCGTCAGGATGGAGCGTCCGTAGAGCATGAACGTGTCAGGCGTAGTGTTGGTCAGCGTATCGCGCAACATGTCCTGCGCGATCAGGGCGCCAATAGAGGCCGGGGCCAGATAATCGCTAACCTCCTGCGTCACATAGCGTTGCTGGCTGCGCAGAAGATCGTTGGACAGCGAAATCGCGCCCTGGCGGGTCGTCTGGTAATTATGAAGGCTGATGCCTGTAATCGCAGCGATGACCAGAAGCACGCCCACGAAAGGCCCCAGGATCTGGAAGATCCGGCGCCGGTCACTGGCAGGATTCTGGGTGGGATTCACGATTTCTGCGGCTGACAACGTTCTTTCACTCCGAACAGAGACGGGATCGCGGAACAGGGCCGTACTACCACGATAGGCCAATATCCTCCGACTATTACCAGACTGCAACCCACAGTCATGAACTGAAACACGTCTGCACGTCCAAAGTTTACTGTTCCCACATAATCCAGTCAGAGATCTTCCGCGCACTCCATCCCGACGCAAAGATGGCGGATGAAGGATTTGCCCGCTATGGTCAGGCGCTTTTCCAGCGGGGTAGTTTTGCTGGAAGCCGTCGGAACAGCGGTGTCTCACATGCACGAATATCTTCTTCACCGCGCCGTCCTGTCTTTTACGGGAGCGGACCGCGCCAGCTTTCTTCAGGGGCTCATCACCAATGACGTCCAGGACCTGACGGACACGACAGCCGTCTGGAGCGCGTTACTCACACCGCAGGGACGCTGGCTGAGCGAATTCTTCCTGTATGCCACGTCTGATCGCATCCTGATGGACTGCCCAGCCGATCACACGGAGATGCTCACCAAGCGCCTCTCCCGCTTCCGTCTGCGCGCGGACGTGCAGATCGAGAGCACACCCTTTCAGGTCGTCACAGGCGCGGAAGGCTGCCAAATTCCGCAAAATATCCTCACAAGCGCCCCGGACCCGCGCTGCGACGGTGCAGGATGGCGAGCCATCGTGACCGAACCTGACCAAAGCGGCGAAACGGCTGCCGATTTTCTGGAACGTCGCCTGACGCTCGGCCTGCCAGATGTCATGGACTTCGAAAGCGAGCAGACACTGGCGCTCGAAGCCGACATGGACCTGCTACACGGCGTGTCTTGGAAAAAGGGCTGCTATATGGGGCAGGAGCTCACCGCGCGCACCCATTACCGCGGCCTCGTCAAACGCCGCCTTCTGCCCGTTACGCTGT
Organism: Gluconobacter sphaericus; assembly: GCF_016757795.1. Taxonomy (GTDB): domain Bacteria; phylum Pseudomonadota; class Alphaproteobacteria; order Acetobacterales; family Acetobacteraceae; genus Gluconobacter; species Gluconobacter sphaericus. The sequence continues at coordinate 2,425,543 of NZ_CP068419.1, read as the reverse complement.
CAGACGGTAAATTCCCCGACGAAGGCGGCGTCATCGTTTCCGGAGAGCGTGAAGTCGGTGACATCCGCTCCCGCAACGGCGATCGGGCGCTCGCGATGCTGCGACGTGACGCTTGGTCCGCATCGGATCTGACATACAACGGGCAGCCGCTTTCTGTAGTCTGGCCCGTCTGGTTTCCTGAGGAGATGCGTGCGTGAGCTATGTTCCCCCCACCCCGTCCATTATCGATGACATCATCGCGCAGGTGAAGTTCGATGCGAACGGCCTGATTTCCGCGATTGCGCAGGCACCGGATGGCATGGTGCTGATGCTGGCCTGGATGAACGCAGACGCCCTGCGCGAGACGCTTCTGACGGGCCGTGTCTGCTACTGGTCGCGCAGTCGCCAAAAATTGTGGCGCAAGGGCGAGACCTCGGGCCAGCAGCAGAAACTCATCGAAGCGCGACTGGACTGTGACATGGACGCCGTTCTCATGGTCGTCGACCAGACCGGCGTGGCCTGCCACACCGGGCGCCGGAGCTGTTTCTATCACGGAGTGACACCGGAGGGGCTGCGCGATACCGCACAGCCCGAAATCAGTGCCGAAGAACTTTACGGCCGCTGATCAGCCACAAACGGTGCCGTCCAGCCCGGCACGAGGAACGTAGCCGGGCAGCCGTTCTGGTCGTTGGGTGAGGACAGATAGGCGCCTTCATAGGGGAAACGCGACAGCTTCTTCGGATCCAGCGTGAACCAAAGCTGCGTCAGAACCATCTGCCCGTTATGGGCAGGTTCGCAACGGACCTGAAGAGCGCGGTTGTCCCCGACATTCATCAAACGCGCGAAAGTCGCCAGCATGTCATCACGCTTGACCTGAAATCCGGCCTGCTGCGACAGCCATAGCCCGAACGCCGAGGCTGCGAACCGATCCCGCATTTCCATGGATGTGACGAAAAAGCGGTCTGCATCATAGCCGAAGCAGCGGGCATGCTTGGTGTATTCATGCACGTAAAGCGGCTTTTTCAGGTGCGGCACAACACCACGCAGCGCCTCGACGGTTGTCGGCAGGAGCTTCGGCGGCGTATCATTGTGATCATAGAGATCACAGCCTTTGGACCACCATTCCTGCACTGGCACGCCTTGCGCTTCGAGACTATGCGGCTCGGACGCCCAAAGTCCGTGCAGACCGATCGAGATACGATGCGTCTGGTCCCATTCACATCCTCCGCCCGTGGCACAGAAACCCGGCTGCCAGGTCAGGGCCAGCGTGTCATGCCGGAAATCGGTATGAGCCGTGGGCGTGATCGAAGGACCGGTCGGAGCCTGCGAGGCACATCCTCCCAGCAGGAAAAGAGCGGCAAGAACAGAACGCTTCACGCAGAAAGCCCTTTGGCATGGTGCGTCAGATGGTCCGCAATGAAACTCTGTATGAACCAGTAGGAATGGTCATACGCGGCATGTCGGCGCAGTTCGAGGGACTGTCCGCCTTCCTTTGCCGCAGCTTCGAGCGCATCGGGGCAGAGATCCGCAAGATACTGGTCCATCAGACCCTGATCCACGAGAATGGTGGACGGATGGGTATGCTTCGAGCGCAGCAACAGCGTCGGGTCGCAACGCTGCCATTTCATCGGATCGCCGCCGAAATACGCATCAAACGCCTTCTGCCCCCAGGGCACGGTGCTGGGATGGCAGATTGGTGCGAAAGCCGAAACGGTTTTCCAGCGATCGGGATATTTCAGTGCCTGAAGCAGTGCCCCCATACCGCCCATGGAATGTCCCATGATGCCGCGACGACTGCCATCCAGCGGATAGAGTCGTTCTGTCAGCGAGGGTAGCTCCTCGCCGACATAGGTCTCCATCCGGTAGTGATGGCTCCAGGGTTCGGACGTAGCATCGATATAGAATCCGGCACCTGATCCCAGATCGTAACTGTCATCCTCCCCCTTGATGCCTGTATGGCGCGGTGAGGTGTCCGGGGCGACGAGCGCGATGCCATGTTCGGCAGCAAAGCGGATCGCGTTAGCCTTGATAAGGAACGTCTCCTGCGTCGCGGTCAGCCCGGCCAGCAGATGAATGACCGGAACCTTTTGACCCGACAGGGCCTCTTTCGGCAGGAAGACCCCAAACGTTGCGGGAACACCGAGCGCCTGCGAGTTGTGCCGGACAAAACGCAGAGAGCCATCAAAACAGGCGTGATGCGCCAGAACCTCGATGTCGGACACGCTCAGTACTCCACGACGGTACGAATGCTCTCACCCCGGCTCATCATATCGAAACCCAGATTGATGTCAGCGAGCTTGAGCTTGTGGGTAATGAGATCGTCGATGTCGATCCGGCCTTCCATGTACCAGTCCACGATCTGCGGCACATCGGTTCGCCCGCGCGCGCCACCAAATGCCGAGCCGATCCAGCGGCGTCCCGTCACAAGCTGGAACGGTCGCGTGCTGATTTCCTGTCCTGCCCCGGCTACACCGATGACACAGGACACACCCCAGCCACGATGCGCGCTCTCCAGCGCCTGACGCATCAGGGTCGGATTGCCGACACACTCAAACGTGTAGTCCAGACCACCACCGGTCATCTCGATCAGATGCCCTACAAGGTCGCCATCCGGCCCCAGATCCTTCGGATTCACGAAATCCGTCATGCCGAACTTTCGGGCAATCGCCTCGCGCTCCGGATTGATGTCGATGCCGATAATCCGGTTGGCGCCGACCATCTTTGCGCCCTGAATAACGTTGAGGCCAATGCCCCCGAGCCCGAAGACTCCAACCGTCGAGCCAGGCTCCACCTTGGCCGTGAACAGCACGGCGCCAATGCCGGTCGTCACGCCACAACCGATATAGCAGACCTTGTCGAACGGCGCGTCGGAGCGGATCTTGGCAAGTGCGATTTCCGGCAGCACTGTGAAATTCGCGAAGGTCGAACAGCCCATATAGTGATGGATCGGCTGACCTTTATAAGAGAATCGGGATGTGCCGTCTGGCATCAGGCCCTTGCCCTGAGTGCTGCGGATGGCCGTGCACAGATTGGTCTTGCGCGACAGGCAAGACGGACATTCCCGGCACTCCGGCGTATAGAGCGGAATGACATGATCACCGGGCTTAAGATGCTTTACCCCGGCCCCGACTTCTCGAACGATGCCCGCACCCTCATGCCCGAGAATGGCCGGAAACAGTCCCTCAGGGTCCTGTCCGGAGAGCGTGTACTTGTCGGTATGGCACAGACCGGTCGCCATGATCTCGACCAGTACTTCCCCGTCGCGGGGGCCTTCAAGCTGAACCGTGTCGATTTCCAGCGGTTTGCCGGCTTCGAACGCAATGGCGGCGATCACATCCATAACATCACTCTCCTCTGAAACAGTGCGGACAAGGTGTCGTATTAAACGGCATGGCGGCAAGAGTGCACTGCAAAAGAAAGTAAAGTGACAGACACCCTTTGGTGTTGGCCAAAAACTGACTTCGCCGCTACGCTTCCACACGACTTCCCTGCACATCCCGTCATCCAAGGAGACAGCCATTTGATCGTCAATCGCCCACATGGACTGGCCATTCTTTTCCGGGAAGCCCTGCCCCCCCTGATCATCCTGACCCTGTGGGACTTCGTCGTGGTGGTACTGTTCCAGATCTTTCATCAGGACTGGATGGAACAACCGGCTCTTCCGATTTCCCTCATGGGCTCGGCGCTCGCGATCTTCCTGAGCATGCGCAACAACGCGGCCTATAACCGCTGGTGGGAAGGCCGGACCCTGTGGGGAGCGATCACCAACAACTGCCGTTCCTTCGGCCGCGAAGCCGCGACACTTCTGGGCGGGCGTCCGGATCTGGCCCGCGCCATGGCCGCCTATCCACATGTCCTGCGCGCGGCACTGAGGGGTGACGCACCCAACGAGGATACCAAAAGGCTCCTGACGCCTGAAATGTACGAGAAAGTTTTTTCCTGCTCGAACACGGCCAACATGCTGCTCTACCAGATCGGTCTGGGAGTGCGCGACGAAGTCGAACTCAAAGGAATCGACGGGGCAGTACACGGCACGGTGGACCGCATCCTGTCCGACATCGCCAACGCGCAGGGCGGGCTGGAGCGTATCAAAAACACTCCGCTTCCCGCGCAGTATTCCCTGCTGCCCGAAATCACAACGCATCTGTTCTGTATCATCCTGCCGCTTTCGGCCGTGCAGACGCTCGGCTGGATCACGCCGCTGGGCTCCAGCATCATCGGCATGCTGTTCCAGATGCTCGATCGCAGCGGACGCGATCTTCAGGAACCATTCACAAATAGTGTCCACGCCCTTCCCATGCTGACCATGGCCCGCACGATCGAGCGCGATCTTCTGCAACCGATCGGGGATCTCCCGCCCGCCCCCATACAGGCCACCCGCGGTGTTCAGCCCTGACAGATACAGAAGCCCACGCTTTTCCCCTTGCGATCAGACAAGACAGCAGGGGGTTTTTCTGCTATAAGCTGGGGCTATGAACACGTTCAAAAGCCCCCAGAAGGGCGGCATGACCGATGAAATGGCTCGTGTCGCAGCCAACAACACTGCCCGTCAGACTGATCCGGAACACGACGCGGACCCGTTCCGCGAAGGTGACTCCATTGTCTACGCCGCGCATGGCGTCGGACGCGTGGACAAGATCGGCATGGTCGAAGTCGCCGATACTGTCATCGAGATGATCCAGATCTCGTTCCCCGGCAACCAGATGACGCTGCGCATTCCGCTGGCCAAGGCCCGCAAAGCTGGCCTGCGCAAGATCGTCACGCGCGATATCGTCGACAAGGCGATGACCGTCATCAAGGGCAAGCCACATGTCAGCAAGGGCATGTGGGCCCGCCGCGCCGTGGCTTACCAGGAAAAGATCAACTCCGGTGACCTGATCCAGATTGCCGAAGTGCTGCGTGACCTGCGTCGCAACGTCGACAGCCTCGATGGCAGCTTCTCCGAACGCAAGCTGTTCGAAGCTGCGCAGGAGCGTTTCGTGGCCGAGGTCGCCGTTCTCGAAAATGCCGATCCCACACAGGTTCTCGAAAACCTGACCAAAACCATGAAGGCCGCCTGAATCGCGGTCAGGAGCGCAGTTTGAAAAAGCTGCACTTCTCTAATATGGATCAGGGTGTGGTTTTTTTCGCATCCCGGGCAGGGTCTTTCGCGTTGGCGACACGAAAGACCTTTTCCGTGACGCGTTTTCAGTCACCGTTTCAAACCTGCATTCCAGAGGAGAGGTGAGGCCACATGCCTGCCCCTTACAAAGACCGTTTCGCCGGCAAGAAAGTCCTCGTCACCGGGGCATCCCAGGGAATTGGCGAGGCCACTGCGCTTCGTTTTGCCGAAGAAGGCGCGCAGGTCGCCCTCAACGGCCGCAAAGAAGACAAGCTGATCGCCGTACGCGAAAAGCTGCCCAAAGTTTCTGGCGGAGAACACCCGATCGCCACGGGTGACATTTCCAAGGAAGACGACGTCAAACGTCTGGTCGCCGACAGCATCAAGGCCATGGGCGGTCTGGACGTTCTGGTCTGCAACGCAGGCTATCAGATCCCGTCCCCTTCCGAAGACATCAATCTCGAAGATTTTGAAGGTGTGATGGCTGTCAACGTCACGGGCGTGATGCTGCCGTGCCGCGAAGTCATCCGCTACTGGCTGGAGAATGGCATCAAGGGCACGATCATCGTGAACTCCTCTGTTCACCAGATCATCCCCAAGCCGCATTATCTGGGCTATTCTGCCTCCAAAGGTGCGGTCGGCAACATCGTCCGGACACTGGCGCTGGAATATGCCGGTCGTGGTATCCGGGTGAATGCCGTGGCACCAGGCGCCATCGTAACGCCGATCAACATGTCGTGGATCAACGATCCAGAGCAATACAAGGCCGTTTCAAGCCATATCCCGATGAAGCGTCCTGGTGAAAGCCGCGAAATCGCGGACGCCATCACCTTCCTTGCCGCCGAAGACAGCACCTACATCACGGGCCAGACCCTGTATGTCGACGGTGGCCTGACCCTCTACGGCGACTTCGAAAAGAACTGGTCCTCGTAAACTTATATGGCCCCTTCCCTTACCGTTCTGCTGATCGAGGACGATTTCCTCATCCGGACCTGCCTGGCAGAGTTCCTGCTCGACAGCGGCCTGACGGTCAGGGAAGCGGACAACTGTGCCGAAGCCCGCGCCATCATAGGTGCGGAGCCGACGCTTGATGCCCTCGTGGCGGATATGTCTCTCCCGGACGGAGATGGCATGACCCTTGTCCAACCGGCCCGTGACCGCTGGCCCGATCTTCCAGTCATCTATATCAGCGGTCATGGCGACCTGCGGCGTGACGAGACCTCCGGCGATCCCGCACGGGACCGTTTCATCTCCAAGCCTTATACGCTAGCAAGCATTCTGGAGGTCCTTCTGGAAATGACATCAGCGGCCTCGGACTAGGAGATCCGTATGTCTGCCAGTCTGGACAGACCAGCCCCTGATGATCCGGCTCTACCCCACGAAGAAGAGCAACTTACATCAGACAGCCGTCTGGCCCGGGCACAGAATGCTCTCGTCCGCCGCAACCCCGAAGAAGCGCTGACCATCGCAGACGCCTCCGCGGACGATACGACTGAAATCCCGGCTCTGCATTACGTCAGGGCCCGCGCCTTGTTTCACCTTCACCGCTACGCCGAATGCGCAGAAGAGCTCGAAAAAGCCAGCGCCAATGTCGGCCCGCATGCCATTGTGCTGCTGCTGGACGAAGCCGTCTCCGTACGCCGGCGGGACGACCTGCTGCCGCTGCTGGAAATCTGCCGTAGGCGCAAACCCGATGATGCCCGGCTGATGGATGCCGAGGCGACGGTGCTGATCCAGCTCGCACGCTTCGACGAGGCAGAACTCCTGCTGCGCCAGAGTTTGCACCGCCGCCCCGGTAACCGCAACACGCGCAACCTGCTCGCCCTTCTCCTGACGGAAACAGGCCGTTTCGAGGGGGCGCTCGCGATCATGAATGACCTGCGCGAGAGCGATCCGCAGGACTGGGAGCCGATCTGCAACATGGCCTGCATCCTCAGCAGCCTTGGGCGGATGGAAGAAGCGGCCAATCTGTACCGGCAGGCGGTCCCCATGGCGCCGAAAGACCCACGCCTGCGTCTCAACCATTCCATCACCATGCTCAAAAGCGGACGCATGGCGCAGGGCTGGGCAGAACATGAATGGCGTTTCGGGCTGCCGGGACATACCAGCATGCCGCTGGATCGGCTCCTGCCCAATATTTCCCCATCGCTGGATCTCAGGGGAAAACGCGTTCTCATCACGCAGGAGGAGGGTCTCGGCGATACGCTGATGTATCTGCGCTACATCCCGCCCCTCGCCCGTACGGGCGCCATCGTCCATATCTGGGGCACCGAGACACTGGCGGCAATCTGCGAACGTGTCGTCGGGGTGGCGGAAGTTCAGTTTGGCGGTGAAACACCGGAATATGACTATCACTGCCCGTTTATCAGCCTGCCCCGCGCCTTTTCCGGAACGTCGGACGCAATGGGCGCGCCCGTTCCCTATCTCAGCGCGGACCGCCGGAAGGCGGAGATGTGGCGTCAGCGTCTGCAGGATGATCATAAGCTACGTGTAGGTCTGGTCTGGGCTGGCGCAGCACGGCCTGAGGATACGGCGGCGCTCATGGTGGACCGCCAACGTTCCATGCCGCTTTCCACCCTTACCCCTTTGGCCAACATTGAGGGCGCGAGCTTCTATTCCCTGCAGAAAGACCGCCCGGCAGAACAGATTCCCGATTTTCCGGGCAAACTGATCAATTTCATGCCTGAATGTCACACAATGGACGACACCGCAGCGCTGATGGTGAACCTGGACATCATCGTCTCGGTGGATACGTCAGCCGTTCATCTGGCGGGGGGGCTGGGCAAGCCGGCCATCATGATGGACCGAGTCAATAACTGCTGGCGCTGGCTGCATGGGCGTGAGGACACCCCCTGGTATCCTCAGATGACGATCATCCGCCAGACCCGTTTTGCGGACTGGTCGGACGTCATAGAACGCGTAAAACGGCGCCTCGAAGACGCCGTTGCAGCACATTAAAGCTCAGTAACTGTAGCCGTAGGACAGACCAATACTCGATCCCGGATCATTTTCCGGCGTGGTGAAGCCCGTGACCTGACCGCCGGTGCCGACCGTAGTGTTGAGCTTCAGCCGTTTCGTCAGATCGATTTGCACCTGCGCCTGCGTTCCGGAGCCGGATGTCGCCTGCTTGGCGCCGACATAGACACCTTTCATCACATATTTTCCGGCCTCGACACTTGTACCGCCATTATCCACACCGCTGCCCCCCCCCACGGCCAGACGATCCAGCCCAAGGAGATTACGGACCTTGCTCAACGGATCAAAGGACGAGCCGCCCGCAAGCTGGACAACGGCCGCGCCTAACTCAGCCAGCTGCGTCGTGGAGAGCGAATGGCTGTCGGTGCCGAACAACAGGATGGACAGGACCTGATCACGCGGCAGGCTTGGCGTAGAAACAAAATCAATCTTCGGTTCGCTGGCATAACCCGTCACCAGAAGGCTTGCGAGCGTGCCGCTGGCATTGCGGTCGGCGCGGAAATCCAGCGTCGGATCAAGCTTGTGGTTCACGCCAGATCCGTTGAACGCCACGCGTCCATTGGTAAAGTTGAGGTTGATCGCACCCAGGTTGAAATTACCTCGCTTGAGATCAAAGCCACCACTGACCGTAGGTTCCGCGCTCGTACCCCGAACGCGTAGACGGCCCTGCATTTCCGCGAAGATGCCATGACCGCGTACAAAGAATTCACCTGGCGAAATCACATCCACGCCCAGCCCGATAATCAGGCTCGAGCTAGAACTGGACGGCGGCTTCTGCCCCGGACGAATGACATCGAGTTGCGGGACAGAGGCCGGCATGGAGTCCGGAATATTGATCGCGGCATTGGGAATATTGACTTTCCCGTCCACATCCAGCCGCGTCGTGGCCTGCCCGTGGATATGCAAATCGGTGTTGACCGTCGCGGTCAACAAGTCACTTGAAACCGGCCGCGCCTTTTCGGACGTGATGTGCAGATCGACCGGAAGATCAGGCCGGAAGGCTCCGACTGTTCCTTCCAGCACAATCGTTCCCGGGCCTGCATGGGCAACGATATGATTGACGGCAATGCTGTCCCCGGAAGCGACAAGTGCGCCATCGATGTGATTAAGATGCACGCCCTGAGCGTAGTGATCGAAGGAAGCGTTTTCCAGCGTCACCTGCCCCGTCGCCCGTGGCTGCGCGGCCGTTCCGGCGACATTGAGGTTGATGCCGACCTTGCCGGCCACTCCCATGCCACTGGCCCCGAGGACGGCATTGCCCACGGACAGATCAACATGTCCCGTGGTCGCAAGCGCCATTGCTCCCGTGCTGGAAAGCGGCGCAGTGCCGCGCACGGCCAGGGCGACGGACGGACCGGCGCCCAGAGTTGCATCAATCTTCGCGGAGCTGCCGGCGAGACCCACATTGGCCAAAATCTGCGCAGCCGGAAGGGACGCCGCAGGGCCGGTCCGCATCCGCAGATCACGCCCGGTCAGCGAGACTGTGCCTGTCGGCGCGGCCAGCGTTCCGCCGAGTTTGGCATTCAGCGAGATTGCGCCCGTCGCTGACAGATCCGGCGCAAAAGGTTTGGCGATCGCAGGTGTAATGTGATCCAGACGCGCCGTAAGCGCGAGAGCCGGTTTCAGCGTTCCCGCCACATCGATCGTAGCAGGCGCGACACCCTGCGGGGCCACCGTTGCCAGAAGATGATCCACCCCCATCGTCTTGCCGAAAGAGACCACGGCCGGACGGCTCAGACGCAGGCTCTCGCCCTTTGCCAGAGCTGTCAGTTGTCCGAGGCGGACCGTCTTTTCGGGCACGTTCAGCACAAGGGCTGTCTCAATATTTGCCGGGGCGTCCATCACGTTCTGGAAAGCCGCGTTCAGCGCAATGGCCATCGCGGTTTGCGGCCCCTTAATCGTGGCATGCGCCTTGCCGGTCATAGCCTGATAGCGCATTCCGACCAGATCAAGGACCAGCGCGGGTTCGGGCGCATCGATCGGATTAGTGATGGTGCCGTTGACCTTCAGGGACTGGACAGCGGCCTGCGCCATCGACAGCATTCCGTCCAATCCAAGTTTCACGACAGGCGGTGCATTTTCAGCTTCCGTCGTGTGCAGACCCAGCGTCAGGTGACCTGAAATCGCCTGCCCGATCAGACGCTGGAAATCGCCCAGATTGCGGATCGAGACGTCCATATCCCCGAGCGGCACTTTTGCCCCTTTGGGCAGGCGCAACTTGCCCTTCCCGGTCAGGCTGTTCCAGTCCAGCGTGTTGAGATCCAGATGGTACGCGCCCGCATCATCCTGCTGAAATGCCGTATCAAGCACGAGTGGCGCGTGATCCAGGGTGCCTTTGGCTGTCAGCGTCCCATCCGGATGAGAAGGCAGATGCTGGAAGTCCGCATGCAGCTCCACAGGCCCTTTCGCGACTTCTTTCGTGCCGAAATCACCGTTCAGGTCGGCCTTGACCGCCAGATCATCCGTCGGGCCATCGGCCGTGGCCGTCAACGTCGTATTGCCGAGAATGGCGGGGCTGGCTTTGGCAAGATCGGGCAGTTGGACGGTAGCCTTCGTCTGCATCCGGTTGCCATGCGCCATATCGATCACGGATGACACCAGCACATGCAGAGCCGCGCCATCCAGTCCGAAGCTTTTCAACGTCAGGACATTGGCAGGGGATTTCGTCAGATCGAGCGAGAACGTGCCGCCCTTGCCGATCAGGTTCACGGCCTGGGCCTGACCGCCCGTAATCGCAAGCGTCCCCGTGCTTTTCAGCGTCAGATCGTCCTGTTTCGTAACCGGCATGGCAAAATCGGCATGCAATCCGGCGTTGCCTTTGATGTCCGTGCTGCCCATCGCCGCCAGCGGATGCAAATCCGGCAGGTCGAGATCCAGATGACCTTTCGCAGCAGGTTTCAGGTCCGCCGTGGCCGAAGCATGGAGCAATGGATGATCCAGCTTTGCCACGATTGGCATAGACGGCGCCAGCGGGTGCGCCAGAACATCCAGCGTCAGCGGAGCTGCGGCCAGAAGCGTGGGCTGGGATCCCGGGATTCTCAGCCCGTCCAGAGAAGCGGTAAGATGGCCTGTCGCATTATCAGGCTGATCGCTCTCGATACCCTCGAACTGTGCATGCAAATGCCCGATTCCGGCACCCGCCGCGCTCAGGGAGTCGATATCCAGAGCGCCCTGCCCGTTCGGCGCCGTCAGCGGCCCATGCAGATCTGTGTCCAGCGCGATGGCATCCCATGCAATGCCGGGGCGTAACGTCATAGAAGGCGCGTTGGCCTTCAGATGCAGGTTCCCGACACGCGTTAGCAGATTCATCGTACCAGTGGCTGAGGCCTTGATAGGGCCTGCGTCCAGTCCGAAATCCAGCACGGACGCCGTGCGCGGCCCGTTGAGGTTCAGGTGCAAATCCAGCGGGTCGAGCTGCGACATCTGACCCAACGTCGTGGCAAAGCCGTTAGCACCTTCCTGAAACCGAATCCCGACTGCAATGCGTTTCTTCGGCGTCTGGACGTTCAGTGTCAGGCTGCCCGGTTGATCGAGCCGCTTCAACGCCAATGCCGCATCCATGACCGGCAACGTCTTCACCGTCACGCCATCCAGAAACGGTGCGATGCTGTGGATATGGGCGTGCCCGTCCAGCGAGAAAGCCGTCGGCGTGACGGTATAGTCCGGCCCGATCTCCAGCCGCCCGACATGCAGGGACGCCAGATCGACGCGCAGATGCAGCTTAGACGGTGCCGTGCTGGTCGTCGTGGACTTTGCAGGCGTCGTATCCGGAGCGGAGACCATTTTGCGCAAAACGGCGATCCGCGAGGCGCTCAGATTGGTGATCTTCGCATCCAGATGCAACAGCGACAGCGGCGACCATTTCAGATCGGCATTATCCAGTTCGATCCAGGGGCCTTTCGTATCCTTGATAAGTAGTTTCGTCACCGCCAGATGATGCGGCAGGAAGCCCGAAAGGCCGGAAATTTCGACCATGCCTCCCGTCAGCGGGCCGATCTTGCGCTCAATCAGACGCTGGCCCGGCGAGATGTTGATCCCGACCAGAACTCCCGTAACAGCCACAGCCACAAGCCCCACAGGCACGATGACCAGACCGGCCGCGACACGGAGAAGAATCCTGCGAACACGCATCAGAATGTCTCCCCGAGGCCGAAATACAGTTCCCATTTATCGCCGTAAGCCGGGCGGTTCATCGGCAGCGCCACATCCACGCGGATTGGCCCGATCGGCGTGAAATAGCGCACGCCTCCGCCATAGCCGACACGCAGCGTGCCCTGCCCCGGTCGCGATCCCGTACCAACCTGACCGGCATCCACGAACCCGGCAAAACCTAGATTCATCGGCAGGCGCTGGCGGAATTCGACACTGCCTGCATCCATGGACGTGCCGCCGATGCCGTATTTCGTCTTGCCATATTGAGGCCCCACACCCTGATAACGGAATCCGCGCACGGTCGCGGGGCCACCAGCGTACAGACGCTGGTCAGGCGGGATCTGATAGGTGGACGCGCCCTGCACCGAGCCTACGATGCCACGCACGGCAATCACGCTGCGTCCGGGACGCGAAATACCAAGATGCTTCAGATCGAAATAGGTCGAGACCTGAGCCGAAAGCAGCGTGAAGAACGACGATCCGTTTTCAAGAGATTCCGATGGCGTCACCGAAAGCGAGGCGCGGACGCCATGCGTCGCCGGGTCGATCGGGTTGGAGAGCTGGGTGTTGTCGAACGTGGCGTTCAAGGGGGCGGCGATAATGAAGTAGCTCCGCGTATCGCCGAACTGCTTAATCTGTTCCTGTTCGCCCATCACGCCACCCGAGACGTTCCAGTATTTTCCGACATGGCGGTTCAGTCCGGCACGGCCGATAATGGCGGTCTGATGATAGGAATAGAGAAGCTGGCGGATACCTTCGAGACGCACGCTCAGGTTCTGCCCCTTCGAGAGGAAATCCGGCTTCATGAAATCCGCATAGACGTCATAACCCAGTCCCTGCTGGGCGGAGCCGCCAAGCCCCGTGACCAAAGCTGTCAGGCGCAGTTGTTCGGCATTACCAAGCAAGTTGTGATGCGTCCAGCTCACACCCACACGCCCACCGAGATCGGTTGAGTACCCGACCTGCGCCGAGAGTGTACGCCGCTTGGCCTCCTTGAACCCGAATTCGATCGGCATGGCCTGAAGGATTCCGGGCATGAGGGTGCGCGAGGGCGGCAATGTGATGATCGGCGGAGTATTGCGGACCTGAACAGACGCGAAAACACCCGTGCTGGCCAGATCCTGGCGCGCAGCCTCGATCCGGGAGGGGCGGTAAAGCTCACCTTCCCTCAATTCCAGCCGGTTCATGAGGTAGCGCTGTTTGGTATGCACCAGCCCGGTCATGCTGATAGGACCGATCACGACCTTTGGCCCACGGCTCACCCGGAACACAATATCCAGCGTATGCGTCTGGGGCTTCAAATAGGCCAGAGGAGGCGAGACACTCGCCGTAGCGTAGCCTTCTTCCTGAAGCTGGTTGAGCAGGCTGTTCTGTGCGGCCAGGACGTCCGCCGCCACGGCAGGTTGCCCCGAAGACAGGCCGAATGCCTTGCGCTCTTCGGGTAAAAGGCTGACCGGCTGGGCCTGGGCGATCGCCTGCTCCGAGGTCGCCGCTCCCGCTGCAGCGGACGGTGGGGTCGGGACGGATTTTCCATCAGAAGACGCTTTCCCCAAGGGGGTTTGGGCGGATGTCTTCGCAACAGGTGTCTTAGCAGCCGAACCCTTCACGGCGGTCGCCGTCGGTGCTGGAACGGCTACGGTGGGGGGGTGCTGTGGCGGCGTGGTCAGCACCACGTTTCCCAGACTGAACCTCGGCCCGAGCGTGGCCGAAATCGTGATCGCGACCTTCTGGTTCTTGCCAAGCGCCTTGAGAATATCTGGCAGGGACGGATCCTTGCCATCTACGGTCCGGGCGCCCACCTTGACGCTGATTTTCACCGAGCCCGCATAATATCCCTGCGATTCAAGGGCGCTGTTGATGCGATCATAATCACTGCGTATCCGCCCGGCGAGCGCATAGGCTCCGACGGTGTGGGATGTCTGAAGGGATTTGAGCTGCGAGGATGCAGCGATCGCGGCGTCCAGATCCGCCTGTTTCGTCGGCGTCAGCGTCACGTCATAGGGAATGGCAGGATCGGACGTACCATCCGTCACCGGCTTTACATTTGCAGCCGTTTTTGACGCCTTCGCCTCTGCCGGTAGAGGCGCGCAGAAAACCGTCCCGATGCCCAGGATGCAGGACATCGAAACAACTGAAAAGGAAACGAGGCTGCGGCCTGACTTCACCGTGCGTCCTGAAATCTGTCTTGAGGGCATTTCCGGCTTTGTGAAAACCGGAACACGAGAGCGCAGACCGAACAAGGCGACTGCTACCTATCCGAGGAACCTTGCACGGCGCTCTCTGTCAAGTCCTGCCGGACAGGAACGGTCCGGAAAACTGTCCTGCACCGGCGACGCCCGGCAGGCAACCCGACAAACAAGCCAACAAACAAGATTGTGTCCCCCCCGCGAAAACCGTATCACTCAGCACCCATGCCCCATCGTGATGCCAAGACACCGAAGAGCCGACGCGGTCACAACCGTCCCGTCGTGGATGAAAATGCCGCCTTCCCGGCTTTTCAGCCGACAACATCCACATCCTTCTACAGCCGTCTGCGCTGTGCGCTGCGCCTGTCCCTCGTCCTGATCTGGACGTTCTGGACGTGCAGCCTTCAGGCCATTCTGGTGCGTCTGCCCGGGCGGTTAAAAATCATGATGCCGCGCATTTACTGGAGAGGCGTGTGCCGGATTCTGGGCATCAAGACAAAAGTCATCGGCAGCAGCGCGGGTGGCGTGCGGACGGCAAGGGACGTCCGAAACGGCAAACGCCCGGTTGTGTTCGTCGCAAATCACTGTTCCTGGCTGGACATCGCCATTATCGGCAGCGAGCTGCCTGTCGTTTTTGTCGCTAAGGGTGAGGTCGGAAAATGGCCCCTCATCGGCACGGCGTCCCGTTTGGGGCGCAGCATTTTCGTCAGCCGAAACCGTCAGGATACCGGCCGTGAACTTCAGGAAATGGCCGCACATCTGTGGGACGGTGACGACATTGTCCTGTTCCCCGAAGGCACGTCTTCTGACGGCTCGCGCGTTTTGCCTTTCCTGTCGTCGTTTTTCGCCGTTGCCAAACCCGGGCGTCTGGAGAAAGTCGGCCTACCCAAGGCCCCCCCCGTCCTAATCCAGCCCGTTTCCGTCGTTTATGACAGTCTTGAAGGCTTGCCGGTCGGGCGAAGCCGCCGGAATGTCTTTTCATGGTACGGCGACATGGACCTTGCGCCACATCTCTGGTCCTTCGGCCAGTGGCGGACCATGGGGGCATCTCTGATGCTACACGAACCGATCACGCCGGATGCATTTCTCTCCCGTAAGGACCTGTCCCGTGCTACCTTTGAAGCCGTCAACAACGGTGCCGCAGAGCTGCGTCGCGGTCAGCCGAAAGTGACAGAGTCCTGAAAATCTGTGCCAAAACCAGGCTGACAATCAGGTTTATCTTGACTTGAAGCCTGCCCCCGCGTCACCTTCAGAACACGACACGGCAGCAATCCGGTTTTCGTGTCCGGAGGTGGTATTACCCATTCAGGCCCGTCTGATCATCCGTCGGTCCATCGTGTTCGGGACACTGTTCCCCGGAACAGACTTGACCGCGCGGATTCCTGCCCCGATGTGTGTGCCTGATTCTGCCATTCCCGGACCGAGACCTTGACTGCCCCCACTTCCCCAGCCGTGCCTGCCTCTTCCGACACCGCGCCCATTGGACATGCTCCACGCGGCCTCCATGTCATTACATGGGGCTGTCAGATGAATGTCTATGACAGCGCACGCATGGCCGATGTCCTGCGCCCGCTGGGCTATGGACCGGTTGAGCGCCCTGAAGACGCGGACATGGTCATCCTCAACACCTGCCATATCCGCGAACGGGCGACTGAAAAGGTCTTTTCCGAGCTTGGACGTCTACGCAAGATCCGTGACGAACGGATGAGCAATGGGGCTGACCGGACCATCATCGCGGTTGCGGGATGCGTCGCGCAGGCCGAGGGGGAGGTCATCCTCTCCCGCGCACCCTATGTCGATCTGGTTCTCGGTCCGCAGACCTACCACAAGCTGCCCGAAATGGTCGCCCGCGCTGCACGTGCCGGCGGTGCCGTGATCGAGACGGACTTCCCGGTCGAGCAGAAATTCGATTTCCTGCCCACGGAGGCCGCTCCCCAGACGCAGGGTAACCTCACGGCGTTCCTCACCATTCAGGAAGGCTGTGACAAGTTCTGTTCGTTCTGCGTCGTGCCTTACACCCGTGGCGCGGAAACAAGCCGTCCAGTGGCCTCAGTCCTGGCGGAAGCGCGACGGATGGCGGAAAGCGGCGTGCGCGAGATCACACTGCTCGGGCAGAACGTCAACGCCTATCATGGCGATGATGGCAAGGGCGGAAGTGCGACGTTGGCCGGACTGGTCGAACAGCTTGCGCAGATCCCCGGTCTGGGCCGCATCCGCTACATGACGTCCCACCCCCGCGACGTGGACCAGAGCCTGATCGACGCACATCGGGACAATCCCGCTCTCATGCCGTTCCTGCATCTTCCAGTCCAAAGCGGCTCGGACCGGATCCTCAAGGCCATGAACCGTGGTCATACGGCAGCCGAATACCGCGAAAGCGTCCGTAAGCTGCGTGAAGCCCGCCCAGATCTGGCCCTGTCTTCCGATTTCATCGTCGGTCATCCCGGCGAGACGGAAGAGGATTTCGAAGCGACCATGCAGCTCGTGCGCGATATCGGTTTCGCCATGGCCTACAGCTTCAAATATTCCCCCCGTCCCGGCACGCCGGCTGCTGGGCAGCCGATGCAGGTGCCCGAGGACGTGAAGGATCGCCGTCTGGCCGAGTTGCAGGCGCTTCTGCGCGAACAGCAGGACGCCTTCAACGCCGACATGGTCGGGACGGTGCAGGAAATCCTGGTGACGAACCGGGGCCGCAAGCCCGGGCAGATCGCCGGGCGTTCGCCTTACCTCCAGCCTGTTCACTTCGACGGCCCCGATCATCTGATCGGCTCCACCGTCAAGGTCGCCATTACCACACGCCGCACCAATTCCCTAGGCGGCACCCTGATCCGGGAGACAGCCTCCGCTTGCTGACAACGCACCCGACCCGTCCCGTCGCCACCAGCAGTGGCTCCGAAGGCAACCGCACCGTTGCCTTGCGTTTCAACGACAACATCCTCCTCCAGCGCCTGCTGGGAGACCATGACCGACATCTCGTCCGGCTGGAGGAAGGGTTCAACGTCAAGCTGTCCTGTCGTGGCAACAAGATTGCCATTTCCGGCGAAACGGACACGGTCGGACGGGCGCAGGCGGCCATCATCGCGCTGTACAACCAGCTCGAACAGGGCGGCACGATCGATGCCTCGCAGGTCGATGGCGTCATTCGCCTCACCGCCCTACCGAGCCGTCCCGAACGGCCGAGTGATACACGACAAGCCCGTCCGACGGCTTCGCAGGAGCCTCCTCCACGCGGCAATAGCCAGCGCCGCCCGGAAAAAACTAACGGCAAGCAGCAGCCCCTGCCCGCCAGCCCGTTCGGAGGTCTGCCTGCCATCCGGACCAAGCGTGGCGTCATTGCGCCCCGCTCGCATGGTCAGGCTGGCTATATGGAAATGCTGGCTAATACCGATATGGTGTTCGGCATCGGCCCAGCTGGCACGGGCAAGACCTACCTGGCTGTGGCGCAGGCCGTGGGCATGTTGCTCGCAGGACAGGTGGACCGGATTATTCTCTCGCGACCAGCTGTTGAGGCCGGTGAGCGCCTCGGCTTTCTGCCCGGCGACATGCGCGAAAAAATCGACCCCTATCTGCGCCCGCTCTATGACGCCCTGCATGACATGATGCCGGGTGATCAGGTGGTGCGCCGCATGGGGACGGGTGAGATAGAGGTGGCTCCGCTTGCTTTCATGCGCGGACGCACTTTGGCTCATTCCTACGTCATTCTGGACGAAGCCCAGAATACGACCGCAGCCCAGATGAAGATGTTCCTCACCCGTATGGGCGAAGGCACACGCATGGCCATTACGGGCGATCTGAGTCAGATCGACCTGCCGAATGGTGTATCATCCGGTCTGCGCGAAGCCGTCGAGACCCTTGAAGGGATCAAGGGAATCGGCATTACGCGCTTTTCTTCCGAAGATGTGGTGCGCCATCCGCTGGTTGCCCGTATCGTCGATGCCTATGAACAGAAAGCGCCAGCCCCTCGGGACGTGTTCCGGAACAGGCTGCGCCGGGAAAACAATGGAACCTCCAAGTCGACACGCCGGTACTGACATCATCATCGAGGACGCGCGCTGGCGCGCCTCGGTTCCGGGGACGGAGCGTGCAATCCGGCGCGCCCTCGTCGCGGTTGCCCGCCAGGGTGGACCCGACTTCACGCAGTCTCCGGCTCCTTCGATCCTTCTGGCGACAGACCGGATCGTCAAGCGCCTCAATGCGCGTTTCCGGGACAAGAACAAACCCACGAACGTCCTGACGTTCGAGCCGCTCTCCCCCATGCATGGTGGAGACATCGTACTGGGTTACGAGACGGTACGCCGCGAAGCCACGGCGGCCCGGCGCTCGCTGCGGGCGCATCTGTCGCATCTTGTGGTGCACGGCGCGCTGCATCTTGCCGGTTACGATCATCATCATCCTGGCGAGGCCCGGGAAATGGAAGGAATTGAGACCCGTACCCTGCGGTCCCTCGGTTTTGGGGATCCTTGGCGGCAGGGAAACTGGCGGCAGGCTGGGAGTGTCCGGATATGAGCGACGACTCACACGACCGCCCGACCGAAGAATCGGGCAAGAGCCGCCCTTCCCGCGGCCTTTTCGGACTTTTCAACCGCCGCGGGCGTGATCAGGGTCTGCGCGAGTCCATCGCCACCCTCGTTCAGGAAGCCGGACAGCCAACCGAGGATGCGGGCGACGAGCCCGAACTCGACCGGCAGGAACGCGCCCTCATCATGAATGTGCTGCGTCTGCGGGGCATCACGGCGGATGACGTCATGATCCCGCGCGCGGACATCGTCGCCATGCCCGAGGCCCTGCCCTTCAACGAGGCGCTGGACCTAATGCGCCGGGAAAACCATTCCCGTCTTCCGGTCTATCGCGACCAGCTCGATGACATCGCGGGCATGATCCATGTGAAGGACCTGATTGCCTATGTCGGCGATCCGGAAGCCTTCGACATCCGCCCCCTCCTGCGTCAGCCACTGATGATCGCGCCGACCATCCCGGTACTGGACCTGCTGCTGCAGATGCGTCAACGCCGGATGCACATGGCCCTCGTGATCGACGAATATGGCAGCATCGACGGGCTCGTGACGATCGAGGATCTGATCGAAACCATCGTGGGCGATATTTCCGACGAGCATGACGATCCGGTCACAACTATGTGGGTGGAACGGGCGGATGGCTCATTTGATATCGATGCCCGTCTCCCTGTCCGACAGCTTGAGGAGCGGCTTGGTGCCGTGCTGACGGATTCTGAACGCGAGGCCGAGATCGAGACGGTCGGCGGTCTGGTTTTCCGTCTGGCGGAGCACGTCCCAGCCAAGGACGAGGTACTGACCCATGAAAGCGGCCTGGAATTCCGGGTTCTGGATGCAGATGCCCGGCATATCCGTTCCCTGCGTATGCGGGTTCCGGAAAGCTGGGAAAACAAGCCTCTTCCCGCCCTCAAAACGCAGGAAGATGACCGGGGCTCTTGACGGAGGCCTCGGTTCATCGTTCGAGTATCACATCGTTTCCAGCGGAGCCCCACCCATGTCTGCCGACCAGCCTCTCGGCCGCCGTACCCTTCTCGCTTCCGGAATGGCCCTTGTGGCCTGTGCGGCCGTACCGTTCGCACAGGCCGATGACCTACCCGCCAGCAATCCGCGCATGGGGCCCCGCGTCATCGGCTCACCGGATGCAAAGGTGATCGTGGACGAATGGCTCTCACTGACCTGCTCGCACTGCGCCCACTTCGCGCAGGAGATCTTTCCCCAGATCCGCAAGAACCTGATCGATACAGGAAAGATCCGCTACCGCTTCCATGACTTCCCGCTCGATCAGGTCGCCCTGCTGGCGTCCATGGTCTCACGCTCTCTGCCCACCGAACGCTACGAACCCTTCGTGACGGATCTGCTCGACCATCAGGACGAATGGGCCTTCGCTCAAAACATCGACCCCGTGGCTGAGCTGAAGAAGCGCGCAGCGCTGTTCGGCGTGAGTGCTGCCGAATTCGACAAGATCAATGCCGATAATGCTCTGCGTGAGTCCATTATCAACAGGCAAGACCGTGACGGCGCTTTCCTCCAGATCCAGGGCACGCCATATTTCCGCATCAATGATGTTCCCGCACCCACCGTGGTCGGGAGCTATGATGATTTCGCCAAAGCAGTTGCAAAGGCTTCCTGAATGACCCGTCTTTCCCTTTCCCGCCGCTTTTTCGTTTCTGCGGCGCCAGCCCTCGCCGTGGCCGGAACTGCCGCTGGCACGGCCCGCGCCGCCGCTACCGGTTCGAGCGATGCCCGGCTGAGTCCGCGTATCATCGGCAACCCGAATGCCAAGATTCTTGTTCAGGAATGGTTCTCCCTGACCTGTACGCATTGCGCGCATTTTGCGACGGAAGAGTTCCCCAAGGTCAAGGAACAGCTCATCGATACCGGCAAGATCCGCTATCAGTTCCATGATTTCTGCGGCGATCGCGTCGGCCTGACGGCGGCCATGGTGGCCCGCTCTCTGCCGGAAGAGCGCTACGTCCCCTTCCTCGAAGCCCTCTTCTCCAGCCAGATGCAGTGGGCCTTTGCATCAGGTGGTGACCCGATGCAGCGCCTGCAGCAGATGTCTGCCCTCGCCGGCGTTTCGGCTGCTCAGTTCGACGCCATCAGCAAGGACAACGTGTTCGCCGAAGCCCTGTTCAATCAGGTCAAGAAGGATGCGGACACCTACAATATCCAGGGCACGCCGTATTTCCGCTTCAACAACACGCACTACGATCAGGATCCGGAAACCTACGAAAAGTTCGCCGATCTCGTCGCCAAGGCCTCCTGATCCAGAACCGTAGGACCAGTATCTCCATACCCTGATGTCGAGCCGCACCACGACGATCGACCGCCTGAGCATTGGCGGTTTCAAGAGTTTCGCCGATGAGGTGCGTCTCGATATCCTCCCGGGTCTGACGGGGATCATCGGGCCAAACGGCTGCGGCAAGTCCAATGTCGTGGAAGGCCTGCGATGGGCGATGGGCGAGACCTCCGCCCGCGCCCTGCGGGGCGGGGAACTCGACGACCTGATCTTCGCGGGCACGGGCGCACGCTCGGCCCGTAACATCGCTCAGGTCACGCTGCATCTGAGCAACGCCAGCGGACTGGCCCCGTCCCCGTTTCAGGACGCGGACGAGTTGGAAATCAGCCGTCGAGCAGAGCGCGGATCGGGTAGCGAATACCGCATCAACGGACGCGTCATGCGCGCCCGCGACGTCCAGACGCTATTTGCTGATCTGGCATCCGGTGCACGTAGTTCCGCCATCATCAGCCAAAACCGCGTTGGCCAGCTGATCGCGGCCAAACCCGAGGAACGGCGCCTTCTTCTGGAGGAAGCCGCAGGCATCACCGGCCTACATGCCCGCCGCCATGACGCCGAACTCAAACTGCGCCAGACCGAGACGAACCTTTCCCGCGCTGAAGACTTGCGTCTTCAGCTCGAGGAACGGCTGGAAAGCCTTGAAGGCCAGACAGTTCAGGCCCGAAAATACCGTGAGATTTCAGAGAAAATCCGCCAGACAGAAACCGAGCTTCACGTCCTGCTTCATGCCCGCGCCAACCTAGCCGTCCAGCGCAGCCGGGACGATCTGGCAAAAGCACGCGAAGACCTGAAAAAGGCCGAGCAAGCCGCAGAAGCCGCCGCCAAAGCCGAGTTCGAGGCCCGCAGGGCCGCCCCACAGGCACGCGAAGAAACAGATCGTCTTCGCAGCGCTCTGGAGCGGCTGAAAGTCCAGTCTGAAATCCTGAAACAGGATCTCGACCGTGCCCGACAGACCGAATCCGAAACCCGCCTTCGCCTTGAACAGGCCGAAGGAGATCTGTGTCGCAGCGAAGCCAGTCTGACGACGGACCGGGAAGCCCGGCAAAATGCCGCGGAAGAATGTGCAGCTCTTGAAGTTGAGATGATCGCATTACCCGACCTGCGCTCATCCTGCACAGCAGAGTATGAACGTCTCGATGCGCTCGAAAAAGAGCAGGCTCTCGCTCTGGAAAAGGCGACCCGCCTGCGTGATGCTGAAGCCATCCGCAGAGACAGCGTGATGGAAGGGCTGGATGCCCTGACCCTTCGTCTGGATGCGGAAATTGGCGCGCTGAACGCTCTTGAAGCGGAAATCGCGGCATTGGATCATGCAACACCTGATAACAACACACTGGAGACACTGCGTCAGAAGACCGCGTCGATGCAGGAACAGTCGCAGCTCGCCAGCCGTCAGGAACAGGACTGCACGACCGCCTTGCAGGAGGCCCGTCTCAAGGCCGAGTTGGACGGACGGGCTCTGGCTGAAGGCAGAAGCCGCCTCGAAGCGCTTAAGGCCACCGAAGTCGATCTGGCCAGACGCCTTCAGACGACCCAGACCCAGATCACGCAGGACCGTACCACACGCAATGCCGCTCAGGCCGAACTGCTGACCAGAGAAGGAAGAGCAGAGCTTGAGGCAACCCGCGACAGCACGGCACAGGCGTTGACCGAAGCCCGCGACCGCGAGGACCACGCCCGACAGGAACAGGAGCGGCTTGGCGCTCTCTGGCTGGAAGCACGCGCTGCGGCAGAAGAAGGCACACAGCGCCGCAAGACGCTTGTCCGAACCGTTGAACAGGCTCGGCAAGCCCTCGATCAGACGCGACAGAAAGCTCAGTTGGCGGCCACGGCAGAAACAACGGCCCGGGCCGCCCTGGTGCCCGAACAGGCTGTTCAGGATGTCCGTAATACCGTCACGCAGACGGAAGAACGCCTGACGGGTCTGCAAAAAGCCCTCACCGAAGCGGAAGCCACGCTGGCAGAGACGCGTGAACAGGAAGCACAGGCCCGGCAGGCCCTGTCCGCGCTGGAAACGCTCATCCTACGCACAAAAGGCGAATGCGAGGGACTGGAGCAGAGCCTCAACGCCGTTGCCGCCCAGCCCGATCCGCTGGAAGACACGCTGGACCTCCCGGCAGACATGGCCCGCGCCGTCGCGGCAGTGCTGGCAGACGGGCTGGACGCTTCCCTGGCTCCGGACAGTATTCCCGCTGACAGACGTTGGCGGTCTCTTGATCGTCTTGGAAGTGCGGAACTGGCGGGCTGTCGTCCGCTCTCAGACCTTGTTCAGGCCCCTGCGGCGCTTCGACGCTGTCTGGACGCCGCATTCCTTCTTGAGGATCCCAGTGCTGGAGCGAACCTGCAGAAAACCCTCCAGCCGGGACAGGTTCTGGTCTGCCGTAGCGGCGCACTCTGGCGCTGGGATGGATTTACCCGTTCCGCCGATGCGCCGGATGCCGGAGCCGCCCGGCTGGAGCAGCGACGCCGTCTGACGGAAACCTATGCTCTGCTTCAGTCCCATCAGGCCGATCAGCCCCGCCTGAGCAAGGCCTGCACCACAGCCATCGAGGCACGCGAACGCGCCGAAATCACCCTTACGGCCCTGCGTCGCGACCGCACAGCGCTGGAGCCTCAGCTTGCCGAAGCCAGGACCGTGGCATCGCGGATCGAGCAGAAAGCGGCTCTGGCCCGCACCCAGTGGGAACAGGCCGTAGATCGCCTGAAGGACGCCGAGGCTGCACTGGACACCGCCCAGTGTGCGACCACGCAGGCCGAAGCCGAACTGGAAGCCCATCCCGCTCCCGACGACCTGTTACTGAAAGCACAGACCAGCGCTCAGGACTCTGAAAACGCCCGCACTGCACTGCGAGACGCCAGCAGCAGGCTCCAGACTGCGCGGAGTGCCGCGGATACTGCAGCACGCGCCCTGGATCAGGCCCTTCTGCGGCACGACAGTACGCTCACCCGCCTGCGGGATCTGGACGAAGGACTGAGGCGGCTTGAGCAGGAACACGAGCGTCTGACGGCCCAACATGTCGCACTCCAGCAGCAGGACAGCCGGCCCGATATCCCCGCACTGGAAGCCTCTGCCCAGGCCTCACAGCAGGTTTTCGATCAGGCACGTTCCTCTGCCGAGGCGGCATCGCAGGCAGCACGGGAAAGCCGCAACAATGCTGCCCACCTGACGCGAGAGCTTCAGGCGCTCGACCAGTCCGCCGCAACGGCCCTCGCCCGACGCTCGGCGCTGGAGCCACGTCAGCGGGAGCTGCAGGAGCTGGTCACCCGCTTGCGCGAAGATCATACCAGACGAACAGCCGAACTGACCGAGAGGCCGGATCCTGCGATTCTGGAACAGGCAGTTGTGGACGCCACGGCGCCCCTTCACGAAACCCGCCATCTCCTGGAAGCCGCCCGGACCGAAAGCGCCCGCCTGTCTCTTGAAGACGTCCGTCTGACCGGCGCGCTGGTTGCGGTCCGCGCCCAGCTTGAAGCACTCAGCACCCGGATCGCGGGGGAAGAAGCCAGTCTTGCATATCTCCGCAACCGGCGGGACGAGTTGCGGGACAGCTTTCAGACACACAGCGCAATGCCTGCCGAGCTGGAACGGAAACTCTCCGGTCACGATCAGACCCTGACGGACGCCCAAAACACCTATGACGCGGCACGCGCCCGAGACGAAGCGGCGGGTGCCGCAGGGCTGGAAGCGCAGGAGCAGCGCCGCAACGCCGACCTGGCACTGGCGGCGGGCCGGGAAGCCATCGCACGCCTGACCGAGCGTGCCGAACAGGCCATGGTCGCCCGCGAGCGACTGCTGGCCGACAGCGAGCCTCCCGAAGGCGGCTCACAGGGCACTTCCTATCCGTCCGACCTTTCCGAACAGGCCGAAACCTCAACCCGTCGTCGCCTTTCCCGCCTGACCCGCGAGCGTGAAGACCTGGGCGCGGTCAACCTACGGGCCGAAGCCGAATTCGAGGAAGCACGCGAAACGGCCGATACCATCGCTCGCGAGCATGCCGAACTGACGGCAGCCATCAACAGGCTGCGCGGGGGGATTGGGACGATCAACCGCGAAGGACGCGAACGCCTGCTGGCGGTCTTCTCGGAAGTGGACCGACATTTCCAGTCCCTGTTCGCACGCATGTTTGGCGGCGGACGCGCACATCTGGGCATGGTGGGCAGCGATGATCCACTGGAAGCCGGGCTTGAGATTTTCGCCCAGCCTCCAGGCAAGAAGCTCTCGACGTTGTCCCTGCTCTCGGGTGGCGAACAGGCCCTGACTGCGCTTTCACTGATTTTCGCGACCTTCCGCTGTAACCCAGCCCCCATCTGCGTGCTTGATGAAGTCGATGCGCCGCTGGATGACGCGAATGTCGAGCGTTTCTGCTCCCTGCTGTCTGACATGACGAAAGAAGCCGGCACACGCTTCCTGGTCGTGACGCATCATCAGCTGACAATGGCGCACATGGATCGTCTTTATGGTGTCACGATGCAGGAGCGTGGTGTAAGCCGGGTTCTGTCAGTCGATCTGGGGCGTGCCGCAGCACTTGTGGACGGATGAGGTCAATTTTCTCAAACAGATAAATTGACGTTGGACCGTTCTGGCCCTTTGATAGAAGGAAAACCAGAAAGCACGCGCCATCTTCGTTGATCCACCCCTTCCCGCCCCCATCATGATGCGAATCCGTGAACACGGCATCCGCGTGGTTGGAGACGTGCATGGTGATTTCAACGCTTTCCGTCATGCCACCGCAACCGAGCGTTTTGTCATCCAGCTCGGAGACCTCGTTGATCACGGTCCCGACAGCGCCGGCGTGATGGAGCTGATGCTCGAACTTCTGGAGCAGCAGCGTGGGCTGTTCATTCTCGGCAACCACGACCGCAAGCTCGGCCGCGCCCTCGAAGGCAGGCGCTTGAGGCGCGATCCACCGCTTGAGGAAACGCTGCGCCAGATTTCGCTTCCAGAATACGAAGGGCTTCCCGAGCGCATATACATGGCCATCGATCAGGCGCCGACATGGCTGCGGATCGGCCGCTCCCTATTCGTGCATGGCGGATTTCATACGGCCATGCTTTCCCATTCCCCGGTGCCGGGTTTGGGCGAGATGTCTGCGCCTCTGTCCCGCGCCCTTTTTGGTGAAACCACCGGCCGGATGCAGCCGGATGGCTATCCCGAACGCCGCCTGACCTGGATCAACCGCATCCCCGAAGGGATGACGGTTTATGTCGGCCATGACCGCCGCTCGACCGACGGACGCCCCTGGCGCCGGACGGGACGCCTGGGGGGTACGGCCGTCTTCACCGATCTCGGTGCCGGAAAAGGCGGCCATCTTGCATGGATTGATCTGAATGAGCCCTGACCCCTCCAATACACCTCACACATCCAAGTCGGCCGCCTCCGATCCTGCCCTGGCCGAACTCGAACGCCTGCGCGCGAGTATAGACAACATCGACGCCGCCCTGATTCACATGCTGGCAGAACGCTTCCGCTGCACGCAGGAAGTTGGCAAGCTCAAAGCCCGCGCCCATCTCCCGCCGGCTGACCCGTCCCGGGAGACGCGCCAGATCGAACGCCTGCGCCAGCTTGCCCGCGATGCCCATCTGGATCCGGATTTCGCCGAGAAGTTCCTGGCCTTCGTCATCCGTGAAGTCATCCGCCATCACGAAGCCATCGCTGCAGACGCCCGCCGGACATCGGAAGGCTGATGCGCTGCCTCCTGCTTCTGCGCCACGCCGAAGCAGTTTCCCATCTCCTGACGGCGAAGAGCGACAGTGCCCGTGCGCTTACACCGAAGGGGCAAGAGCAGGCTGCCAGCATTGGCAGACAGCTTTCCACACTG
Organism: Gluconobacter sphaericus; assembly: GCF_016757795.1. Classification (GTDB taxonomy): domain Bacteria; phylum Pseudomonadota; class Alphaproteobacteria; order Acetobacterales; family Acetobacteraceae; genus Gluconobacter; species Gluconobacter sphaericus. The sequence continues at coordinate 2,398,523 of NZ_CP068419.1, read as the reverse complement.
GATCTACCTTCCCCCATCCGGGTCCTGTGCAGCCCTGCCATCCGCACCCGGCAGACCACGCAGGGCGTTCTTGCCGCTTCTGGAACGGCCGCATCACTCGAAATCGAAGAGAGTCTGTATTCCGCAACGGCTGACGATCTTTACAACCTCATTTATGCCACGCCAGAAACCGTCGAAACCCTGCTGATCGTCGGCCATAACCCAACCATCGGCGAGTTCGCCTGCGATCTTCTCGGGCCAGCCCTTCAGAGCGCCCGGTTTTCCGCGCTCTATCGATCTTATCCGCTGGCTGGCCTGACGGTTCTGGGCGTTCAGGGGCAGTGGCTGGATGTTCGTCCGTCCACGATCCAGCCTATTACGCTTATCCAACCCTGAAAGAGCGTCCAGAGGGCTTCTCTGGACATAAAAAACCTTTCGGAGATAAAACAGCACAACATCCTTACATTTCAGGCGGGTTATCAACTACATGTCCGAAAATCGTTCCGTAACCTTTGGTCTCGATGGCCTCAGCCGTCAGTTTCCAGTTCTGGAAGGAACGATCGGTCCGGATGTCGTGGACATGCGCGCTCTGTCCCAGAAAACGGGCGTCTTCTCCTTCGATCCTGGGCTGGGCAGTACCGCGACCTGCACCAGCGCCATCAGCTATATCGATGGCGACAAAGGCGTCCTGCTGCATCGTGGCTATCCGATCAAAGACCTGGCCCTCAACGCCAGCTTTACCGAGACGGCCTATCTGCTGCTTTATGGTGAGCTTCCGACCGCCGCGCAGTATCAGGCGTTCCGTACGGATATGAACACCCACCGGCTACTGAACGAGCAGATCCGGAATTTCTTCAACGGCTTCCGCCGAGATGCGCATCCCATGGCGATCCTGTGCGGAACAGTCGGCGCGCTTTCGGCCTTCTATCATGACGGGCTGGACATTTCAGAACCCAAAGCCCGGGACCTCTCGGCCCGTCGCCTGATCGCCAAGGTCCCGACCATCGCAGCCTGGGCCTATAAATATTCCATCGGCGAGCCCTTCATCTATCCCGATGAAGAAATGTCGTTCTCCGAGAACTTCCTGCACATGCTGTTTGCCCGCCCCGGAAACCATTACCGGGTCAATCCCGTACTGGCCCGCGCGATGGACCGCATCCTTCTCCTACATGCCGATCACGAGCAGAATGCCTCCACGACGACCGTCCGCCTCGTGGGCTCGACCGGTGCGAACCCCTATGCCTGTATCGCAGCTGGCATTGCCGCCCTGTGGGGGCCTGCGCATGGCGGCGCCAACGAGGCCGCACTCAGCATGCTGGAAACCATCGGTACCCGCGACGGTATTCCGGCCTTCCTCAGCGAGGTCAAAAACCGCAATTCCGGCGTGCGCCTGATGGGCTTTGGCCATCGTGTCTACAAAAACTTCGATCCACGCGCGAAGATCCTTCAGGCAACCTGCCACGAAGTCATCGAGGAACTCGGCCTTAAGCGCGATCCACTACTGGATCTGGCGATGGAACTGGAGCGCGTGGCCATGGAGGACGACTATTTCGTCAGCCGCCGTCTTTATCCAAATGTGGATTTCTATTCCGGACTGATCCTCAAGGCCCTCGGAATTCCCAAGAGTATGTTCACCGTTCTGTTCGCGGTCGCTCGGACAGTCGGCTGGATCAGTCAGTGGAAGGAAATGATCGAGGAACCGTCCGTGCGCATCAGCCGCCCGAGACAGCTCTATATCGGTGCAGCGGAACGGAGTTTCGTCCCCATGAGCGAGAGGCGCTGAAGCGCCTCCGCAACATTCAGCAGTCGCAGCCCGGAGTCTCGCCACGAGCCTGACGAACGACATGATGGTCGATCCATTCGGCCACGAGGCGACGTGCTTCCTTCACAGAAGCTTCGGGATGGTGGATGCGATACAGCGTTGTGCAGGCCGCAAAGGCCTGCATGTCCGGCTGCCCGACTTCACGCAGTTCCTGATAGGCCGTTACAACAGCGCGTTCGCATTTCCGGCCGATCCGACTGGTCTCTATGCTCACTTCTGTTCCTGCCGTAAATGAGAATGAATATCGATATCTCTCCCTAGAACTCCGGACGCTCCCATGCAAGCACGAAGATCGATGGGACCGGTGACACTGACAGGCAGCAGATAAAATTCACACACCCCGGAAGGGGAACATATTGCCCCTACCCTTCCCGGCAACAGCCCGGTAAACCACGAGAAAACGACGTCAGCGGAGACAAGCATGACCCAGTTCGCCGAAAGCCCGATGGCGGGCCGCACCCAGTGGGACCGTGACGCGGCCCTCACCACGGCCCGTATCCTGCTTGAGATCAAGGCCATAAACTTCCGCCCGGAAGACCCCTACACCCTGACGTCCGGCTGGAAGTCCCCGGTCTATATCGACTGCCGCAAGATCATTTTCTTCCCACGCGCCCGCACCAAAATCATGGAACTGGCTGTTGAGAAGATCGGCCGTCACATCGGCTATGAAAGCATTGACGCCGTCGTGGGTGGCGAGACCGCCGGTATCCCGTTCGCCGCCTGGATTGCGGACCGGATGATGACCCCAATGGCCTATGTCCGCAAAAAGCCGAAGGGCTTCGGCCGCAATGCGCAGATCGAAGGCGACGTGCCCGAAGGCATGCGCACCCTGCTGGTCGAGGACCTGACGACGGACGGCGCATCCAAGATCCGATTCGCCAATGCCCTGCGCGATGCAGGCGCCATCGTGAACCACACCTTCGTTGTGTTCTTTTATGGCGTCTTCCCGGGCGCCCATAAGACACTGGCAGACATGGACATCTCGCTCCATTCGCTCTGCACCTGGTGGGACGTTCTGGAAGCCTGTGCAGGCGGCGACTACTTCTCCGAAAAGGACAGCGCCGAAGTCCGCCGCTTCCTGGAAGATCCCTGCGGCTGGTCCAAAAAGCATGGCGGCGTGAGCAGCGCGGAAGAAGCGCTGGCTCTCAAGGCCAAAGCCGAAGCCTGATGGACACTGGCGCATCCGTGCCAGCCGGCCGGAGTCTGGTTTTTGACTCCGGCATTGGCGGGATGGGTGTCGTGCAGGCCCTGCGCGACCTCCTCCCCGCCCTGCATATCGATTATCTCGCCGACACGGCTCTCTTCCCGTATGGCGAACAGCCTGACGATCTGCTGACCTCCCGGATCGTCAGCCTTCTGGTTGCCGCCTGCGAGCGCCTACAACCCGACATTCTGGTTATTGCCTGCAACACCGCCAGCACAATTGCCCTGCCTGCCTTGCGGCAGCGCCTGAACATTCCCGTAGTCGGCTGCGTGCCACCGATCCGCTGGGCCGGCCGCGTCTCGACAAGCCGGGTCATCGGTCTGTTATCGACATCAGCCACGGCGCGACGCCCTTACATCCTCCGGCTTCATCAGGATTTTGCTCCCGACTGCCGCCTGATCACTCATGGTGCACGCCAACTGGCGGATCTGGCAGAGCGCGCCTTTCTGGGTGAGGCCATCGCGGATTCAGACGTACAATACGAACTGACCTGCCTCTTCAGTCAGCCCCATGGCGGCGAGATCGACACTGTAGGCCTGGGCTGCACGCATTACACATTTTTGATGGACGCTTTCGAGCGCCTGTCTCCCCCCGGCATCACCTGGCTGGACCCGGCCCCGGCCGTCGCACGGCAGGTCCGAACAATCCTTCAGGAGGCATCCTGCTCCTCAGCAACATCCCGCCCCGGCAGACTTCTGATGACCCGCGCACCACAGAACGCCGCAAGACTGGAAGGGGCAGCGCAAAAACTTGGTTTTTCGCAATGGGATGTGTTTTCAGTTCCCGCACCAGGCATGGCGGAAGCCTGAAAAAACGCCCTGTCCACTCAGGAGCAGGGCGTTTCAAAGTGTATCAGCGTGCGCGATCGACGGTGTACTGGACCGTCTCCGTCATAAGGCGCCGCAGTTCACTATCGGGAAAAATCGACAACGCATCCACAGCCTCTGCGGCATAAGCCTGCGCACGGGCGATCGTCGTTGCAATGGCACCCGTCTTCTCTATCAGGGCCAGGGCATGCGGCAGATCGGCTTCCGTCTGCTCGCCCTTTTCAATGACTCGTTCCCAAAAAGCGCGATCTTCGGGAGAGCCGGATTCATAGGCAGCTAGAACCGGCAGCGTGATCTTGCCTTCACGCATGTCGTCGCCAATCGTCTTGCCCAGAACCTGCTGGTCGGCGGCATAATCCAGCGCATCGTCAACAAGCTGGAACGCCATGCCCAGATTAGTGCCGAAACGGTCCAACGCCACTTCTTCCGCTTCCGGACGATCCGCGACAACCGCGCCAACCCGACAAGCCGCCGCGAACAGGGCAGCCGTCTTGCCGTGGATGACTTCAAGATAACGATCGACCGGTGTGGACAGGTCGTTCTGCGTCACCATCTGCAGAACTTCACCTTCGGCAATGGTTGCCGACGCGTCGGACAGAATTGCCATAACCTTGAGCGACCCGTCCGCTGTCATCAGCTGGAACGACCGCGCAAACAGAAAGTCCCCTACCAGAACGGAGGCCTTGTTGCCGAAGACGGCATTGGCCGACGCCAGACCACGACGCAGATTGCTCTCATCGACCACGTCATCGTGAAGCAGCGTTGCTGTATGGATGAACTCCACGCAGGCCGCCAGCCCGACATGACGCTGATTTTCGGGAGTCGACTGATAGCCACACAAGCGGGAGGCAGCGAGCGTCAGCAATGGCCGCAGACGCTTGCCACCAGCCGCGACAAGATGGGCGCCAAGCTGTGGAATGAGCGGAACCGGGCTCTCCATCCGCGCAATGATCGCACGGTTGCAGGCCTGCATGTCCTGTTCCAGGTAGGCGGACAGAGCGGAAAGGGCGCTCTCGCCCCCTGCATCCCTGACCACAGCTTTCTCAACGGTCGCAGAAACGTCCGGTGCGGCAGAATCCAAGGGTCATTACTCCAGTTCCCGCAGCGGACCCGGAGACTGGCCCAGGACCGCACGGGCACGATATGATGTGGCGTGGCCCCGTTCTTTCTCTCCCATCGCAGGAAGAACGAACGGACCATGTAACGCCGGACGACAGGTTGGGAAGATCATATGAGCGGCAGCAGGAAGACGGTCAACCCATTGCCCCGCCCGAAGTCCCTTACCGCTCCCCTATCTGCCCCTCCTACCCCCGCCAGGGAAGAGGGTTTCCTACTGGGCGGGCGTGTGCGCTACGATCAGTTCACCAAAGGCTACAGGACCGGGCTTGAGCCTGTCCTCATGGCGGCCTCGATCCCCGCAAAACCTGGCGAAACGGTACTGGAAGGAGGATGCGGCGCAGGGGCTGCCCTGCTTTGCCTCTCGGCGCGCATTCCGGGGGTGCATGGAGTCGGCCTGGAGTCCGATCCCGAAACACAGGCACTGGCCGAACAGAATATCCGCAATAACCAGCTTTTGGAGAATACCCCGAAACTCCGGATCCTTCAGGCCCATCTGCCGGCTATCCCCCGGAGCCTGCGTGCTCTCACCCCTACAGCGAACGGCCGCTTCCATCACGTCATGGCCAACCCACCATGGCACAGCCCTTCCGGGACACCCTCGCCTGACAACCGACGCCGTCTGGCACTGAGCGCGGAAACGACCACGCCGGAAGACTGGATCTGCGCTATGACGAAATGGGTGCTTCCGGGCGGGACACTGACATTTATGCTCTCCGCTGCCGTTGCGGACCGGGCGTGTCAGACATTGCTGGAAAATGGATGTGGTTCGATCCAGCTCTATCCCTTCTGGCCCCGTCATGGACGTGAAGCAAAGCTGGTTCTGGTCCGCGCGGTGCATGGAGGCCGCGGGATTTTCCGGTTGCGAGCCGGGCTGGTCCTGCATGAGGCAGATGGCCGCTTCACTGCCGCGGCCGAGCGCGTCCTGCGTGACGGAGAAGCCCTGCCCGAAAGCGAAGCTTCTCCTTGAGCAGGTCTTAGCTGAAGACGTTGCCTTCGAACGCTTCTTCCCATGTCCCGGACGTAGACGCACGAGAGTATTCGGTCGAGCGGTTCTCGAAGAAATTTGCGTGCTCGACGGCATTCAGCATGTCGTCGATCCACGGCAGCGGGTTGCTTTCCTGCCCATAAACCGGGTCCAGGCCCAGCTGCGTCAGACGACGGTCAGCAATGAAGCGGATGTACTTCTTCACGTCGTCAGAGGACATGCCTTCAACCGGCCCCATCTCGAAGCACAGATCAATAAACGCATCTTCATGCTCAACCGTGGTGCGGCAGATCTGCGTCAGTTCCTCACGGAAATCCGGCGTCCAGATTTCGCTGTTTTCGCGGACGAAGGTACGGAACAGGCGGATCATGGACAGGCAGTGCAGCGTCTCGTCACGCACCGACCAGGACACGATCTGTCCCATGCCCTTGAGCTTGTTGAAGCGCGGGAAGTTCAGCAAGATCGCGAAGGACGCAAAAAGCTGAAGCCCTTCCATGAATGCCCCGAAGGCCGCCATGGTCTTGGCGATTTCACGCTTGTTGTCGATGTTAAACGACTGCATGAAATCGTATTTGTCCTTCATCTCCTTGTATTTCAGGAAGGCCGAATACTCGGTCTCGGGCATTCCGATGGTGTCAAGGAGATGGGAATACGCGGCGATGTGAATCGTCTCGATATTCGAGAACGCGGACAGCATCATCAGCACTTCGGTCGGTTTAAAGACCTGACTGTAATACTTCATGTACGCGGAGTTCACCTCCACGTCCGACTGCGTGAAGAAGCGGAAGATCTGCGTCACGAGATGACGCTCAGCTTCCGTCAGCGTCCGGTGCCAGTCCTTCACATCATCTGCCAGCGGCACTTCCTCAGGCAGCCAGTGAACGCGCTGCTGGGTCAGCCAGGCATCATAGGCCCAAGGATAGCGGAACGGCTTGTAGACCGGATTGGCGGTCATCAGGTCGAAATGCTGTTCGTCCGGCGTGCCGGAGATCGGGGTGGTGTCGCTCATGATCGCGTCCTTTCAAATCCCGCCATTACTGGCAGGACAGGCACTCTTCGTAATCGCCGCTGCTCATTTCGCCGCGCGGGGCGGCCTGAGCCGTGGCTTCGTATTTTTCGTCTTCCAGAATGTCGCTCTTTACCGCCAGCGTGGACACCGCATCGGCGCGCTGCACGGACAGGGAGCGGCAGTAATAGAGAGACTTCAGGCCCTTCTTCCAGGCCTGAAAATGGATCTGATGCAGGTCACGCTTGTGCACGTCAGCGGGCAGGAACAGATTGACCGACTGCGCCTGACAGATGAACGGCGCACGATCGGCGGCATGCTCCACAACCCAGCGCTGGTCGAGCTCGAACGCCGTCTTGAACACGTCCTTCTCATCCTGCGTCAGGAAATCGAGATTCTGCACCGAGCCCTTGTTCAGCGTAATCGCCGACCAGACTTCGTCCGTGTCCTGCCCACGCTCTTCCAGAATTTTCTTCAGGTGGCGGTTGCGCACCGAGAACGAGCCCGACAACGTTTTCTGCAGGAACACGTTCGCACTGATCGGCTCAATGCCCGGGCTGGCATTGCCCGTGATGATGGAGATCGAGGCCGTCGGCGCAATGGCAAGCTTGTGCGAGAAGCGCTCCATAAAGCCGTATTCGGCGGCATCCGGGCACGGCCCGCGCAATTCTGCCAGATGCTTCGATGCAGCATCGGCCTGCTTGCGGATATGTTCAAAAATCTTCCGGTTCCAGACCTTCGCCATCACAGACTCGAACGGGATCATCCGGGCCTGCAGAAAGGAATGGAACCCCATCACGCCCAGACCGACCGAACGCTCGCGGGCAGCCGCGTATTTAGCACGCGCCATATCATCCGGTGCGCGGTCGATGAAGTCCTGCAGCACATTGTCGAGGAACAGCATGACGTCCTCGATGAACTGCGGGTCATCCTTCCACTCGTCCCAGGTCTCAAGATTGAGCGAGGACAGGCAGCACACGGCTGTCCGGTTCTTGCCATGATGGTCAATACCGGTCGGCAGCGTAATCTCGGCGCAGAGATTGGAGGTCTTCACTTCCAGCCCAGCCAGCTTGTGATGCTCCGGACGGGCGCGGTTCACATGATCGGAATAGATGATGTAGGGCTCGCCCTGCTCCATCCGCGCCGTCAGGATCCGAATCCACAGACCCCGCGCCGACACCTTGCGGATCGTGCTGTGATCCTTCGGAGAGAGCAGCGCCCATTCTTCGTCCGCCTCGACCGCACGCATGAACGCATCCGTCACGAGCACACCGTGATGGAGGTTCAGCGCCTTGCGGTTCGGATCACCGCCCGTCGGACGGCGCATCTCGACGAATTCTTCCACTTCCGGATGCCAGACCGGCAGATACACGGCTGCCGAGCCACGACGGAGCGAGCCCTGCGAAATCGCAAGCGTCAGGCTGTCCATAACGCGGATGAAGGGAATGACACCGGACGTCTTGCCGTTACGGCCAATATTTTCGCCGATGGAGCGCAGATTGCCCCAGTACGACCCGATGCCGCCGCCCTTGGACGCCAGCCAGACATTCTCGTTCCACAGCCCCACGATTCCCGAAAGGCTGTCTTCAGCCTCGTTCAGGAAGCAGGAAATTGGAAGACCGCGCTCAGTGCCTCCATTGGACAGAACGGGTGTGGCGGGCATGAACCAGTGGCGGGAAATATAGTCGTAAATCCGCTGCGCATGACCCGCATCCGCGCCGTAATAAGACGCCACACGCGCGAAAAGCGACTGATAGTCCTCGCCCGGCAGCAGATAACGATTGTTCAGCGTGGCCTTACCGAAATCCGTCAGCAAAGAATCGCGCGAACGATCCACACGCACGGCGTGATGACCCGGAAGCTGCACAACATCATCGAACATGTCCGCGGAATCGGCATCACCCGGAAGCGGTGCTTCACCGATGGGATGGTTGAGCGGCGAATGCACGTCATGCGGTCGGTCGGACTGATCGGGCACGTCCATCGTCACGTCATGAAGGGTCATTCGCTCTCTCCGCAGGGCATCTATTTTCGAAATCTTGAGCACTCATTTCCATCACTCCGAACCCGACCGCAAGCACGAAGTTCGCTTGCAAAATCGGCAGAGCTGTGAATTGGACCTATCCCATATCTAGGGAGAGAATTCGTTAATGCCCCTAGATATAGTAGCAACCGCAGAAAACCGCCCCTAAGCATTGTTATCCCAAGAGTTTTCCCCCGGAGCATTTTCCCGGTGTGTGATACCGGTCACAGGATTGGGAAATTTCGTGAACATCACGTCGGGCAACGATCCACGCAACACCACGTTTGGGGATCCAAGCCCACAAAACGAAAGAGCCCATTATGACCATCAAAAAAACAGCCTCAGCCCACTGGACCGGCGGCCTCAAAGACGGCAAAGGCACGATTTCCACCCAGAGCGGCGCTCTGCACGATCAGCCTTACGGCTTCAATACCCGCTTCGAAGACAAGCCCGGCACGAACCCCGAAGAACTGCTTGGTGCGGCCCATGCCGGGTGTTTCACGATGGCGCTGTCCATGATGCTGGAACAGGCTGGCTTCAAGGCCGAATCACTGGAAACGAAAGCGACCATCTCACTGGACAAGTCCGGCGAAGGCTTTGCCATCACCCAGTCTCACCTCACCGTGCGTGGCAAGGTTCCGGGCGCGTCTGAAACGCAGTTTCTCGACATTGCGAACAAAGCCAAAGCGGGGTGCCCGCTGTCGCAGGTCATCAAGGCAAACATTACGCTGGATGCCACCCTCGAACACTGAAACGTCGCTTGTACTGGCGGGGCCTAACGGCCCCAGCCACATTGCGCGTGATCACGCAGAAGATGATCGGCCAGCACACAGGCCATCATCGCTTCGGCCACGGGAACAGCCCGGATGCCGATGCACGGATCATGCCGCCCCTTGGTCATCACTTCAACAGACTCACCCTCGCGCGTGATGCTGGGAACGGGTGTGAGAATCGAACTGGTCGGCTTGATCGCAAAACGCGCCACGATGGGCTGTCCTGTGGAAATACCACCCAGAATGCCGCCGGCATGGTTTGATGCGAATTGCGGCCCAGGCGAAATCGGATCGGCGTTCTGTTCGCCGCGAAGGGCGGCCACGGCAAAACCGTCCCCAATCTCGACACCCTTGACCCCATTAATACCCATCATGGCACCGGCGAGATCAGCATCAAGCTTGCCATAGACCGGCGCACCGAGTCCGGCAGGTAGACCTTCCGCCACAACTTCGACAGTTGCCCCGATCGACGATCCATCTTTGCGGATGGAGTCGAGAAGAGCTTCCCATGGCCCCACGGATTCCGCATCCGGGCACCACAGTGGGTTGCGCTCGACCTCATTCCAGTCCCAGCGGGCAGGATTGATGGTCTGGCCACCGATTCCCGTCAGGGCGGCACGGATCTTCACGCCCTCCCCTACCAGCGTTTTGAGCAGTACGCGCGCCACGGCCCCTGCTGCAACCCGCATGGCCGTCTCACGCGCTGAAGAACGTCCACCCCCACGATAATCGCGGATGCCGTATTTCATGTCATAGGCGATGTCAGCATGACCGGGACGATAGCGGGTTGCGATATCACCGTAATCCTTCGACCGCTGATCGGTATTCTCGATCATCAGCGAAATGGGTGTTCCGGTCGTCTGCCCTTCAAACACGCCTGAGAGGATCCGGACCTGATCCGGCTCCCGGCGCTGCGTGGTAAAGCGGGACTGCCCCGGCCGACGGCGGTCGAGCCAGGGCTGGATGTCCTGCTCGGACAGCTTCAGGCGGGGTGGAGAGCCATCAATGACGCAGCCGATCGCCGGTCCGTGACTTTCCCCCCAGGTAGTAACGCGAAAAAGATTCCCGAAGCTGTTGTCCGACATGTCAGGTCCCGGAGCCGACCGCTGCGATGTCCGGAGCGTCCGGGTTCTTCATGCCGACCGTGTGGTAGCCGCAGTCAACATGATGAATCTCTCCCGTCACGCCGCTGGACAGGTCGGAGAGCAGGTACATGCCCGAACCGCCGACATCCTTGAGGGTCACGTTACGCTCCATCGGAGCATTGAGCTGGTTCCAGCGCAGGATATAGCGGAAATCGCTGATCCCGTTGGCGGCCAGCGTCATGATCGGACCGGCGGAGATGCCGTTCACGCGGATATCGTCACGGCCCAGATCGGCAGCCATGTAGCGCACGGAGGCCTCCAGAGCTGCCTTGGCCACACCCATCACATTATAGTGCGGCATGACGCGCTCGGCGCCGAGATAGGTCATGCTCAGAAACGATCCGCCCGGATTCATCATCGCAGATGCACGACGAGCAACGCTCACGAAGGAATAGCAGGAGATGTCCATGGCCTGCAGGAAGGCATCGCGCGGCGTGTCGATATAGCGGCCGCGAAGATACTGTTTGTCTGCAAAAGCGATGGCATGGAGCACAAAGTCGATCTTGCCCCAGACCTTCTCGATTTCGTCGAACGTGCTGTTGATGGCGTCGTCATCGCTGACGTCACAGGAGAGGACGAGTTCGGACCCGACACTCTCGGCCAACGGACGGACGCGCTTGCCCAGCGCCTCGCCCTGATAGGTAAAGGCAAGCTCCGCCCCCTGTGCCGCACAGGCACTGGCAATAGCCCAGGCAATAGAGTGTTTGTTGGCAACACCCATGATCACACCGCGCTTGCCCTTCATAAGGGTTCCGCTCACTGGAGCCGGGATGTTGTCTTCCGTTTCAGACATGGTGATTTCCTGAATCGCGTTGGCGTATTGAGGGCCGTGGTTGCACAAGCGCCCGTTACAAACAAGACTTTGCGACGATTGCGCCGTTTTTTGCCCTCTGACAGGACATTAAGGCATCACTCCGGCGCTTAAGGAATTTTTACCCATGTGTTCGAAATCCGCCTGCGCCACCATGGACCCATTCGATTTTTCCGAACGACACTCCATCCTGATCCGCGCCCGGCCCGAGAGCATTCTGAACTCCGTACGCCGCTACCGTCTGGGGGATGATCCGCTTCTCCGCCCCGCCCTTTACCTGCGTGGACTGCCTGCCCGTCTGCTGCACACCCCGCCTCCACCGCCTCTGGAGCTTCAGGACTTCACGCTTCTTTCACAGACCGATCGCAGTCTGATCTACGGGCTGAAAGGCTCTTTCTGGCGGACGAATTACGGTCTGCGCCGTTTTGACACACCTATGGAATTTCTCGGTGACAGGGATGCGTCCAGTGCAACCCTGGTCCTGTCCTTTATGACAATGCCAGCCGGGCGGGAACGGACGCGCCTGGTTACGCAGACACATATCCTTTGCCCCACTTCCTATGTCCGGCGGCGCTTTCTCCCCTACTGGCTCATCATACGCCCTGTCAGTGGCCTGCTGCGACGACGCATGCTGTCCCAGATCAAGGTGCGATGTGAGCAGAGCGCCTAAACTGTTTTCATAGCGGGCCGGATGACTGAAACATGCCATCCGCGTTATGATCTTCACACTGACGAGCCGGTCTGCACCGCTCCTGCCGCGCCACGCCTGTTCCGCCAATCCAGTTCCAAGGAGATTCTCATGTCCGACATCCCCCTGATTGACCTGAAGGCCGATCCCTTCGCTCTGTTTGCGGCCTGGATGTCGGATGCCGAGACATCCGAACCGAACGATCCCAACGCCATGGCCGTGGCAACCGCCACGTCCGACGGGCGACCTTCCGTCCGGATGCTCCTGCTCAAGGGTGTGGATGAGCGTGGCTTCGTTTTCTACACCAATCTGGAAAGCCGCAAGGGGCGCGAACTGCTATCCAACCCGCATGTCGCCCTGCTTTTCCACTGGAAATCCCTCCGCCGCCAGATCCGGATCGAAGGCCCGGTCGAGGCCGTCAGCAGTACTGAAGCTGATGCGTATTTCGCAAGCCGCTCGCGCATGTCCCGCCTTGGCGCCGTCGCTTCCGAGCAGTCACGTCCGCTGGACAGCCGCAGCACCTTCGAGGAACGCCTGAAAGCCGCGGACGAGAAATATGGCGAGGGTCCGATCCCCCGCCCTGCCAACTGGTCAGGCTTCCGCGTTCTGCCCGAAGCCATCGAATTCTGGCAGGATCGCCCCTACCGCCTGCATGACAGGGCCGTGTGGACCCGTGACGGAAACAGATGGAACGTCACACGACTTTATCCGTAAATACATCATAACAACGTTCTGCAGATTTTGACCGGGGAGCCCTGACCCATGCTTATCGACATCAAGAATATCCTCCTCCCCCTGAACGGCTCCGGTGACCTCGAAGCCGTCATGTCGGTCGCGCTGGATTTCGCGCACCGCTTCGATGCCCATCTGTCCGCTGTCGTGGTCGGCTCGGACCCGTCCGAAGTCGCAACGCTGGCTGGCGAAGGCATCTCGGCCGGCATGGTCAATGAAATGATCGACACGGCCACGACCGAGGCCCAGCGCCGTGCGATCGCGATCCGCAAGGCCTTCGACGCTTTCATTCACGCGCATGGCATCCGACGCGTCGAGCCCTCGAAAATCGGATCGTCTGCGGGCGATGGCGTCAGTGCCAGCCTTGATGTCCTCAACGGGACGGAGCACGATTCCCTGACATGGCGTTCGCGCCTTGCCGACATGACTCTGGTCCCGAACCTCGCCCAGGACGGCGACCCACGCGCCTCTGAAACGCTGCATGCCATACTGTTCGACAGCGGGCGCCCGCTCGTGATCGCTCCGCCCGCCCCGCCGAAGACAGTGGGCAAGCGCATCGCCATCGCCTGGAACGGCACGCCCGAAGCCTCATTGGCCCTGCGCTGCATCCTGCCCTGGGCCCATAAGGCCGAAGCCGTGCAGGTCCTGACCTGTCAGGACTACCAGCGTCGTGGACCGGGCGCGGACGAGGTCGTGACCTATCTGCGGATGCACGGCATTTCCGCCACGGCCCGCGAGTTCGAGGCCGTCAACCGTGACATCGGTGCGGGGCTCCTGAAGGCGGCCACGGAGTTCAATGCCGACATGCTTGGCATGGGCGCCTATTCCCACTCCCGTCTGCGCCAGATGATTCTGGGCGGTGTCACCCGTCACATTCTGGAACAGGCGCAGCTCACCGTTCTCATGAGCCGCTGAACCCGCTCTCCCTGCCTGCCGACCTGGAAGGAACCGTCATGTCCCTGTCCCGCATCTTCTGCTCAACCTGCCTGACCCTCGCATTGTCAGGTACCGCGCTGCTTCCTGCATCGGCCATGGACACACGCTCTCTGCCACAAGCAGGCAGCTTCACCCTTCAGGAGCCAAAGGCACGACTGAAACTGCACCTTGTTCCGGGAAGCAGGCTGGCAACTGGCTATCACAGCCCGTTCTATCAGCAGAACCCCACAACAAGCGCCATCACTTTGCGGACGGATGGGCTTCAGCCCTCCATCCGGGGACAGACAGCCCCCGCAACTGTCCTGCGTGAAGGCACGGCCTGGTATTTCCAGCAGACACCTGCCGACATGACCGCCAACCTGCATATTGACACCTGGCCCAGCGACCAGCGTGTCATTATCGGTCGTATCCAGAGTGCGCGCGGAGCAGTCGTGGAACTGGTAGCTGATGGCAAACACTCGCAGGTCACGGTGACAATCCATGACGGCAACACGAGCCGGAGCGTCGTCGCCGGGACGATCTACCCGGACCGCAACATCAACTACACCCTCTCCTCGCGCCCGAACGGAACACTTGTTGTTGTCGTCAACGGAAGCCGCAGCGTGCTCGCCATGCCGACGTCCGCGACGGCACCCGTCATGTGGTTCGAGGCCGTCTCCGGCCAGACAGGATGGCACATGCCCTGCCATGGCGATGTGGCTCAGGTGACCTTCACGTCCCTTGAAGTCCGCCATCCTGCACCCTGAGGAGGTAAGGCGGCCAAGGATACATGCCCAGCCTTTGCCGCCCGTAACGCCGCGTGCTACGCGACACGGAATGACCCTGTCTTCACGCCTTCTTCGCCTGTGGTTGGGGGTCTGTCTGCGTTCCACACGCTGGCAGATCAGCGGCTCTCCCCGTGCGGTCGAAACGCTGCTGACGCCCGGTCAGGGAAGTGTGGTCGCCTTCTGGCACCGCTCCCTGGCACTCAGCCCGGCCCTGTGGTTCTGGGCGCGCCCGCAGGAGCCGCGTCTGGCCCTCCGCTTTCTGGTCTCCCGCAATCCAGACGGTGTGCTGATCGCAAATATTGTCCGGCCATGGGGCATCATCGGCATCCATGGCTCCTCCAGCAAAAAGGGCAAAGACAAGGGCGGGGCCGCGGCCCTCCGTACAGCACTGAAAGAAATTCAGAGCGGCTCGATTGTCGGGATCACCCCGGACGGTCCCCGCGGACCGGCTGAACAGGTCCAGCCCGGTGCCATCGTCCTGTCCCGCCTGGCTCAATGCCCGGTAGTGCCCCTCGGCATGGCCTGTACAAGTCTGCGCCTGCCCTCATGGGACAGACTGGTTTTCCCCCTTCCGTTCGGACGCGGCGCCCTCATCATGGGCGAGCCCCTGTTCCAGCCCGATGCCACGATCCTCCAGAACGCCCTGAACGACGTCTCGCTGAACGCCGAGAGCGTGGTGCGACACCAGCAGTCCAATCTGGCGGACCATCTATGGCGTGTGGCCGGAACCCTCATGGCCCCGGCCCTGACGGTCATGCTGCGCATCCGCCTGCATCGCGGACGCGAGCTACCCGGCCGCCTTCGCGAGCGCATGGGACTGGAGCGCACGGGACCACGCCGGGGCCACCGCCCCCCGGGGCAGCTTCTGTGGATCCATGCCGCCAGCGTCGGCGAGACCCTCTGCGCCCTGCCGCTCGCCGATGCCCTGCTCAAGGCCCGGCCCGACATGCGCATCCTTTTTACGACCGCAACCGTCACCGGCAGCGAGATCGTGGCTCGGCATCCACTCTACGAGCAGCGGATCATACACCGCTTCATCCCCCACGACGTACCACGCTGGCTCAGGCGCTTCCTGAACCTCTGGCAGCCGGAAGGCGCCATATTCGTGGAAAGCGAACTCTGGCCAGGCATCATTACAGCCTGTTCGCACCGCGACATCCCGGTCATGCTCGTCAACGGGCGCCTGTCGGATCGTTCGGCCCGTCTGTGGACCCGTCTGGGAGAGCCGGCACGCCACATGATGAAACGTCTGTCCTGGGTGGCAGCCCGTGGCCCCGAAGACGCTGCGCGCTTCCGGGCATTGGGGGCTCTCCCGATCTATGAAGACGGCGACCTCAAACAGGACGCTCCGCCTCTTGTCTATGACGAGACGGAATACGCTCGGCTAAAAACCTTGATCGGCGTCCGCCCCGTCTTCGTCGCCGCATCCACCCACCCCGGCGAAGAAGAGCTTGTCCTTCAGGCCGCGGAAAAAGCCCGAAAGCTCCAGCCCGATCTGCTGACCATCATCGTCCCACGACACCCAGCCCGTGGCGCAGAACTGGCAGCACGCTTTGACCTGCCCCGCCGGACGGCAGGACAGGACCCAACACCCCAGACACAGACCTGGCTGGCCGATACGCTGGGCGAACTAGGTCTGTTCTACCGTCTGGCGGACCGCTGTTTTCTGGGCAATTCCCTTGTCGGAAAGGGTGGCGGCCACAACCCGTTCGAGCCGCTGCGTCTGGGCATTCCTACGGCGACTGGGCCGAAAATGGAGAACTGGCGGGAGGCAATGGCCACTGTTTCTGATACAATCTATGTCGTGACCGATGTGGAGTGTCTGACACGATGGCTCGAATCCCCTCTCCCGCCCGTCAGGACAACGGGATTGCAGCGCTCCGTGGTGAGCGTCCTGCGAGACCGCATCCTGAAAACGGTTGAACGATGACGCGTCGTCCACCCCGTTTCTGGCTGCGTCCCACCCGCAGCACCGCCGCCCGTCTCCTGCGGCCGTTCTCCTTTATCGCCACAACCCTTACCCGCCGCCGCCTCAGACAACCGACCTTCCATGCTTCCGTTCCAGTCCTGTGCTGCGGCAACATCACCACAGGCGGCACCGGTAAAACCCCTCTCACCCTTGATCTCGTCCAGCGCCTCAGGGACCTGGGCCATCACCCCCATATCCTGAGCCGCGGGCATGGCGGCCGCGAGCGTGGCCCGATCGACGTCAATCCAAACCGCAGCACGCCCCGCGACGTGGGCGACGAACCGCTTCTCCTTGCACAAAGCGCGCCGACCTGGATCGGGGCCGACCGTTCTGAAACTGCCCGCCTCGCCATTTCCCAAGGTGCGGACTGCCTCATCATGGATGATGGTTTCCAGAACCCGACACTGCATCAGGATGTCTCAGTTCTTGTCGTGGATGGCGTCACTGGCTTCGGTAATGGGTGCGTCCTGCCCGCCGGCCCCCTGCGCGAGCCGGTGCCCGATGCCCTTGCTCGTGCCAAGGCGGTCGTCATCATGGGGGATGACCGGCATAACCTGCTCCCGACGTTTCCGCCCCATCTCCTGACCGCGCAGGCCAGACTGGTGCCAGGCCCCGAAATCCGGACCCTTCTGGGACGACGTATTGTAGCGTTTGCAGGCATTGGCCGCCCGGAAAAATTCTTCGACATGCTCCGGGACGCAGGCGTGGCTCCCATCCGTTCGCTCCCTTTTCCCGACCACCATTTTTATACGCCTCGTGACATCCAGCGCCTCGAAGCCCTCAGTCGGGAATCGGAAACCACGCTGGTCACTACCGCCAAGGACGCCGTGAAACTCCCATTCCCATTCCGTACGCAGGTGAAGGTCATTGGCGTAGAGCTGCTCTGGGCCGATCCTAAATCCCCCGAACGCCTCCTCAATCTGCTGTTTTCCAACACGTGACGGCTTTCCTGTACCGCGCGGAAACCCTTCTGGTCCGTGCTCTTTTGGCCGCGATCCGCACCCTCCCGCCCGCAGCCTCTTCCAGTCTGGGTGGATTTGTAGCGCGTACGGTCGGACCGCTGCTGCCCGTCTCGAAAGTCGCAGACCGGAACCTTCAACTCGCCCTGCCAGACTATGACGCTTCCGCGCGCCGCCGCATCGTCCGCGACTGCTGGGAAAATTTGGGCCGCACAATAGGCGAGTTCCCCCATCTCAGCCGCCTGAAACAGAACACGCCCTTCGGCGCAGGATGGAGCGTCGAAGGCGCAGAACATCTTGCAACAGCCAAAGCCTCGGGCCGGCCCGTCATCTTTTTTTCGGGCCATATCGGCAACTGGGAACTCATGCCGCCCGTGGTGGCGCGCTATGGCATGCCGTTTGCGTCCTTCTACCGCGCGGCCAGCAATCCCGGCGTTGACCGCCTGATCCACAGGCTTCGGCAAGACGCGATGGGACAGGATGTGCCCATGTTCCCCAAAGGCTCGAAAGGCGCACGCGCAGCCCTGAAATATCTGTCCAAAGGCGGAAATCTGGGCGTTCTGGGCGATCAGAAAATGAATGACGGAATCGAGGCCAGACTCTTCGGTCATCCCGCCATGACGGCCTCTGCCGCAGCCGTGTTCGCTCTGAGGCACGACGCCCTGATCGTGACCGGACATGTCCGTCGTGATGGCCCGGCCAGACTCGTTCTGGTCGTGGATGCGCCCTTCATGCCGACGAAAACGGACGATCGTGCCAGAGACATTCTCGTCCTGACGCAGCTGTTCAATGACCTTCTCGAGGAATGGATCCGCGACATTCCGGGTTCCTGGCTCTGGCTACACCGCCGCTGGAACAAATCCCTGTACCGGAATATGACAACATAGTGTCAAGCTATGCACTGAGAGCATGGCAGATTTGTCACAGTAGGGATGGTTTATGTCGCAAAACAGTCTCCAGAGGTTATTAAAGATTGTGAAACGTGCCTTTCGGATCTTAGCCTGAACTCATCACCACGACCCGGGTCCTTGCCCGGCTTTATGATGAGGACTTCCTGATGGCGCAGGTCGCTCACCTTCACGACCTCTCTCATGGCCGCAACGCGAGCAACATTGTACCTCTGCGTCAGGGCCTTCTCCCCCGTCATCGCGAGTACCTGCTGCGCTGGCTGGAAGCCGGACAGCGCATGGGTGTCTTCGATGCGGAAATTACCCCGGCCGCCCATGATGCCGTCAATGTGGATGGCACGGCCCCCGTCGATCATGTTCTGGTATGGGTCCGCGAAAACCCCGATCCGGCCTATATGCTGCGGCCGCAGGGAATGCGTTGGGTCCTGATCGACCAGATCCGTGACCACGAACTCGGAAGCTATGCCAGCTTCGAGCTCGCCTTGCATGTCATCCGCCCAGTCCTGCCGCTCGCCGAGACCTACGCCGCCTGATCCTGCGCCCGGGCTTCCTCGACCAGACATAAAAAAAGCGCGCCCTTCAAAAAATGGACGCGCTTTTCTTTTGAAAAAAGATCGTATCAGCTCGGGCGGATCGCCACATCCCGCGAAGCCGGCACAACAATGCGGGCACCACCGCCACGCTGGATCTGATAAATCGCCAGTGCCCGCGTGACATGCCCGTCCGGCCGCAGGCGGAATAGCCCGTCTACACCCATATAACCGTCCGGCCGCGTCAGAGCCTGCGTCGTCACGCCCCCCTGACGGATCAGGCTTCCGGCCAGAGCCGCCGCGTCATAGGCGAAATCCGTAACGGGTGAAGGGGACTGCTTGTACAGAGCCCGATACTGCGCGACATAACCCATGCGGTCATGCGCATCCGAAGCTGCATACCAGGCCCCGTGCAGGGCACCGAGCTTGCCATCAAACGCTTTCCACAGCGCCGGCCCCATAATCTGGACCTGCGACGAATCGATATGATCTGCCTGAAGCGCCGTAATGACACGTCCCAGTTCCAGCCCTGTATCAGCCAGCACCAGCGCATCGAATGGCGGCGGCGGTACCGGTAGTACACCCTGAGGAGCCGGGGTTGTCGCTGACGTAGCACCCGTTTCTGTCGACCCTGTCGGGTTGGCCGTCGTCTCTCCCGTCGGATCGATCGCAGAAGGACCAGCCGGGACATCTGTCGGCGCAAGCGCCGGAGCGGCGGGCTGGCGCGTCTCAATAGCGGAGAGCGTCTTCAAACCATCATCGATATTCTGCGAGTCCATCGTGTGGAACACGATCTGCGGATCCTTCAGCCCCGCATCGCGGCATGCCCGGGCCAGCCCGTCCCCCATAGCATGTCCAAAAGCATTGTCCGGCAGGAAAGCCGCAAAAGTTTTCCGCCCCGTCGCCCGCGCGGCGTCGACCATCCGACGAACCTGCTGCTCCGGCGTCAGTCCCATGACCCAGACGCCCGGACGGGCCTGCCTGGAGTCACTGGTGAAGGCAAGCTCCGGCTTGCCCGCATTGATCGCAAGTGGTGCTGCAGCTGCAGTTTCGGTAGCAGTCAGAGGCCCCAAAAGAATGGCATCACCACGCGCCAGAGCATCACGCACAGCCTGCTCTGTCCCGCCCGGAGCATTGGTGTCATGTACGTCCAGCGCAGGCGACCCCTTGGCTGAAAGGGCCAGTCTCGCCGCATCGCGCATCCGCAAACCATAAGCGGCATTGCGCCCCGTCAACGGCAGAATCAGTCCGACATCATGCGCGCCCGGACCTTCAGAAACACCCGGAACGCCGCCGACACCCGGCACAGAAGACGATCCGCCACCTGAGCAGGCGGCAAGGGTCAGGAAGGTTCCCGCAGCAAGGCCGGTGCTTACACCCTTGCGCAGACGGCTCAAGGGGCGACAATACGTCCCTGAGTTTGTCACCGAGGATGCAGATGTCCGAAAAGTCATGTTCCGCTGAAACTCCCTTGAGCGATGCGGCTGAAACGTTACCGGCCGCCCCCCTGCCAGCGCAGAGCCAGGCCGGAGGTGGATGTCTGATATTGGTTGCAACGCCAATCGGCAACCTGGCCGATATTAGCGAACGCGCGATCGAAACACTGAACACCGTGGACGCAATCCTCTGCGAGGACACACGCGTCACGGCAAAGCTTCTGCTTTCGCGCAACATTGCCACACCAACCCGCACACTGCACGATCATAACGAACAGGACCGCACTCCGTTCCTGATCGAAAAACTGCAAGAAGGTGCCCGCTATGCCGTCGTCTCTGACGCCGGCACACCTCTGGTGTCCGATCCCGGCTACCGGCTGGTCCGCGCCGCCATCGCGGCCGGAATACACGTCACGGCCATCCCCGGCCCGAACGCCGTTATCACGGCCCTGACGCTCTCGGGCCTGCCGCCCCTGCCCTTCATGTTTCTGGGCTTTCCGGCTCCCCGCAGCGAAGCCCGCAAGACCGGATTTTCCGCCCTGCGCGCCGCAGAACAGGCAGGTCTGCATTCCACATTGATCTGGTATGAAGCGCCGCACCGACTGGTCGAGAGCCTCGAAGATCTGATCGACGTTTTCGGCCCCGAGCGCGAAGCAGCGGTCGGACGCGAACTCACCAAACGATTTGAAGAAATGGTCCGCGGCACGCTTACCGAAGTTCTCGAACATTTCCGCGTCACAGCACCACGCGGTGAAATTACGCTCCTGATCGGCCCCTCTGCCGAAGATGACAGCGGTGCCGCCGATCTGGACACGCATCTGCGCGAGGCCCTGACAACCCATTCGGTCAAGGATGCCGCTGCTCTCGTGGCTGGGATCGTAAAGCTGCCCAAACGCACGGTCTATGCACGCGCGCTGGAGCTTTCACGCGAACTGAAGGACTGAAGCCTCAATCAGCCTTGGGAAGTACGAACAGGGACTGAGACACAGTCCCGCCCAGATGCACATCGGACAGGGCGATCCTGGTCGTACGCCCCTGCGCATCCACGACCGTCCACCCCAGAAGACCAAGCGGCGCATCGGACAGGAGGAGCGTCAGGGTGCCTTCCCCCGCACTCTGCGTCCGCACCACCTGCACCCGAATCTGCCCGTTGCTGTGCTCAAATCCCGTCACCGTCACATCGCCCGACAGCTTGAGTTCGGGACGCAGCAAAAGCCCGAGCGGCGTGCGGTCCAGCGGAATAGTCGTCACCTGATCAACGCTACGATCCTGAAACACAACGCGCCCATCATTGGCGACCAGCAGCAGCGGACTCGGCTTGTCGTAATCGAAACGCATGCGACCCGGCCGGTCGAGCGTCGCTGTTCCGACCTTCGTGCTACCATCTGCCGCCGTCTGCCTGAAACGCGCCTGAAGGGTCGTGATCTTCCCCAGCGTGTCCTCAATCCGTGAAATCCAGCCCTGATCCGCAGGACGAAGCTGAGCGGGGGTCGCCTGCGCAAATGCCATGGATGGCAGGGTAACGGGCAACAGCGCCACCAGAGCGGCAGCGCGGAAAAAAGAACGGTTCATCATGTCTCAGGAACTGCCAATCAGCACGCCGGTTGCAAAAACAAGAGCCCCACCAAGGAAGACCTGCACCATGGCCGATCCGAACGGCGTGTCCTGATACCGCCAGCGCACCCAGGAAATCAGCAGAAGCTCGATCGCCACCGCAATGAGCGCCACGCCAAAGGCCAGACGGAAATCCGGCACCAGAAACGGTAACGTATGCCCGATACCACCGCCAAACGTCATGGCACCACAAATCAGCCCACGCAAAAGGGGAGCGCCACGTCCGGACAGCTTACCGTCGTCGGCGAGCCCTTCCGCCAGTCCCATGGAAATCCCGGCTCCCAGCGACGCAGCAAGCCCGACCAGAAAAGCTGCATGCGGACTATGTGTTGCAAACGCCGCCGCAAAAACGGGCGCCAGCGTCGAGACGGAGCCATCCATAAGTCCGACCAAACCCGGCTGGACGATCCGCAGTACGAAATCGCGGCGGCTATGTTCGTCTTCGCGGTCACGGGAATTGTCACTCAGATGCGCGTCTTCAAGCCGCCGCGCTTCGCGCTGGTGCCGGTCTTCCTCGGTCGCCAGATCGCCCAGCAGCTTGCGGATTTCGGCATCATGGGTCTGCCCGGCGGCCTGACGGTAAAATCGTGCCGCCTGCCGCTCCATATCGGCAGCCTGCGCCCGGATGGCCTCGATCCCACGATTCTGCATCTGCCAGGCAGATTTACGGAACGGAAAGCCCTGCACATCCTGCCGCCGGACCAGCGGAATATGATTGCCAAAACGCCGGACAAACAGGTCGATCAACGCCCGGCGATGATGATTTTCCTCTTCCGCCATATCCTGGAAAATGGCGGCGCTGTCGGGATAATTTTCCGCCAGCATCTGGCCGAAATCCGCGTAAATATGACCATCCTCTTCCTCGCTGGCGATAGCCAGCGCAAGGATTTCGCGTTCGGTCAGCTCGGAAAGTTTCGTCACGTAGGCAGCAGGTCCCGTCTTATAAAATCAGATAGCGGCTTCGGTGAAGAGCGGCTTCACGCTCTGCCCCCAGGCACCATTATACAGATCCAGCCAGTACTGGGCCTGATTCGGACCACCATCAGCAATCAGATGCAACGGATCGAGATAGCCGGCTTCGTTACGCACACGGGCCCGCAGTCCCTGCTCGGCAAGCTGGAGCACACGCTTGGCCAGCAGTTTCAGCCCGCCCGGGAATGCGGCATCCAGCCCCAAACTCGGCACTTCGGCCCGAAGCTGCTGATAAGCGCTCCAGGGCTGCTCTCGCACCAGTTTTTCTGCGGCTTCGAGCGTTGCTGGATCGTACAGCAGGCCAACCCACAGAGCCGACTGCGCCACCATCATTTCCAACTTCCCGGCATCCGCGCCACGCATTTCAAGGAACTGCTTGAGACGCACATCCGGGAAAACCGTCGTCAGATGGTCTTCAAAGTCTCCAACCGTCGGCGTCAGACCCTTCAAGGGCTCCTGAATGTCTCCAGCGAGCCAGCGACGGAACGAGCAGCCTGCCACGTCGATGTTCTTCCCCTCACGCGAGACGAAATACATCGGCACATCGAGCGCCCAGTCCACATATTGTTCAAAACCGAACCCGTCCTCGAAGAACACCGAAGGCTGTCCCGAACGCTGGTTGTCCGTATCGGTCCAGATCCGCGCACGGTTGGACAGCAGACCATTGGCCTTACCCTCAATGAAGGGTGAATTCGCAAACAGCGCCGTCGCTATGGGCTGAAGTGCCAGTGATACCCGCATCTTGCGCGCCATATCGGCTTCGTCGCTGAAATCGAGATTGACCTGAACCGTGCAGGTCCGCGTCATCATGTCGAGGCCAAGCGTGCCGACCTTCGGCATGTAATTGCGCATGATCGCATAGCGGCTCTTGGGCATCCACGGCATCTCATCGCGCGACCAGAGCGGCTGAAAGCCGAACGGCAGGAAGCCAAGACCCAGTTCCGCAGCCGGACCACGGACCTGATCGTAATGCTCCTGAATCTCTGCTTCCGTTTCCTGAAGCGACACAACCGGTGCGCCCGAAAGCTCGAATTGCCCGGCCGGTTCAAGAGAAATCGCCCGCCCAGCCTGTACGTTCTGCCCTTTCAATCCGATCAGGTTTTCGCCGTCCATGATCGGCGACCAATCCGGCCCCTGAAGCTTTTCCAGCAATGCCCCGATTCCACGCGGCGCGTAAGGCGGCGGCGACAGAGGAGCGCGTCCGTCAGCATCGTGCGGAAGAATGAAGCCGAATTTTTCGTGCTCGGTCCCGATCTTCCATTCAGATTGCGGTTTGCAACCCCGTGAGATCGCCTCGACGAGCTGCGCCCGGCTTTCGATCGACGCAGTATTGGACGTGCCGGGATTGGACATGACGTTTGGCCTCGGTCTGAATTCGTTGTTCGATAATGATTGAACTGTAGCAGGTCCGACGGTTCTGTCACCCTCAGGCAGCGCCCTCGGCTCCCTCTGCAAGACGGGCCAGCCCCGCGCACACGGCCGTTTCCGCCCGCAGTACCAGCGGCCCGAGACTGAGTGCATGAACGGCAGGATGCCGCCGCAGAAGCTCCACTTCCGCCTCGGAGAAGCCGCCCTCCGGCCCGATCAGCAGAGCTACCGCTTGCACAGTCGCATCCTCACCCGGACGACGTTCCAGAGCAGCAAAAAGCGGACGATCGTCCGGCCAGTCCGCCAGCACCGCCCGCAGCGACTCAGGCGGCAGAATCTCTGGAACATCAAGCCGCTCGCACTGCTCGGCTGCTTCGATTGCAATCACCGACAGTCGCTCCAGATTGAGGCGGTGCGTATTGGTCCGCTCCGTCACAACTGGCCGAAAGCGCGTCACGCCCAATTCGGTTCCCATCCGGATGACAAGTTCCGTCGCATCCCGCTTGAGCGGCGCGAACAGCAGTTCCACACCTCGCGTCGAAGCCGGAGTCCGCTCGCAGCGATGCAGCAGGACAGTTCCCTTGTCTTTTTTCAGGGCCGCAATTTCTGCCACCCACTCGCCGTCACGCTCATTGAACACACGGACAGCACTGCCTATGCCCTGCCGCATGACGTTGCCCAGATAATGGGCCTGTCCCGGTGGAAGCGGAACAGTCTGGCCTTCCGCGAAGGCTGTTGCAGACACAGGGACGTAAAGACGGGGGTCAGATCGGCTCATCCTTTTCCGATAGCGCGCCTCGCCCATTGACGGAAGCATGTCCGCACAGCATCACATCTCCCATGAGCCAGACCCGCGCCCATACCGATATTCAGCTGACCGGCCGCATTGCGCGCCTGCCCGAGCCATGGCGCTCCTACGCCCTACTCGCCCGTCTCGACCGTCCGGTCGGAACATGGCTCCTGTTCCTGCCCGGCGTATGGGGTTTGTTCCTTGCGCCTCACGCATCGCTTCAGACGCGCCTGATCGACACGGCGCTGTTCGCATTCGGCTCGCTCGTCATGCGCTCGGCCGGATGCGTCGTGAATGACATCTGGGACCGCGACATCGACGCCAAGGTCGCCCGCACCGCAGGTCGCCCCCTAGCCAGCGGGGCACTATCCCTGAAACAGGGTCTGCTCCTGCTGGTCGCCCTTTTGCTGATCGGGCTAGGCGTGCTCGTCTGCCTGCCGCCCGTTTGCTGGGCCCTTGCCCCGCTCGCGCTCCTGCTCGTCGCCCTGTATCCGGCAGCCAAGCGCGTCACCTGGTGGCCGCAGCTGGTCATGGGTTTTACCTTCGGATTCGGCGCTCCCATGGGATACGCAGCCGCAGCGGGAACGCTCGATGGTAACGGCCTGCTGCTCTACGGTGCCGTCATTTTCTGGCAACTCGGATTCGACACAATCTATGGTTTTCAGGATATGGATGATGACGCCCGCATCGGCGTCCGCTCCACCTCCCGCCTGATGGAAAAAAGTGCCCGCCCGTTCATCGCCAGCTGCTACAGCCTCATGCTTCTGGCGCTGGCACTCGTCGCCATTCACGCGCATCTACACTGGACCTTCTGGCCCTTCCTCGCCGTTGCGACCGCAATGCTGCTCCAGCAGGTCCGCGTACTGAACCCTTACGATGCCCCTGCTTGCCTCATCGAATTTCGTCGCAACGTGCCCATCGGATTTGTGCTCGCTGCCGGATTCGTTGCCGCAAGATTTTTCGGATGAGCATAGCCCTGAGCAATCCCACCGGTTTCATCCGCGACAACACTGCCATCGCACAGGCCATGATCGTACCGGAGATTTCCCTTCACCTGGCGACCGAAATCACACCCATCTGGCAGGCCAGCGAAGTCTATCTCGAACAGATCGGCATTGAGCCGCCTTTTTGGGCCTTCGCATGGCCCGGCAGCCAGCTCATCGCACGCTTTATTCTCGACAACCCTGGATATGTCCGGGAGCGCCGCGTTCTTGATGTAGCCTGCGGATGCGGCCTTGCCGCCATTGCCGCTGCCCTGGCGGGTGCGTCCGAAGTTCAGGCCAACGATATCGACCCCATGGCCCTGGAAGCCACAGCTCTGAATGCACGCCTCAACAACGTGACCATCACTCCCGCCCCCGGAGACCTGATCGGAACAATCGCCGACTGCGACCTGCTGCTCATCGGAGATGTCTGTTACAACGAGGCCATGGCCGCGCGGATCGTGCCCTGGCTGCTGGAGTGTTCGAAAACCTGCGAAGTCTGGCTCTGTGATCCGGGTCGTCACTACGCGCCGTCAATGCCACTCGAAGTGCTGACCCGACAAACAGTTCCGGTCACGCAGGAGCTGGAGAGCGCGGATCAGCGCGCCACCACACTTTTCAGGCTGCGAGATATTTCCGCCCCAGGCTGAGTGTGGCTCCCGTAAACGCCACCATCATCGCGGTCCCCAGACAGATGAAAGCCGGATGAGGAAAGACCGTAAACAGTCCGGCCACGAGCAATGCCCCCGTTGTCTGACCGCCCAGCCGCGCAACTGAGAGCATGCCGCTCGCTCCACCCTCACGGCCCGGAGGCGCGCTCACCATGATCGCACGGTTATTGGGGGGCTGGAACAGTCCAAACCCGCATCCGGCAAACAGCGTCCGCCAGGCGATGGCCCAGTTGCCAGCATCTGTCGGCAGAAACCACAACAGACAGAACCCACTCGCCGTAATAAGCAGACCAATCGAGGAAAGTACCGACGCCGGAAAACGATCCGCCAGACGACTGACCGCAAAGGACATCGTCGCCACTCCGACAGCCCAAGGCGCAATCAAAAGCCCGATTGTCCCGGGTCCACGGTGGAAAACGGTCGCCAGCGTGAACGGCATCGCCACGATATAAAGATTGGAGGCCACAAACCCCAGAAACCCAACCAGACAGGCCAGCAGGAATGGCCTGCGCGCCAGCAGATCAACCGGCACAATCGGCTCCAGCCTCTCGCGCTGGTAATGCAGCAGCATCGCCCAGCAGAGCCCTCCCGCGAACGTCACGACGCCGCCCGACAGGAAATCGGCATGCATCAACCCGTCCAGACCAACACCGGTCAGCGCAAACGAAGCCATAGTCAAAAGCGAGCCGACCATATCAGTGGGGATATCGCTCCGCGGGGTCTGGGGAAGCGCGGAATGAGCCAACGCCAGAGCCACCAGAGCCAGAGGAAGATTGATCCAGAAAATCCAAGGCCAGCTCGCAACAGACAGGATCAGCGATCCTAGGGACGGACCAAGCGCCACGCCGATTCCCACGAACAACCCGTTCAGCGCAATCCCGCGCCCCAACTCCTTATGCGGGTAAATAAAACGGATGAGAGCAAAGTTCACGCTCATGATGCAGGCGCCGCCCATACCCTGAAGCGCCCGCGCGAGCGTCAGCTCCAACAGATTTTGTGACAGGGCACAGGCAACGGACGCAATAAGGAACAGGAAGATCCCAAACTGACTCAGTCGCGCGAACCCGACACGCGCGCCCAGCGACGCCAGCGGCAGAAGGCAGGACAGATTGGCGAGCTGATAAGCATTAACGACCCAGATGGCCCGCGAAGACGACGCATGCAGATCCTCAGCAATCAGCGGCAGAGCCACATTCGCGATCGCATAGTCCAGAACCGACAGAAGGAGCGCCAGAAGCACGGCCGACATTGCCTTGAAGCGCTGGGCTCCATACAGCCCGGCATGGCGTTTAGCATCGTACTCTTCTTGAGGACCGTCTTCCGTCGTCGCCGTCATTCTTTTACCGCCCCAAATCACGCAGGCGCCTGCCTGCAAAAAGATTGGCTTCCAGTCTCTCGAGCGAGACGCCCTTCGTTTCGGGAACGAACAATACGGTCACAAGAATAAAAAGACCATTGAAGACGGCAAACAGCAGGAACGTAGAGGACGCTCCCATCATCGCCATGCCCAGCGGGAACATGTTGGAAATGGCCCAGTTCGCGGCCCAGTTGGTCACTGTGGAGCAACCGATCCCGAAATCCCGACCACGCGTCGGCTGAACTTCCGAGCACAGCGTCCAGACCAGGGGGCCCTCGCCAATGGCAAAACCCGCGACGAACAGAAGAACGAATCCGCACAGCAGAAGCTGTAACCCGAAGCTCTGCGCGCCGATGGCCAGCAATGTCCCGACCCCTACCAACGAAAATGCAGCAATACCGCAACTGAGGATCAGCAAAGGACGCCGTCCCCAGCGGTCGACGCACGCAATCGCCACTCCGGTCAGCGCCATGTTCGTCAGGCCCACAAGAGTGGTAGCCCAGATGGACGCGTTCGTCCCGAAATGAGCCGCCTGAAAGACGCGCGGGGCGTAATACAAAAGCGCGTTGATCCCCGAGAGCTGCTGCATGATCTGGAGCAGCATGCCCAGGAAGACGGTGCGGCGGAAATTGGGATTACTCCTGAAAAGCCCCAGACCCGCATCGCTGCTTTTCTGCAGGCGTGACTGGATGTCGACCAGTTCCGCTTCGGCCACTTCCTCATCCGAGCGCAGGCTCTGCAGGACGCGCCGCGCACGCTCTTTTTCCCCGCGCATCATCAGCCAGCGAGGGCTGTGCGGCAGGATCAGGACAATTCCAAGAAAGCAACTGGCCGGCAATGCCATGACGCCGAGCATCCAACGCCAGTGGCCGCCCGAAGCCAGTAAGCTGTCGGAAACGAATGCGAGAAAAATCCCGAGGGAAACCATGAGCTGATAGAACGAAATCATGGCACCGCGGACGGATTCGACCGTAATTTCGGAAATGTAGAGCGGGGCGGCAAAGGCAGCCACACCAACTGCAAGCCCAAGGAAAAGGCGTCCGACGATCATGACTGCTGCCCCGGGCGCAAGGGCGCAGAGCAGTGTTCCAAGCAGGAACAGGATCGCCGCCCCCAACATGGCGCCCGTGCGGCCGAACCGAACCGAGATGCGTCCGGCAAACAGTGACCCGACTGCCGCCCCGGCCATCATCGACGAGACAATCCAGCCTTGGAGGGCATCGCCGGCATGGAAATCGGTTGCAATGAACGGCAGCGCACCGGCAACGACTCCGGTATCAAGGCCGAACATCAGCCCAGCCAGCGCGGCCAGAATACCAAGGGTTGTCGCCCGTGCCGTGCTACGGGACTGTTGCGTAGACAGCCCCTCACTGGAAGACGAAGCAATCCCAACCATACCCGTAGTTACCTCCCCCGAAACACACCCTTATTCAAGGGGACAGGACCGAACGTTCCGAAATCGGAAACAGCCGGTCCTGTATTAATGACCGATCAGGGGTGTGGTCTATATCCAAACGAACAGAAAATCACTTTTCCGCGTAAGGATTTTTCGTTCCGCGCAACTGCAGACGCACCGGGACTCCCGGCATGTGGAACGTTTCACGCAGTCCGTTCACCAGATAGCGTTTGTAGGAATCCGGAAGCTGCTCCGCCCGCGTGCCGAACAGTAGGAATGTTGGTGGGCGCGCCTTCACCTGCGTCATGTACCGCAGCTTAAGACGGCGACCGTCCACGAGCGGCGGCTGATGACGCTCAAGCGCATCCTCAAACCAGCGGTTCAATTCACCCGTGGAGACACGCGAATTCCATATCTCATAAACCTCCCGAACGGCCGGAAGGAGACGATGCACGCCCGCTCCCGTCAGCGCGGAGAACGTCACAACCGGAATGCCACGCACCTGGGCCAGCGAGATTTCCAACCGGTCCAGAATCGCCTTCTTGGTCGCATTCCGGTCCTCGACCGCATCCCATTTATTCAGAGCGATAACGCAGGCCCGGCCCTCACGCTCGATCAGACGGCCAATCTGGAGATCCTGCTCATGCACGCCAAGCGTCGCATCAATCACCAGCACGACCACTTCCGCCATTTTCAGAGCTTCGATGGAAGCCGAGACGGACATTCTCTCAAGATGCTGCTCGACACGGGCACGCTTGCGCATTCCCGCCGTGTCGACCAGCCGGATCTCGCCATGCTCGTCATGCAGGGTCACGGCAATGGAATCGCGCGTCAGGCCAGCCTCTGGACCTGTAATCATCCGCTCTTCGCCCAGCAGACAGTTCAGCAGCGTGGACTTTCCTGCATTCGGACGACCAATAATCGCCAGACGCAGCGGACCAGCCGGACGCTCGTCTTCACCCTCCTCGCCTTCGGCCCTCGGAGCCTCACGACGACGGGATTTTTCCGCCGGCGGTAGACGCTCGGCAATCTCACCCATGAGATCGGCAATGCCTTCGCCATGCTCCGCAGACAGTGCCAGCGGCGTTCCCAATCCCAGCGAATAGGCTTCAAGAGCCGCATTTGTCCCCGCCTGCCCTTCCGCCTTATTGGCGATCAGCAGAACCGGACGGTTTTGACGTCGCAACCAACTCGCAAAATGCGCATCCGCCGGCGTAATGCCCGAGCGCGCATCAATGCAGAACAGCACCAGATCCGCCATCGCAACAGCAGACTCGGACGAAGCCCGCATCCGCCCATACAGCGTATCTGGTGCGGCTTCCTCCAGTCCGGCCGTATCAATCAGCCGGACACGACGGCCTCGCAGAAGGGCCTCGCCCTCCTTGCGGTCGCGCGTAACGCCCGGCATGTCGGACACGATCGCCTGACGACGGCCGACAAGCCGGTTGAACAGAGTGGATTTCCCGACATTCGGGCGCCCGGCAATAACAACAACGGGCAGGTTCTCAGAGGTCATTCGTTCAGCCATAGGCCCGCAGAACGGCGTCCTGGGACAGGGTCAGTACATGACCGTCACAGACGATCGGCTGAACCTGACACGGGGCGGGAGTCTTACGGGTCAGTTCAAGTTTTCCGGTCACGGCATTCAGGACAGCCATGCCTTCTTTCGGAAAGGTGGAGAAGCAGATCAGCTTGCCGTTCACGAGAAGCGGACCCACCCAGGAAATCGCATTCTTTTCCACATCAACGCGGACAAAGCGACGCAACTGCGTGATCCAGCGCACATGCCCGGACAGACGATCCAGACAGGCAATCTGCTGATCCGTGGACAGGACATACATCCAGTCGCCACAGATCGCTATAGGACTCTGTCCACTGACCTCACGTTCCCACAGACGGCGGCCCGAACGCATGTCGATCGCCACCAGCACGCGCGACATGGACACGGCATAGGCCGTTCCGTCCTTGATGACCGGTGCCCCCCGGATACAGGAGAAATCGAGCATGGCGCCCATACCGTTGGAGCCGCCGAGACTGTCACTCCAGACCATCTCGCCCGACGCCGCACGCAGCGCAACCAGATCACCACTGCCAAAGCCCGCGAGGATGACGCCATCCACGAAAGCTGGGGCGGACTGCCCGAAAATCACAGTGTCGGATGCGGTCGCCTGATACGTCCAGACCTGATGACCGGTATTGGCATTCAGCGCGATCAGACGCTCATCAATCGTTCCGAAGACCATGAGGCCTTCCGCGATCGTCGGTGCGGAACGGCCCGGAGTTTCGGTGCTGACGCGCCATTTCACCTTGCCCGTCAGAGCTTCAACAGCAAGAGCCTGAGCCACACCATCCACGATGTAGAGTGTGTCCCCATCAAGGGCGAGGCCGCCACCAATATTGGTCGAACGGCTTCTGGCCGTGGCAGGCTGACGCGTCCAGACATGACGGCGTTCCGGCCAGGTCCAGGCCTTCACCACGCCCTGCGCATCCGTCGTGTAGATATGACCGTTGCCGATGACCGGAGGTGACTGGATCGCGCCCCGGTTAGTCGGCATGATCGCGATCGTTGCCAGAAAACTCGATGGGTCTGTCGGCGCACCGACCGAATGGCTCCATGCCAGATCCGGACCATTCCATGCCGCATTCACGGCAACATGGGACGGCCGCCCCCCTTCCTGCAGCCATTCCCGCACAGGCTGAACCGGGCCAAGGTTGATCGGTGTATGATCTTCATGATCGACCGTCAGCCCGGCGCCCGTGGACAGTACGTCCACGCGATGTCCGGCCAGAGGCGGCTTCGTATCGTCTTCAAACAGACTGCACCCGCCCAGAACAGCCAGGGCAGTGCCCGAGCAGGCCGCCCGCAGAAGACCACGACGCCCCATAAAGCGGTTCACGGAGAGAGAAGAGCGGGAAAGAACAGGACGGCGCATCAACCAGCGTCTCCAAATGTCTCGAGCAGGGCCTGCGCACGCGCACGAACCCCTTCGGTCGCGTTTTCACTGCCAACGATCTGCGTCAGGAGGCGCCGGGCTTCCTTCTGCTGGTCCGCCGTCGCGCCGGGGCGCAGGTCAAGCGCAACAAGACCTTCCTGAGCCAGAGGAGCCCAGGCACCACCGCCCTGCGCAAGGGCTTCATAGCCCGGACGGAGCGTCTTCGGATCAGCCGTTGCAGTCCGCGAGTTCAGGCTCATGTAGCGCGCCATATCCCGCAGGGCGGGATCGGCAGCGTTATCATCCGCCACGCCCTGCCACGTCTTCAATGCCGCGTCTGTCTGGTGAGCCTGGCTCTGCAGATCGGCCAGACGCAGCGCGGCATAGGAGCGCACGCCCACCGGACCATGCTCCGCCAGATCCTGGAAGGTCGCGGTAGCCTTCTGGGTGGCCGCGGCGTCATGCTTGGGATCGGACAGCGCCGTCATGGCGGTAAAGTACCGTGCCGATGCCGCCTGCTGTGCTGCATGGCGCGCATGACTGTTCCAGCCCCACACACCACCACCGATGGCTCCAAACAGGGCCACGACGCCCACCACAGCGCCTATGCGCCGTGCCATGGCTCGCAACCGCTGCGCCTGCATTTCTTCGTTCACCTGCGTGATGAAATCGTCTGCCACCTGGTCCCCTGCTGGATCGGTCTTCAAACTGTTTGCGCGACCATACAGGCGCCGCACCGTTGCGGCAAACGCTTCACACATCTTAAGGTTAGCTGAAACAGTCCATGGACTGTGAAAAACGGTATCACGGCAGAAAATCCGGCCGACATTCAGACTTCCTTAACCGCACCGGAAGCATTCTGACGGCTATGAAAAAGCCTGCCTTGCTTCTGCTGCTTCCCTTAGCGTTCTGCGCGCTTGGAGGCTGTGCGCCAGATCGCATCGCTTCCGCCGTCACGGGGAAGGACTGCAACACGGCCTATCTGTACGATGACGAAAGTTTCTGCGCCCGGCCGGCGGGGCCACCGCCGCCGCAGCCCTACTGCACCACAGGCTTCGAGGGCACAACCTGCTGGGCACGTCCCGATCTCATGCCCAATGTCGCCCGTCAGACCTATGCCGGCCCCACATCCCTGACTCCGACTCAGAATCAGGGACGCATGGGGCAGTAAAAATCACGACGCGCCCTGCAAAGCGTCAGTGATGGCCCAGTTTACGGCTCGCAGCGGCCAGATTGCTGGACAGCGCCTGAAAGGACGCCGCGATATGAGACTGCACAGCCGCGCTACCCGCATGGACGTGGGAAATCCGCGCGCTTGCTTCCTGACTGATCGCCGTCTCTTCCCGGTTGGCCTGAGCCGCAACACACGCATTGTAAACGCGGGCCGCCTTTTCATAGGCCGTCACGCGATCCACGCTCTCATTATACTGGGCGACCGTCGCAGCCTTGACCGCAGGTGCCTGAGGCTCGGCACCACATTTTGAAGCGGTCCAGGCCGCTTCGGCCGCACTGGCCGACCCGACAGCGGCGATCCCAGAAAAAACCACACCAAACAGCACCGCCTTACGGCTGGCGGCAACGCAACGTCTCATACAGCTCCCTTTCCTGTTCGAAGCGTTGCGCGCCCTACGCCCAGATCAAGGCGCAAATTTGGCAGGCTCACCGGTTTGCGCACCCGAAACCTCATTGTCCTGCATCACGACCGTTCCACGCACGATTGTGGCCATCGGCCAGCCCGTGACACGCGTGCCATCGAACGGCGTCCAACCCGCAGGCGTGACGATCCAGTCATTGGTAATTTCGCGCTCAGCCTTCATGTCCACGAGCGTGAAATCGGCATCGAATCCAACGGCCATCCGCCCCTTGGTCTGCAAACCGTAAACCCGTGCTGGCCCTGCCGCCATCAGATCCACCAGACGCGACAGCGACAGGCGCCCCGCATTCACATGATCGAGCATGACCGGCACGATCGTCTGCGTCCCCGTCAGACCCGCCGGACATTTCGGCCAGGGTAGCTTTTTGGCCTCAAGCGGATGCGGAGCATGGTCGGACGAAACCACGTCCACCCGACCATCCCGAACGGCCTTCCAGCTTGCTTCCCAGTGCGACCTGTCCCGCAGCGGCGGGTTCATGACGGCAAGGCCACCGAGCTTTTCGTAACATTCCGGCGCCACCTGTGTGAGATGGTTCACCAGAACCTCGACCGTGGAAATATCACGGTAATCCGCCAGATAGTCCAGCTCTTCGGCTGTCGAGACATGCAGGATATGCGCCGGACGGTTGGTCTTGCGCGCCAGAGCCATGATGCGGCGCGTACCAAGAAACGCACATTCCACATCCCGCCAGACGCTGTGCGTTTCGTAAGGCTGGCCTTCATGGAACATCGGTTTACGGGCCTGAAGACGATATTCGTCCTCGGAATGATAGGCCACGCGACGGTGTCCCGAGCGCATGACCGCTTCCAGCCCCGCATCGTCCTCGATCATCAGATTGCCCGTAGACGATCCGGCAAAAACCTTCACCGCGCACACGCCCGGCTGCTGTTCCAGCGTTGCCAGATCCGGCGTATTTTCACGGGTCGCGCCGACATAGATACCGACATCGACGTGTGCCGTCTTGCGGATATGATCGCGCTTCCAGTCGATCATCGTCACGTCCGTCACACTTGGGGAGGTGTTT
Organism: Gluconobacter sphaericus; assembly: GCF_016757795.1. GTDB lineage: Bacteria > Pseudomonadota > Alphaproteobacteria > Acetobacterales > Acetobacteraceae > Gluconobacter > Gluconobacter sphaericus. The sequence goes on along the minus strand of NZ_CP068419.1, from coordinate 2,363,141 downwards.
GGCATGTCGAAAACCGTAGCGATACCGCCCAGCGCCGCAGCCCGCGTCCCAGTCTCAAGCGTCTCGACCTCGGGCTTGCCCGGATCGCGCAGATGAACATGCGCATCGATCAGTCCGGGCAGGACATGCAGGCCGCGTGCATCGATCACCCGGCTCGCCTCGTCCGCCGATCCGACAGACAGCGACGCCACTTTTCCATTCCGCACACCGATATCCGCTTCGGCCTCGCCCCATGGAAAAACGCAGCTTCCGCCGCGGATGATCAGATCGTAATGCATGTTCCGTCCTTGCAAATCAGTAAGACACTCATAAAGCGCGCGAGAGAGTTTCGAATGTATCCCCGTCCACGGGAACCCCTTCGATATGATGACGATGCCACAGCGCGAAAAACAGCAGCGTCCAGGCCTGCCGCGCTACACCGCGCTGACTGGCTCGGGCGAAAAGACGCTCCACGTCGGCTGCGGGCATCATCGCCCGGATGCAGGGCTGTCGTGCGACCAGTGGTCCCAGACGATGTGCCTGTTTCTCGATCCATAGGCCAACCGGAACAGTAAAGCCCTGCTTCGGCGCGAATGGACGGGCCTGCGGCAGCGCATCCTGAAGCCAGCGCCGCAGAAGCCACTTACCGTAACCGTCCCGCACCTTGAAGTGCTCCGGCAGCGGCCAGATCGCCTTGGCTACCACCGGGTCCAGCAGCGGCGTACGCCCCTCAACCGAATGAGCCATCAGACATCGGTCCAGCTTGAGCAGCAGATCATTGGGCAGCCATTCCGCAATATCCAGCGCCTGCGCGCCTTCCAAACCTGAAACGCCTAGAGCCAGTTCCGTCGTGGCAATCCCGCGCCGCCACTGCCGCCCATGCTCTGCAAAGCGCTTGCCGAACGTCCCGGACCGGTACGGCGCCCGCCCGCCCTTCCACCAAGGCTTCATAACGCGCCGATAGCGGCCATAACCTGCAAAAAGCTCATCCCCACCCTCACCGCTGAGAATAACGGTCACGTCTTTTCGCGCCTCACGCGCCAGCAACCATGTCGGGATGACAGCATAATCGGCGGCCGGATCATCCATGCACGCCACGATGGATGGCAGATCACGCCAAACCATGTCTTCCGTGACGGTCAGCACATGATGCTTGGCCCCAACAGACGCCGCCAATGCTGCGGCATCAGCGGACTCATCCGCTTTTCCAGCATCGAAGCGCGCTGTCCACGTACGCGGATGCGGCAACCCAAGACGGTGCGCAGCCGCCATAATAACCGAACTGTCGATCCCGCCTGACAAAAACAGCCCAAGTGGCACATCCGCCCGCAAATGCGCCGACACGCTGTCGAGCAGTGCTGTGTCCAACCTCGCCAGCGCCTGCTCGTCGGTCAGACGAGTCGGAATCGTATCCCGCGCTTCATGCAGAACATGCCGCCGCCGCGATTCCACGATTCGCCCATCCACGATCCGGAGTGTCTCACCGGGCAGAAGCCGACGAATGCCGTCGAAAATAATGTCCTGCCCCGTCGTGAACTGAAGCTGCATCAGTTCGTCACGCGCGCCATCCCGAACACTACGCTTACCAAACCCGCCTGCCAGCAGCGCCTGCGGCTCAGACGCAAACGCGATGCCACCCTCATAAGCCGCGATATAAAGCGGCTTGATACCGAACGGATCGCGCGACAGCACCATCTCATGCCGCCCGTGCTCGTTCTCGACGATCGCAATGGCATACATGCCCCGCAGTTCATGCGTGTATCCCACCCCATCATGCAGCCACAGATGTAAAGGCGGTTCGCAGTCGCTTTGGGTCTGAAAACAGTTTTGGGGAAAGCGTCTGCGAATGGCCGGGTCATTATAGATCTCACCGTTCGCGACCAGTGCCGCCGCGCCAAGCCTGAACGGCTGTGCTCCCCCCGCGATATCAACGATAGACAGCCGACGGTGACGCAACGCCGCCCCACCAAGATCCAACCGCCCTTCCCCATCCGGCCCACGATGGAAAATGGCCTGGGACATACGCTCCAGCGCCTGCTGATCGGGATGATGCCCGGGCAGACAGGAAAGACCCGCAATTCCGCACATCAGGCGCGCACTCCGTCCAGAAAAGCCGACCATCGCGCCATAACAACGCCCTGGGCAAACTCCCGCTCGAACCGCGCCCGCCCGTTCATGGAAAGAGTCTGCGCAACAGACTCATCATCCAGAACAGTGCCGATCTGCGCAGCAAAATCACGCTCGTTCTCGACCTCGGCCAGCAAACCATCCTGCGACCCTTCAAGGATTTCCTGCGGCCCCTGAATATTGCTCGCCACAACCGGCACTCCGGCCGACAGCGCCTCGATCACGACATTGCCCAGCGGCTCAATCCGGGACGGACAGACCAGAACATCGCACGCCCGCAGCCAGGGCCCGCTCTGCGCGATCCAGCCAGGGAGATGAACACGATCCGTAACATTTCCCGCCTTTGCCAGCGCCTCAAGCGCAGGACGCTCTGGCCCTTCGCCCGCAATGACCAGATGCACACCCGGCAGATGCTTCATCGCCCGGATCAGCACATCGAAGGCCTTATTCTCATGCAGACGCCCCAGCGCTAGGGCAAATGGCACATTCGGCGGCAAAAACGCGGGCCGCTGTGGCGTCACCGAAGAAAAATCCGTCGCGAAATTAGGCAGATGATGTACACGATTGGCCGCCCAGCCCTGCGCCCGCATCCACTCCGCCAAACCGCGCGTATTGCCGATCAAATGGTCGCAACGGCGATAATTCGACAGGTCATAATACCCGCCCAGACGCCCGGCAATCTGCCATGGCCCTGACGGTACCAGCCGTGCGGCCCGGCTCATCCACGCCACGACGACATCCGGCCTGAACGCTTTGAGACTGCGCCGAAGCCCCGGCGTGGTCCGCAGATCCAGCAGACCGCCGAACCGGAAGGACTGCGTCTCGACCCCCGCCTCCTCAAGCCGTGCAACCCGGCCTTCATCCTGCCGGATCAGCGCCTGAACGGGACGGCCATCCCGCGTCTGGGCCATTGTCAGGCGCTCGAAGAACAGCTCTGCGCCGCCTCTTGGAGCCCCAGCCATCACATGGGCCACACGACCCCGGTATCCATTGGACGATGCAGACTTCATCTGTCTTCTATCGGCCATGACCGACAGGGCATCAAGTCAGTCCGAACACCTGTCCGAACCACACGTGTCTTTTTCACGCAGGATTTCTTTCACGACTTTCAGCACAGCGGCAACACTCAAGCCTTCAATGGGAGCATCACCCTCCGGACCCGGTGCCTCCACAAACCGCGCAAACCGCCCGGCCGGCGCATATTCCGAGGCCCGCGACGGCCCGAACAGCCCCAGCGTCGGCGTCCCCGCAGCAGCAGCCAGATGCATCAATCCGGAATCATTGCCCACGAACAGGGCACAAAGCTGAAGCAGCGCAGCAACCTCGCCCAGCGATTTATCTCCGCCAAGGTCCAGAGCCTCTGGCAACGCCTTCAGTACCGGCTCCGCCCGTGCGCGCTCTCCCTCACCAGGGCCATAAAACACGACAGGACGCAGATTTTTCGCCTTCAGCGCCTGAGCCAGTTCCACAAAGCGCTCGGGCGGCCAGATTTTCCCATCCCAGTTTGCCGTTGGTCCCAGTGCCAGCCACCGCCCTTCAGACAAGGTCGCAACAGCCTCTGCCCGCTGCTTTTCCGAAGTCCAGACACGCGGCATGGGCGTCCTGCGATATCCAAGCGCCTCCCCAAGCTGTTCGACCCGCAAACCCGGACGGCGCCCGCCACGCACAATAATCCGACGGCGCGCCCGCAATGTCAGTCCGATCAGCGAACCGCGCAAATCCACAACCATAAACCAGCGCGTCCGATAGCAGGCGCGCCACAGTTCAAACCAGTGCCGGTCATGCCGGCGCTTTTCCATAGTGATGATGCGCTCACATCGCGGGTCCGCTTCAAAAAGCCCCGCTGCTACAGGGCCGCAGACCACCGTGAACATCGCTGCCGGATAACGCTTCTGCAACGCATCCAGAACGCCTGTGGAAATCACCGCATCGCCCAGACGGTTGGACGTGATGAAGAGAATCTGCATCATTCGCGATGCCAAACCGCGTCCTTGATGGTGCTCACGAACGCTTCATGCACCTGAAGCTCTTCCGCGGTCGGCGGGGCCATTTTCCGTGCCGAGCGACTGGCCAGCGCGTTGATCCCATCCGTCATGCTGCGACTGCGGGCTGGCCCCGCCAGACCCAGACCGCGCTGACGCCCACCCATCAGCTCGACATAGACTTCGGCCAGAAGCTTGCAGTCCAGCAGCGCGTTATGGGTACCACGCTGCGACAGGTCGATACCAAAGCGTCGGCACAGCGCATCGAGGCTGGCGGGCAGACCGGGATATTTCTTCCGCGCCATTTCCACCGTATCGATGGCCCGGCTGGCGTAATCGAGCGGCTCGCGACCGCAGGCCTTCAACTCCGCATTGACGAACTTGAAATCGAACCGGGCATTATGAGCGATCATCGGACTGTCCCCGATAAACTCCAGAAACCCGTCCGCCACCTCGGCAAAAATTGGCTTTCCTTCCAGATCTTCAATCCGGAACCCATGCACTTTGGTCGCCTCGGGCGGAATATCGCGCTCGGGATAGATCAGGACGTGATAGGCCTCCCCCGTCGGCAGGTCGTCGATCAGTTCGAGGGCCGCGATCTCGATGATTCGATCGCCCATATCCGGGTCAAAGCCCGTGGTTTCCGTATCGAACAGGATGGATCGTTTCATGACGCCTCACGAAGCCGGTGCAACAGGGCATGGACCTGCCTGACGGCCTGCCCACGCGACAGGCCGGTTCGTATCACGATGTCGGCCCGGCGTCTGCGTTCATGGTCACTCATCTGACGGGCCAGCAATCCTTTGGCATCCGCCACGCTCATCCCCCCCCCACTACGACAGCGTTGCCTGATCCGGGACAAACGCGTGCCCATCGAAGCTTCGGCTACCACCACCACATCGCAACGCCGGTCTTCGCCAATTTCCATTAGCAGCGGAATATCCAGCACACAGAACGGTTCATGCCGCGCCCGGCACTGCTTCAGAAACCTCTCACGTTCGGCCCGGACCAGCGGATGCATGATGGCTTCCAGACGCTTCAACTCCTCGGGACGCCCCCGCACAGCTTCACGAAGCGCCGCGCGATCCAGACGGCCATCAACGACGCCCCCCGAAAATGCCTGCGCGATCAGAGGCACAGCTTTCCCCCGCTCACCCTGTAGCGCCCGGACACACGCATCCGCATCAAAAACCGGCACGCCTGCCCTGCGGAAAAGCGCGGCAACCGTGCTTTTCCCGGCCGCCATTCCCCCGGTCAGACCAATAATCTTCACGCTTCAGCGCAGGCTCGTCGCCAGCAGATCGAACGTCGTCCGGTCTGCTTCAGGGTCAACCCCGAACCATGCCCGAAACCCGGCCCGCGCCTGATGAACAAGCATCCCCAGACCATCCACCGTCCGCAGCCCCCGCGCCTGAGCGGCCAGCAGCAGCGGCGTCTCGCGCGGCGTATAGACAATATCCGTCACACACAGCCCTGGCGCGGCCTCCCGAAGCGCCGCATCCCAGTCCAGACTGGCCTTACCCCCCATGCCCATCGACGTAGCATTCACCAGCAGTGAACAGCCCGATAGCAGTGACGGCCATTCGTACCAGGCCACAGCCTCACCGCCGCCAAGTGCCGCAACCAGTGCTTCCGCACGTTCCTGCGTCCGGTTGGCAATCACAACTTCACAGCCCCGGTCCAGCAGCGCTGCTGCCACGGCCCGCGCGGCACCGCCTGCACCCAGAACCATAGCACGACCACCGATTGCCACGTCATGCGCGCTGAGATTATCGCAGAACCCCGTACCATCCGTGCAGTCACCGATGATCCGTCCAGCCACGAAACAAATCGTGTTCACCGCTCCGGCCCGCTTTGCCGTCGAGGTCAGTTCATCACAGGCCAGCATCGCCGCTTCCTTATGCGGGATGGTCACATTCACGCCCTGAAAACCAGCCGCTGCCAGTCCACGCAGGGCCTGATCAAAGCCCTCCGGATGAGTCGGCAACGGCACATAAGCCCCGTTCACCCCATTCACCCGACACCAGTGGTTATGCATCATCGGAGAACGGGAATGCTCCACCGGCCATCCCATGACGCCTGCAAGTTTCGTGTGTCCGTCAATCATACGCCTGGTCCCTCTACCAACGTCTCCCAGACCTTCGGCAGTAGCGCGCCCAGACGCCGAGCCCACTCCCGCTGTCCGGCTTTTTCGGCAATCAGGTCCTGCCTGATCTCGATTTCAAGATAAGGCAGCCCCGCCGCTTCCGCATGCCGTGGCACCGTATAATCGGACGTATCCGTTAGAACGTAAGGTTCATTGTCGCCCACACACAGCGTCACATCCTTACGCAGCAGGTCCAGAGCAATCGAGGCCATGCGACTGTCCTGATTATGCAAAATCCCGATCTGCCAGGGACGGTCCTTGCCGTTCATCCGAGGCGTAAAACTGTGCAACGCGATCAGCGCCGTCGGGCGTGATCCACGCTCAGCCAGAACCTCAGCAATCGTATCGTGATATGGGTGCAGGATTTCCTTCTCCCGCTTCGCCCGGCACGTTTCCTGCGCAGCCTGATTGGCTGGAACCGGCGTCCCGTCGCTCACAAGCGGCATGGACGTCGGATGGCCCGGCGCGCGGTTACAGTCAATCACGAGGCGGGAATAAACCTGTTCGATCAGCGCCGACCCAAGCAGTTCATGCAGGACACGTCCTACACCCACGATGCCGATATCCCAGGCGATGTGCCGCTGCCAGTCCTCGGTCTGCACCCCCATATCCCCCAGCGCATCCGGAACTGCCCGACCCGCGTGATCGCTAACGAACACGAACGGCGACGGCATTTTTTCAGGAAAAAGAAGAAAAGGCGCCGGATCACTGGCGCCAAGAAGGGGAGCAGACATCAGGACTTCACACTCTTACTATCAAGCCAAGGCCCGCACAGTATGCCTCACAGCGTCCGCAGACCAGTCCACGTTCCCAATGGACTCCGTGACGACCTCGCCTTTGCTGTTCAGGGTCAGCAAACGCGATACACCCCGCACGGACATGACATCCGGCGTCAGTTCTTTCAGATCAACGGAACGCACTGACCGGATGGGCTGCACCAGACCCACCTAGTCTGCCCCGAAGCAAGAACGCCACCACTCTCTCCCAAAAGATGACGACGTGTCAGGGGAAAAGTCATGTTGGAAATCCATTCCTGCATTAAAGCAGGCCTGTCACATCGCGACTCAGGCGCTCATCGCTGCAAAAACACGACGCAGCGCGGCAGGCGCGCCGGGAGCCGCCCAGTCCAGTGCCCCCTCTGCCGTTGCACGCATGCACCCTGCATCATCAATCAGAAAAGTTACGGGGATGGCACGTGCCCTGTCACCGCACCACGCCTTCAGATCATCCTCAACCACCGCCCAGACGGGCAGCCCGGTTACGTCATTACGCTCCAGAAATGCATGAATCTCTTCCGGCGATCCGCTTGAAACCGCTACCGGAACAACCGGACAGTCCGGCCCCCATACCTTCATGAAAGCCGCCAACCCTGGCAGTTCATGAAGGCACGGCGAACACCACGTGGCCCAGACATGCAGCAGGAAAGGCGCACCCCGGCGCGAAGCCGGCACAAAACGTGCACTCCCCAGACCAGCGAGCCCGAACCCGATAGGCCCGGAAACCGCTTTTCCCGGCGTCAGATCAGAAATCGGCATACCAGGCCGCACCACCGTTCCAGCCAATCTCGCAGCGCCGTACCCCGCCGCAGCAGCCAGTCCAACCGTCCCCAGAAGAATGCTCCGCCGACCGGACAGACGAGCCCTCACGCCGGTTTGGACGCCTGAAGATCCGACAGGATCTTTTCCAGAGACGCCCGACTCTCCGGCGCGGCCCACGCCATTTCCCCTTCAACACTAGCCCGCATCCGCCCCTGCGCATCAATCACGCAGGTCATGGGCAAGCTTGGCTCACCGGATGTGAACCATTGGGAAAACTCATGCTGCCCAAGCGTCCAGGGCGCGATATGCGGCAGATTGCCCTGCGCCAGAAAGACCATGACTTTCGGCATCGGACTGGCAACGGCCACTGGGATCACGGGCACGGTCGAGCCTGTTTTCTCGATGAACGAATTGAGCGCCGGCAGCTCCAATCTGCAGGGCGGGCACCAGGTCGCCCACAGATGCAGCACAAAAGGCCGCCCTCTCATCGTGGACAGGGAAAGTGCCGTCCCCCCGGGGCCCACAAGCTGGAAGTTTACGGGCTCCAGCCTGGGCGCGCCGGGCTTGAGCGACGGCAGCATCGGCTGCACACCATCCGCCGCCCGGGCAGAATTCCCGAGCCCGCAATTGCAGAGGGAAGCCGCCGCAGCTAGGCTGGCGGCTCCTCCAAGAAGGGTTCGCCGGTCGATCTGCTTCCGAATCATCTGTTTACGGTTCCCATGAAAAACGCTCCTGTCGACACACAATCAGATGCCGCTACATCCTTTGAAGGCACAGCCGCCAATCCGCAATGGGGTGGCCGCTTTGCCTCGGGTCCGGCCGCCATCATGGGCGAGATCAACGCCTCCATCGGATTTGACAAAATCCTGTGGCGACAGGACATCCGCGGCTCCCTCGCCCACGCCGCCATGCTCCAGAAAGTAGGCCTGCTGACCGCGCTCGAACTGGCCGAAATCCGCCAGGGCCTGGGTGACATCGCACAGGAAATCGGCGAAAGCCGCTTCGAGTTCTCCCCGGCCCTCGAAGACATCCACATGAACATCGAGGCCCGTCTGTCCGAACGCATCGGCGAGGCCGGTAAACGCCTGCACACGGCGCGCTCGCGCAACGATCAGGTCGCCACCGATTTCCGCCTCTGGGTCCGCGACGCCATCGACGGCCTTCAGGAGCAGACCGCCTCCCTGATGCGCTCCCTCGCCACCCGTGCGCTGGAACATTCCGCAACGCCAATACCGGGCTTCACCCATCTTCAGGTCGCCCAGCCGGTCACGTTCGGCCACCATCTTCTGGCCTATGTCGAGATGCTGTCGCGCGATCGCGGCCGCCTGCGCGACGCCCGCGCCCGCCTGAACGAATGTCCGCTCGGATCGGCCGCTCTTGCCGGTACGTCCTTCCCGATCGATCGCCGCATGACGGCCGCAGCGCTGGATTTCGATCGCCCGACTGCCAATTCCCTCGACGCCGTCTCGGACCGTGACTTCGCACTCGAATTCCTGTCCGCCCTGTCGCTTCAGGCTATGCACCTGTCGCGTCTGGCAGAAGAAATCGTGATGTGGGCCTCTGCCCCCTTCGGTTTCATCACGCTGTCGGACGCCTTCACGACCGGTTCATCCATCATGCCGCAGAAGCGCAACCCGGACGCCGCCGAACTGGTACGCGCCAAGATCGGCCGCATCATGGGCGATTTTGTGGGCCTGTTGACAGTTATGAAGGGGCTGCCCCTCGCCTATGCCAAGGACACGCAGGAAGACAAGGAACCTGTCTTCGACGCCACCGAGGCCATGACACTTTCGCTGGCGGCCATGGACGGCATGATCCGAGACCTGAAAGCCAATACCACCCGGATGCGCGAAGTGGCGGGCATGGGCTTTTCTACCGCCACAGACCTTGCCGACTGGCTGGTCCGCGAACTGCGCGTCCCCTTCCGCACCGCCCATCACGTCACTGGCCGTCTGGTCGGCATGGCGGAACAAAAAGGCTGCGATCTGGCTGACCTGTCGCTCGACGAAATGCAGTCCGTCGAACCACAGATCAACAAGAGCGTCTTCGACGTCCTGACCGTCGAGGCCTCTCTGGCCTCCCGCACCAGCGAAGGCGGCACCGCACCGGCCAATGTAAAGCATCAGGCCGAAGCCTGGCTCGCAAAATTGGGAGAAACCGCATGAAAACACTGCTGCTCGTCAGCATGGCAGTCATGGCCCTCGGCCTGACCGCCTGCGGCAAGAAAGGCGCCCCACACGCACCGGGACCATCGCAGGACGTCACTTATCCTGGCACCTACCCACCGGAATAAACCCCTGTCGGCAGGCTCGCCTCCAGAGCCTGCCGCACCAGCGGGTGCTTCAGCACCTGCCCCGCCGTCCAGCCCGCCTGCCGCAGAACCCGCACGCCTTCCGCGCCATCCCGCTTGGACAGCTTGTGTCCATCAGCATCCAAAATGAGCGCGTGGTGCACATAAGCCGGTTCTGGCCATCCCATCAGCTCCTGCAACACACGCTGGACTGACGTCGCTTCATACAGATCCCGCCCTCGCGTCACGGTCGTCACGCCCTCAAGCGCATCGTCATGCGTGACACACAGATGATACGACACACCCGTATCCCGCCGCGCCAAAACGATATCTCCGAACGCATCGGCCTTCCCGGCAACACGCCCACACCCGGCCTCATGCCAATCCGGCACGCCCTGCAACACATCCAGCGCCCGGCCCATATTGAGCCGCCAGACCGGATCACGCCCCCGCCCCTCCCGCGCCATGCCGTGCCGACAAATCCCGGGGTAAACGCGGCTCCCATCCGGAGCGATCTGCGTCGCAGCTTCGGCAATCTCTCGCCGCGTGCAGAAACACGGATACAACAGCCCCTGCTCCCGCAGGCTGGCCAACACGGCATGATACTCCACCAGATGCTCCGACTGCCGCCGAACCAGCCCGTCTGATGCCAGCCCAAGCCAGTCCAGATCTTCACGCAAAGCCTGTGTCAGCTCCGGCGTACAACGCGTCGTATCAATATCCTCGATACGAATCAGAAACTTTCCAGTCTCTCCGGCCATGAACCGCGAATACAGCCCTGAGACCACATGTCCCAGATGCAGAAATCCTGTGGGACTCGGCGCAAATCGTGTCGTGGCGGGAGGCGTCATGAATGTGTCACCAGCGTTTGCTTGCGATCCGCGCAGTTTACTGGAATAGTTTTCTCAAAGAAGCCGACGACACGTGTTTTCCCGCTGTTTGTCCCGTTTTCATTCGGCGCCGTAACCCCCGCATGTGTCGTCCTTGAAGAAAGGATGCGTGTGGTGTCCGTCAGCGGTCAGCATTTTCCGGCTCTTGTCCTGAACGCGGATTTCCGTCCGCTGTCCTATTTCCCGCTCTCGCTCTGGTCCTGGCAGGAAGCCGTCAAGGCCGTCTTCCTCGACCGCGTCTCAGTCCTCTCCGAATATGAAGACGCCGTCGTCCACTCCCCCAGCCAGAGCATGCGTCTGCCAAGCGTCATCGCGCTGAAGGACTATATTCCAACAGCCCGCAAGCCGGCCTTCACCCGTTTCAACGTTTTCCTGCGGGACAATTTTTCGTGTCAGTACTGCCATGACCGATTGCCCACGCATGAACTGACCTTCGATCACGTCATCCCCCGTGCTCGGGGCGGCCGCACAACCTGGGAAAACGTCGTCACTGCCTGCAGCCCCTGCAACCTGCTCAAGGGCTCAAAACTACCAAGCGAACTGGGCATGCACCCGCACCGCAAACCCATTCAGCCCAGCAGCCGCCTCCTGCAGGAAAACGGCCGGACCTTCCCGCCGCATTATCTTCACGAAAGCTGGCGCGATTATCTGTACTGGAATACCGAACTCGAAACCTGAGTACACGTTCAGTCTGTCCAACTTCTGCAAGGATGGACTTCCATGCGTACTGGACTTCTGCTGACGACACTGGCCCTTGGCCTGTCGGTAACTACCCTGCCTGCTTCTGCGGAAACGCTGCATCTCTTCGGCCCCTTCAAGGGCGAACATGGTGCGACCGCCCCGATCAAGGGTTCGGCATCCGCAATGCTGGATACCATCAAGAACACTCTGACCTACCGTTTCGAAGATAACGGCCTCTCCGGCCCTGTGACGGCAGCCCATCTGCATGGCCCGGCTCCGGAAGGTCAGGATGCTGGCGTCCTCGCTCCGATCAATGGCCCTTATACAACCCGCATGACCGGCACGCTCCAGCTCACGCCCGATCAGGTCAAGGAAGTCCAGGCCGGACAGAGCTACATCAATCTCCACACTGAAAAATACCCAGACGGTGAAGCCCGCGCCCAGCTTACGACCGATCTGACGGGCCATAAGCATCACATGGAATAAGCGACCGTTCCCTCATGAAAAAGGCCTGCCCCGAAAGGGACAGGCCTTTTTTCGCAGCGCCACCGATTAGTTTTACTGAGCTGCTGAATCAGCTTTACTGTCCAGAGCCTTTGCAGGACTGTCCGGATCAAGCTTATGAGCCGTCTTCTTCGTCCAGGCTCCCGTAGCATGCACCGCCTCTTTGGTGCCGTTCTTGGTCGCCTTCCAGCCCTTTTCGCCTTCCTTGCCAGTCCAGTGCGCAGCGTCGGAAACACCGCTCTTCGTGGCATTCCAACCTTTAACGCTCTCCGTTTTCGTCCAGTCGGCGGCATTGGACGTCCCATGACGCACCGCACCCCAGGACTGACGCACACTCCGGCAGAGGTCCGTCTCACAGGGTTTCTCGGCGGTTCCGGCCGCCATGGCCGTAGGCACCAGACCTGCTGGCATCAGAGCAAGTCCAGCAAGAAGCAGAGACGATGAAAAAGCAGGAAACCGGATCAACATCAGGAGACTCCCTAGGTTTCAAAGAGTATCACTCTGTCATTCCTCGAAGGACCGGACAAGGCCGACAGAAAAAGATCCAGACTTGAACAGATATGGTGCTATCCCCAAAATCAGAAATGACACCCCCGGAAAAGAACACCACCAAACTGAAACTACACTCACCTACCCCAGGCTCAGGACCCATTGATTTGATTGCAGAAATCTGATTCAGGCTCTGCGAGGAGACTGGCAATGAGCGATCTGTTTTGGCTGACGGACGAACAGATGAAGCGTCTGCGGCCATTCTTTCCCAAGAGCCATGGCAAACCGCGCGTCGATGAGCGCCGTGTGCTGAGCGGTATCATTTTTGTGAACCGCAATGGTCTGCGCTGGCGTGATGCGCCCCGGGAATACGGCCCGCACAAGACGCGCTGGGACGCCATAGAGATCTTCGCCCGGATGATGGACGGTCCGGCTGCCGGAAAGGCAGAGCCTCAGACCATTATAATTGATGCGACGTATCTCAAAGTATACCGCACAGCTTCGATCCTGCGGCTAAAAATGGGATCCGCGCTGCCTGACCGGTCGTACCAAAGGCGGTATGAATACCAAGCTGCATGCGATCACGGATCAGAACGGACGACCACTCAGCTTTTTCATGACTGCGGCACAGGTCAGTGATTACACCGTTGCCGTTGCTCTACTGGACAGCCTTCCTATGGCACAGTGGACGCTAGCGGATCGGGGTTATGATGCTGACTGGTTTCGGGATGCCTTGAAGGAATAAGGGATAAGAGATCAGGCTCTGCATTCCGGGGCGGAGATCCTGCGGAAAACCACTCAAATACGACAAGCAGCAATACAAAAGACGCAACCGCATCGAGATCATGTTCGGAAGGCTCAAGGACTGACGGCGGGTCGCAACACGCTATGTGCATCGCCAGCCTTTCAAGCAAAAAAACCCCGCATCTCTGCGGGGTTTTCAACAGGCTACAGCCTACACAAATTCATTCATGCCAGACGTGGGATCATTCCCACTCAATCGTGCCCGGCGGCTTGGAAGTGATGTCGTAGGTGACACGGTTAATGCCCCGAACCTCATTGACGATACGACCAGCAACCCGGTTCAAGAATGCGAAGTCGAAAGGATAGACTTCCGCCGTCATGCCATCCGTGCTGGTCACGGCACGCAGGGCGCAGGCCTGATCGTAGGTCCGGCCATCACCCATAACGCCAACTGTCCGCACCGGCAGCAAAACAGCAAAAGCCTGCCAGATCGCATCATACAGTCCGGCGCGACGAATTTCCTCAAGGTAGATCACATCCACCTTGCGCAGCAGGTCGAGCTTTTCTTTCGTCACATCACCCGGAATACGGATCGCCAGTCCCGGCCCCGGGAACGGATGCCGCCCGACGATGCTCTCAGGAATCCCCAGCTCGCGGCCAAGCATGCGGACCTCATCCTTGAACAGCTCACGCAGCGGTTCAACCAGTTCCATGTTCATACGGTCAGGCAGACCGCCGACATTGTGATGGGACTTGATGGTCACAGACGGACCACCGGAGAAGCTCACGCTCTCAATCACATCCGGATACAGCGTGCCCTGTGCAAGGAACTGCGCACCACCCAGCTTCGCCGCTTCTTCCTCGAAAACCTCAATGAAAAGACGCCCGATCGTCTTGCGCTTGGTTTCCGGGTCCGTCACGCCAGCCAGTTCCTTGAGGAAAAGCTCAGAAGCGTCGCGATGCACAAGACGAATGTTGAAGCGGCCCCGGAACGTCTTGACGACCTCGTCCGCCTCACCCGTGCGCATAATACCCGGATCCACGAAAATGCAGGTGAGCTGATCACCAATCGCATCATGAATCAGCTTTGCAGCCACCGAGCTATCCACACCACCCGACAGACCACAGATCACCCGACCCGAGCCAACCTGCTTGCGGATACGTGCGATTTCCAGATCGCGGAAACCGGCCATCGTCCAGCTGCCACTACAACCCGCGACATTATGCGTGAAATTGCGGATCAGGGCTGCACCATGCGGCGTATGCACGACTTCCGGATGGAACTGCACGCCATACAGACGACGTCCCTCGTCCGCGATGATCGCGAACGGCGCGCCTTCGGAATGCGCGACGGCACGGAAGCCCGGCGGAAGCTGCGTCACGCGGTCGCCGTGGCTCATCCAGACCTGCTCACGCTTGCCGCGCGCCCAGACCCCCCGGAACAGCGAGCAATCCTCAGCAATATCGATATAGGCGCGACCGAATTCGCGGTGCTCGTGATTTTCGACCTTGCCGCCCAGCTTCTGGCACATCGCCTGCTGGCCGTAGCAGATCCCCAGCACAGGGCGGTTGAGCGCAAAAACAACATCCGGAATCGGAGGCGCATTCTCGTCATGGACGCTGGCCGGGCTGCCGGACAGGATAATGCCGCGCGGATTGAAAGCGCGGATCTTTTCCTCGGTCGCCGTATAGGGCCAGATCTCGCAGTAAACGCCGCTCTCGCGGACGCGACGCGCAATGAGCTGCGTCACCTGGCTGCCGAAATCCAGAATGAGGATACGGTCTTCGTGAAGAGTTTCGTCGAGTTTTTCGACGGTGCTGGCGTCCTGCTGGGTCAATGTCATGGCCTCGCGTTCCGGTTTCATGGTGCCTTTTGAGGCTCTCCTATAAGGTGTTGTGTCGTCTGCGTCATCCATTCTGCAACACGGAACAGGAACAACATGCGTCTGCCAGCACTTTTTGCCCTCTCTGCCACGGCCCTACTCGCCGCCTGCGCCGGAACGCCCGACCCCGGCAAGGATCCCACCGGCTCCTGGGTCGGTGCGCTCGTTACGGATCAGGGCACCTGCCCGACTGAGCATCCCTCAACCCTGCGGATCCGCGATAAGGAAATTCTCTTTACGCCGGCTGACGGCGCACAGGTCCTGCGCGGCACCTACAAGCTCGGAAGCCAGCATTATCATGCCGAACTCGCCATGACGGATATAGACCATCACAACACGGCGCTCGTGTTCAACGGCTATCCGGTCGGACAAGCCATTGGCGGCATTTTCGGATCACCTTCCTGCCGGGCTCATATCACCATGACGCGAAACTGAAATTTTTTCGAAAGCGGGGTTGTCAGGTCAGTTAAGTCTCTGTAAAACCCCGCCTCACAGCGCACCCGTAGCTCAACTGGATAGAGCACCAGACTACGAATCTGGGGGTTAGAGGTTCAAGTCCTTTCGGGTGCACCAGTCTTCTCCTGATGAAGACTTTATACAATGTGTCCGCACCCGTAGCTCAACTGGATAGAGCACCAGACTACGAATCTGGGGGTTAGAGGTTCAAGTCCTTTCGGGTGCACCACATTGCTTTTCCCTTTACAATTTAGAAACGCATTAGTGTTTCAGCTGCTCAAGACAGCGATAGACTTCGTCCCATTCATACGGCTTGGACAGGAACATCGTGCCGCCCGGCAGTTGTCCCAGATCCTGAACCCGCGTCCCCGACGTCAAAACCAGTCCGATTTCCGGGCGACGCTCACGGATCAGGCAGGCAAGCGCCACGCCGTCCATATCGCCAGGCATATTTACGTCTGAAAAAATGGTGCCAATATCCGGATTTCGGGCCAGTACCTGAAGAGCCTCGTCGGCATCAGCCGCGAGAGAGGCCTCATAGCCCGCCTCTTCCAACATATCCGCTGCAAGAAAGCGCAGAAGCGCCTGATCCTCAACAACGAGAACATGCTTTCTGTTGACCCTTTTGACGTCCCCACCAAATCCTCCTTTCGGAGCTGCTCGCGACGAAGCCTCCTTCGTGGACATGACATACATGGCAATCACCTTCCGTGATTGAAAAGCCTGCAACACCCAATCGGGCGCCCTGCCCTGTGCAACGCCACGACGGGGCTCATGTTTGCATGTGTGAATTTTTTCTGACGTGCACCTGATGCATGGGAACCCGATAAACTCAATGCGGCAGCGGCGCAGCAAACCCGCCACGACCTTCCGTCGCCAGAACGTCGATCCCGACAATTCCCCACTTCCCGTCAGGCTGACGCACAAACAGCGGACCGCCGCTATCCCCCCGCGTCGCCGAGCAATCATGATGGATCAGTCCATTCAACGCCAACCCATTGATCTGACAGGAAATATCGCCATACGGAACTTCAGGCCGATCCTGCGGATATCCAACCAGCATCGCCGCAGCCCCCATCTGCGCCGAACCATAAGGGACCAGATCCCCTGACAGGGCCACTGGTCGGTCCAGAACCAGCGTAGCCCGATCGTCAGACGCGGTCCCACCTTCGTTCGCAGGATCGTATCCAGGAGCAATAACAAATCGTGTCACCTGCGCATGAAGGCGATACTGCCCCATCGCATAACCCATCAGGACATGAACATCCGCAGGCTGAATATAATGCCGGGTCGCAGGCAGCCACAGACAATGCGCCGCCGTCAGCATCACGGTCGGCGCCACGGCAAATCCCGTACAGCGTCCACCAAGAGACGTCTGGACCCGCCCCAAAATCCGCCAGGGCACCGTATTCACATCCACAACGCTGCGATGACTGTCTGTGCCGAGTCCCGGCAATACAATGGTCGGAACGGCCATCGCCCCACCGCCAAACAGACAGAGCATCAGCAACGCCCCGGCGCGTTTCATCCCAGATGATCCGGTCCGAATGCGTCAGGTAGAAGCTCGGCCAGCGTCCGGGTCAGGAGCAGATTCCCCTGCGTATCGATCATGTGAACCGGTAGCTCCGGCAGCCCGAATTCCCGCAATTTCTGCCGGCAGCCCCCGCATGGCGTGCACGGCGCATCCCCACCCACGATCACGATTTCCTCAATCCGACGTCCGCCCCCCCGTACCATGGCGGCAATCGCCCCGGCCTCAGCGCAGGTTCCCAGCGGATAAGCCGCATTCTCAACATTACAGCCGGAATGAACAACGCCCTCACACCGCAACGCGGCCCCAACCTGAAAGCGCGAATAAGGTGCGTAAGCACGCGAACGGGCCTCAAGGGCCTCTCGGATCAGTTCCTGTATCATGGCGACGATATTATCCCCTGCGAGTTCAGCTTGGAACATGCTTCCAAGAGCGATACGGTAGCATCATCATGAGTGCACCACTTCCCTCCGATCCCGCCACCGATCCGTCTTTCCCCGACATGCTGGAAACCCGTCCCTCGCTGAAGATGGACGCACGGGACGGCCTCCTGTTTGAAGGCGTGCCCCTGCACGTCATCGCAGCAGCCGTCGGCACACCGTGCTGGATCACAGGTGCCGAAACGCTTCGACGCCGCGCAAAAGCCTTGCGCGCCGCATTCGAGGCCCGGAACCTGCCGATGAACATGCATTTCGCCATGAAATCGCAGGATCATCAGGCAACCCTGACCATCCTGCGCCAGTGCGGCTACGGCGTGGACATCGTCAGCGGCGGCGAGATGCAGCGTGCGCTTCATGCTGGAATCCAGCCTTCAGGCATCGTCTTCTCCGGCGTCGGCAAATCCGATGCTGAACTGCGGGCAGCCGTCGAACACGACATCGCACAGGTCAATGTCGAGAGTGTCGAGGAGCTGTACCGTCTGGATGAAATTGCCCGCGCCTGTGGCCGCGTCGCCCGCGCTGCCCTTCGCGTCAATCCGGACGTGGACGCCGACACGCACGACAAGATCTCCACCGGCCGCGCCGGAGACAAATTCGGCATCGAGCACCGCCGCGCCGTCGCCCTGTATGGTGAAGCCGCCAACCTGAAGAACGTCCGCCTCGCGGGTCTGGCCGTCCATCTCGGCAGCCAGATGCTCACGGCCGGCCCTTTCCGCGAAGGCTATCTCCGACTGGCCGACATGGTCCGCGAAATCCGCGCAGCCGGTCATTCAGTCGAAGCCGTGGACTGCGGGGGTGGCCTCGGCATCCGCTATCGTGACGAAATCGCCCCCTCGCCCGATATGCTCGCAGGCGTCATCGCCGAGACACTTGGCGATCTCGATGTCCGGCTCAGCATCGAACCCGGCCGCTGGCTCTCCGCCCCGACCGGCCTTCTGCTGACCCGCGTGATCGAAACCAAAGCCGGCAACCCCGATTTCGTCGTGCTCGACGCCGCCATGAACGATCTCGCCCGCCCGTCCCTTTATGAATCGTGGCACGGCATCATGCCCGTTGCCCCCTCGGGCCTGACCAGTCCGACGAAACTCTGGGACATTGTCGGCCCGGTTTGCGAAAGCAGCGACATTTTCGCCCGTGACCGCGCCTTGCCTGCGGACACGAAGCGCGGGGACCTGACCGCTCTGCTCGATACAGGCGCTTACGGCTCAGTTATGAGCTCCACCTATAATTCCCGCCCATTCGCAGTGCAGGTCCTGATCGACAATGGAAAATGGGAGATCATCCGCCAGCGCCAGAGCGTTGAGGACCTGATCGCTGCCGAAACCGTGCCGAAATGGCTCACAGCTAAGGACGATCATGGCTGAGCCAAACCCGGCCCTCCACCTCAAAGCCCTGCGCCGCAAAGCCCAGCGCGTCCTCTGGTGGGAGCGTGCCTGGGAGCCTCTGCGCTGGCCCTTGCTTCTGGCCGCGTTCTACGTTCTGGCCTGTCTCGCGCGTATTCCCCAGTCCCTGCCGGACTGGCTGCATACCCTGCTGGAAGCCGGCGTTCTTGGCACAGCCTTGTGGCTAACCGTCAGCGGCCTGCGTCATGTGCCTCCCGTCAGCATTCCCGTAGCCGACCGCCGAATCGAGCATGACTCCAAACTCGCGTATCAGCCTCTCCTCAGCCTGACCGACCGGCCAGCCTTTGCAGGAAATGGCGAGCAGTCCGCTATCTGGTCCCATCATGTCGAGCGCGTCACGGCCTCGCTCGGCACACTCCGTGTTAGCCTTCCCCACCCCAAAACCAGCCTGCACGAACGGCTTGCACTCATTGCCGCTCCATTGGCCATCGTGGTTGCGGCCATTCTCGGCGGCACGCACACACCCTCACGTCTTCACGCAGGGCTGATCCCTGGCGTAGATGACGACAGCATTTCGCTCCCCGCCCTTCAGGCCTGGATCGACCGTCCGTCCTACGCTCCCGGTGCGCCGATTTTCCTTTCCGCTACGGGCCACAATACGCTTGACGTTCCACAGGGTGCCATTCTGAACGCCACCATCACCGGCGCGCATGGAAAACCCTCCCTGCACGGGATCGCCTCTCCTGAACTGAGCCGCCTCGATGCCGAGAGCTGGAACAGTCACGGCACGCTCCAGCAATCCGGCACCATCAGTATCGTCATCCGTGGCCGAACCCTCGGCTCATGGCATGTGAAAGTCGAACCAGATCTGCCGCCTACCGTCACATGGGACGGCAAACCCGGCCCGCAGAAAGACGACTGGCGCACCGGCCTGCCCTGGCACGTCCACCAGGCCTACGGCGTCGCCTCCCTCGAAGCCGAAATCAACCTTCCCGGCCTGACCCGGGGCCGCATCCTGCGCGTTCCCATCCCGCTCGATGGACACCCCAAGGACGCAAAAGGCGTCGCCACGCCGGACCTTTCCTCCGATCCGTTTGCCGGAATGGAAGTCGAAGGCCGCCTGCATGCCAAAAGTGCTTCAGGCCATGAAAGCCGCAGCGATATCGTCAAATTCCAGATCGCTGCCCGCAAATTCACTGATCCGCTGGCCCGCGCCCTCGTAGCCCTGCGTCGCCGCCTCATGCTCGGCCAGCAGCGCACCTCGCAGGCCGCAGCCGAACTGAAACTTCTGACGCAGACGACCGACGAGCGCGCCATTCTCGCATCCCTCGGCCTTGAGATCGCCTCGCTACAGAAAGACGCCCCCGATGGTTCGGCGGACCGTGTACCCGGCGAACTCTGGGCACTGGCGCTTTATCTGGACGATCTCCGCCGCGACGGACCTGAAATCGCTGATGCTGCCGCTGAAGTCCGCGCGGCTCAGCAGGGCGTGCAACAGCAGCTCGACCACATGCGGGACCTCGGAGACAAGGGACATACCCTCCCCGAACAGGAAGAGCTTCAGCGCCGGACACAGGCTCTCAAGGATGCCCTGAACCGTCGGATGCAGCTTCTGTTCTCACGCGCGGCCCAGAGCGGCATCATCATGCCTCAGTCCAGCACCAGCTCGGCCGATCCGTTCTCGGACGAAATGCGCCGTCTGCAGTCCGAAGCCAATCAGGGTCATGGCGACGAAGCCCTCAGGCGCCTCCAACAGATGGAAGACATGGCCGAGCGCATGCGTCAGGCCAGCCCCGAGGATCTCAAGGCTCTTGCCGAACAGATGAAGGCGCAGGCAGAAGCCCGTGCCCAGCGTGCGGCTCTGCATGATCTCGTCCACCGCGAAACCACCCTGCTCGACCACACACAGTCCCGCCTCTCCGCAGCCCAGAAGGCCGCAGCTCCCCCCGATGATGGCAGCCGCCCGGATATCAGCCAGATGTCCACGGCTGACTTGCTCCGTCAACTCGGCATGCAGCCTCCGGCCGGCATGGAGCAGCCTGCCAACGCCAAACCGCCCGCTCCGGTCGATCCCGCCACGGTCGCTGCACAGTCCGACGGACGCCGCGCGGACCATGCCCTGCAACGCGCGCTACAGCGCGTGAATGACATCCTGAGCCACCGCATCAAAGATCTGACCGGCAAACCCGCTACAGCCTTCGACAAGGCGAAAACGGATATGCAAACCGCGCGTGAAGCGCTCGCTGACCGTAAGGACGCTGAGGCCCAGACCGCCGAGCAGAAAGTCCTCGCCGATCTGTCCGAGGCCGGAAAGCAGATGCGCCAGAACCAGAAATCCGCTGGATCAGGCAAGGGACAGGGGGGCAGCCTGAGCTTCATCCCGTCCGGTGGCGCAGGTGGTTCCGGCAAACCCCAGCATGGTGCGAAAGGCCAACAGGGCGATAACGGCGACCAGCCCCAGGCCGGCGACGAAGACGGCGATGAGGACGATCAGAAGGATCAGGATCCACTCGGCCGCAAATTGGGCGAAGGCGACAAGGGCAAAGATTCTGACGCGCACATCCCGGACAAAAGCGCCCGTGACCGCGCCCGCGACATCGAACGCGAACTTCGCCGCCGCGCCTCGGACCGCACCCGCCCGCAAAGCGAACTGGACTATCTGGAACGGCTCCTCAAATCGTTCTGACAAAAAACCCGGTACCTTCATGGCACCGGGTTTTTCCATATCCAGTCCTTAATAGGCATAAGCGGTTATTTCACGCCCCCGCTGCTTGCTTCTCAATCTGAGCAGCCCCGGGTAACATACCGTGCATCTTCCAGTTGGAATCAGCGACCAGGATCGCGCACAGATCACTCCAGTAGAGTGTGACGTCTAAATGTGAATTGGTGCTGTTACACCAGATCACAGGGAGCGATGTCGAAATGCTGTCGAAATCGGATGCGCCGAATGGCCTCAGCACAGGGATCGACAATCAGAAACCAAACGGGCCGGTCGCAGGCGCAGCCTCTGGCTTCGATCTTGCCCGTTGCCAGAGGGGCGCAACAAGCCCGGGCAGTCCATCAATATTTTCAGAAATCGGGGATGCTTTGCCTGTCCAGACGAGACAGAACACCTGAGGCTCTGTGCTTCGCACTTAACAGGCCTGCGCCTCTAGACGCCCTTCAGGCCCGGACCACAAAGCCCGCGCCGCCCCAGCGCCCAACACGAAGACATGCAGGAACTGAGTGCGGCGCATACCGGCTTATATTTTAGAAAATCACATAACGTTATGGAATGCGATAGAATGGATTGGGCAGAAGAAAGCCCTTTTTCGCATAGCCCCCACTCAGATCGGATGGCTGATCGCCAAGGCTTGCAATGATCGTATAGCCCTTACGCTCGATCCTCTCACGGGTCGGCGCTTTATACATCGCAGCATAACCATGCGACGTCATCGGCCGCAGATACAGTCCGTCCCAATGCGGTATTCCCGCCAGATGCAGGTTCCGCTCCGTGGCCTCGCGCTCGTCCTCATGCCTTCCCGTCACGAAAAATACCGCGACATGATGAGCCTGCGCGTCCTCGATCAGCGCCCGCATAGAGGCAAAAGCAGGAGCCCGCCCACTCTTCTCCCAGGCATCCACGCCACATGGTCCCTTGGGCAGCGCATCGCAGGAACCAGCCGCGATATATCCGAAATCATTAGCCCGGATCTCATCCCAGTTGGACAACGTCGTCTCGTCGATATCGAGCACAATGGCGGGGCGACGCGTCTTCGGCGCAGTCTCGTCAATCCACTGACGGGCCTGTGCAACAACAACATCGAAATCGTGCTGATAGTCACCACTGTCGTGATAGGCGCTCGCGGCCAGAATGGCATCGCCCACATTCGCGGGCTGTGCGGCCATGGCTGCCAGAGGCGCCATGACGCCACCAACAAACAAGCTGGTGGCGAGCAGAAGAGAACGGATCATGGAGGAGCCACCTTTCGTGACAGAAGAACAAGCCCGACCCCAACCAACGCCAGAGCCGTGCCAATGACGGAAACACCGCCATAGCCCAACCCCATCGACAGCGCGATACCACCCAGCGCCGCGCCAATAGCGTTTCCGAGATTGAACGCGCCGATATTCATGGACGACGCCAGCGCCGGCGCATCATGCGCAGCCTGCATCACCCGCATCTGCAGCGCCGGCATGAGCGCAAACGTGGACGCGCCCCACAGAAGCGATGCAAACAGCGCGCCCGGAACGGTCTGCGCCATCCAGGGAAAGATCAGCATGATGACGCCAAGAATAGGGAAAAAGACCAACAGACTTCCATCCAGTGACTTGTCAGCACTCCGTCCCCCCACAGCATTGCCAATGGAGAACCCAACACCCGTAAGCATCAGCGCCACGGTAATGACCGTCGGGCTGGCATGGGTGATATGCTCAAGGATCGGCGCGATATAGGTGTAGAGCACGAACATCGCTCCCGCCCCGATCGCGGTCGTCAGCAGCGCGAGCAGCACATTGGCCTTCACCAGAACCCGCAGTTCACGCCCGACTTCCGGAGTCGGACCAATCTCACGGGACGGAAGCGCAAGCTGCACCGCCAGCATGGTCACCAGGCCCAGCGTCGCCGTTATGGCAAAGGCGCTGTGCCAGCCGAAATTCAGCCCCAGCCACGTCGCCGCCGGAACACCGATGATATTGGCAATCGTGAGCCCCATGAACATGGACGCCACCGCACTCGCTCGCCGCGAGGGTGCCACAGACAACGATGCCTCAACCGCGCCAAGACCGAAAAACGCCCCATGCGCCAGACTGGTCAGGACACGGGCAGCAAACAGCAGCTCATAGCTGTTGGAAACAGCGGACAGCAGGTTTCCCGCCACATACAGACCCATAAGCAGAATCAGGGCCAGTTTGCGCCGGAACCGCGCCATCAGCAGCGTAATGACAGGGGCACCAATCATCACGCCCACCGCATAGGCCGTCACCAGACCACCAGCCTTGGGCACACTGACCTGAAGACCATGGGCGATGACGGGCAGAAGACCCATCGGGGTAAATTCTGTCGTGCCGATGGCAAAGGCGCCAACAGCGAGCGACAGCAGTGGCCAGTTTGGTGGCGATTTTGCTGCCAGTTTCAAGACCGGTCTCCGGGAATGCAGATTGTTCGAGATTGATCGAACACTGCCATACCCGAAACCCCGGAACAACCAAAAGTTGTTTTACATCATGCCGTTGGGATGCTCCCCCATGTCCATGCCATCCATGATCATGGTCTTGTGATGCGGATCATCGAGATGGCAGTCATGATCCTGAAGCTCCTCGCCCGACCCGTGATCGAACACATGCGCCATATCATCGAGCAGGATGAACCCGCCATGCTTGGCCGGCGTCACGACGAGCGTGTGAATGGACATGTCATCGGCAGAAATCACCCGGAACGGTGACGGGTCCAGAGAGGCCACGATCCGCGCCCGATAGGGATGACCATACAGCGAAACCAACGACCAGTTTTCTGTGATCATGTTTTTATCGAGTTCGGCGCGGGCATAAGCCGTCAGACAGTCCACATGGATGTGCAACTGATCCTGCGTCCGGCCAGGACGGGAATTGATCGCCATCGACAGATGCTCGTCCGGAATTTCGAACCCATAGGCCTGCGCCACATGTGCCCGCTCACCCCAGGCTTCCGCGAAATAGTTCGGTGTTTCCGACTTCAGCAGAACGGGATCTTCAACGCCAGGAACCTTCTGCGTCGGGATGACAAGATACTGCCCGTGCCCCGTATGATCCTTGAGCAGGGCGTAACCTTTCTTCTCGTCGTAAACCGTGCAGGGTTTGTGCTCCGCATCCAAAGCGCAGCGGCTGTGCACAATCTTCCACAGCGCACCCCGGTCATGGGACTTGCCACATCCTGACAGCCCGAACGCAACCGCTGCCGCGACAAGACCAACCCTGGCTGCCGCCCCGTAATTCCGCAAACTCATTCTTCCCTTACCTGCCACTCAAGCTGCATTGCAGCCGCCAGCCTCTCGAAACGACGACGGACCGCACTGCCTGCCGCCCGGACGCTGCGCGCGCCCAGAACCAGCACGAGCGTTCCATCTTCCACGAGAAGCCTGCACTCATCGAGCAGAACCTTCGTCCCTGCACAGAGTGTATACGCCAGCCGAAGCGCCAGACCCAGTCGCACCGCACGCTCGATTTCCGAACGCGACAGAAGCTGCCGGGAAGGTTCGATCAGGGGAGAATCCATCGAGACTTCATAACGTACTGCCAGAGTCAGACCGACGAAGGCCCGTGCACTATGATCAAAGCCCACGCCATGCCCATGCATCATACGCCGGTAAGTCTGCTCCGCCCGGTATTCAGGATGATCATAAGAGCCGATATCGGACAACATGCAGGCCAGTTCGCGAAGGCGCTTCTGGGTCCGGGTCTCATCGCGGAACAGCGGTGCTGTCCAGCTCACCAGAGGCTCTGCCAGCGACGCACTGCGCGCCAGACGGTTGGCCATCTCCGCCGCTAGATCCGTCATCGGATCAAGATCCGCTACCGAAGAGGCGACATGGCGCATGTACCAGCCCTCGCGCAGCCCATCGACGCTGAACACGACCTTGGACGGACGGACCCTCTCCATCAGGCACCGCAGCACGACGGCCGCAAACGGCGCATCCGCCAGACGTTTGCGCGGCGCCCCGGGAAGCTTCTCCAAAGTGCGCCGGGGCGAGGCGATGACCCAGTCCGCCATCTCCCGCGCTTCCCCTTCCGAGAGAGTAAACAGATGCACGAGGTTCAGCGGATACTGCGTCCGCGCAATCTGTAGGCGTGCCAGCGCACGGAACGCTCCACCCACCAGATAAAGCGGCCGGCCCGTCATACCCGGCAGCCAGTTCACGGCGGCGAGAAGCTCATTTGCAATTTCCGCAGCGCGCTCAATGCTGCCTTTGGCGCGATCATGCAGCCGGATCACACCCAACTTGGTCGTCACGGCCTCAAAATACTGACCATCAGCCACGTGGATCAGCTCAAGGGATCCACCCCCAATATCGGCCACCAGCCCGTTCGCTTCCGGCAACCCGCACAGAACGCCACGCGCCGCATAATCAGCTTCCTCGGTTCCTTCCAGAACCCGGATCGGCACCCCTGGCATCCGGGCACGGATCGCATCCACAAAGTCCGGACCGTTGGACGCGTCACGGACCGCTGCCGTGGCGAGAACCTCGAAAGGCTCGGCACCCATAGCGCGGGCAACGGTATGGAAGCGCCCCAGCACATCCATCGCCAGCGCCACGCCCTCGTCATTGAGGCGCCCGGTCGCATCCAGACCACGCCCCAGCTTGAGCGTGACCTTCTCGTTGAAAATTGGAAGGGGATTGCGTGTCACCCCTTCAAAAACAACCAGCCGGACCGAGTTTGAACCGAGATCGACAATAGCGGAACGCTGTGAAGATGAGGACATGCAGATCAGTCTTCCAGAATCCTGTCAGGCCGTTCACGGGGGCGGTGCGCCTCCGGAAGAACCTTTTCCCGCGCAGCCGAGCCTCGGCCGGACAGGGACGGATTGTTCATGAAGTATTCGTGAGCGGAGAAAGGATGTGCGCCCGGCGAAACCCGATGCCAGTAGCCGTCCCTCGTGAGCGTCCAGCTCTGAAGGTTGTCCTTGATATTCATCGTCATGATCTGGCCAAGAATCTGCGCATGGACCGTCGGGTTCGTGATGGGCACCATGGCTTCTACCCTCCAGTCCATGTTTCGCACCATCCAATCTGCAGAAGAAATGAACACTTTTGCCTTGTGAGACGGCATCCGATGCCCGTTTCCGAAGGCAAAAACCCGCGCATGTTCCAGAAAACGCCCGACAATCGACTTGATTTCGATATTATCCGAAAGCCCCGGCACACCAGGACGCAGACAGCAGATTCCCCGGATAATCCCGATGATCTTCACCCCGGCCTGGGACGCCTTGTACAACCGGTCGATCAGCTCCGCGTCCACAAGGCTGTTCATCTTCAGCCAGATCCGGCCCGGCCGCCCAGCCTTTGCATGGTCGATCTCGTCCTGAATCAACTGCTCCAGTGTGGAGCGGATGGTAATGGGCGAGAACGCCAGCGCATCCATCTTCGCCGGGATGGCATAGCCCGTCATGTAGTTGAACAGACGCGCCGAGTCCGATGCCAGCTTCGGATCACAGGTAAAGAACGACAGATCCGTATAGATCCGCGCCGTGATGGGATGGTAATTCCCCGTTCCGAAATGCGCATAGGACCGGAGCGACCCGTTCTCACGACGAACCACAAGGCTCAGCTTGGCATGCGTCTTAAGATGCGCAAACCCGAACACAACCTGTACGCCCGCTGCTTCAAGCGCACGAGACAGGCGGATATTAGCTTCCTCGTCAAACCGCGCACGAAGCTCGACCATCGCCGTGACCGACTTCCCGGCCTCAGCCGCCTCGATCAGCGCATGAACGATCGGACTGTCGCGAGACGTCCGGTACAACGTCTGCTTGATCGCCAGCACATTCGGGTCCAGCGCGGCCTGACGCAGGAACTGCACCACGACGTCAAAGCTCTCGAAAGGATGATGGACCAGCATGTCCTTCGCCCGGATCGCCGCAAAGCAGTCGCCGTCATAATCCAGAACACGCTCGGGAAAGCGCGGCGTATAAGGCGGGAACACCAGATCCGGACGGTCATCCACGATGAGCTGCTTGAGATCCGTCAAGCCCACGAAAGAGGGCAGAACGACAACATCCTCTTCGCCCACGCCAAGCTCTTCGCCCATCTCGCGACCCAGCGTGTCCGGCAGCTTACGATCCAGCGCAAGATGAATGCACACACCGCGCCGACGCTGCTTCAGAGCCGTCTCGTAAGACCGCACCAGATCTTCGGCCTCGTCTTCGAACTCCACATCCGTATCGCGGATTACACGCAGCACACCGGCAGCCCCGATCGCCAGACCCGGGAACAGACGCCCGGCAAACAGCGTGATGAGATCCTCAAGCAGCACGAAGCGGATCTGGTCCGGCGTCTCCTGCCCTTCCTTCAGTCGTGCTGGCAAACGCAGGAACCGGGGCACCTGCGCCGGAAGCAGGATCAGACCATCCATGACATGCACCGAGGACGCAGCGTCCTTTAGGCGCATGTGCAGCGCGAGGCCCATATTGGGAATGAACGGCAGCGGATGGGACGGATCGACCGCCATCGGCGTCAGCACCGGGAAGACCCGCTCGTCAAACAGCGTGGACAGCTGTGCCAGATCGGTCTCGTCCAGAGAGTCGGTCGGCAGGATGACGATACCCGCCTCCTTCAGCTCTCCTTCCAACAGATGCCAGACACGCTGCTGCTCGGCCAGAAGATGCCTGGCCTTCTGCCGGACCTGTACAAGCTGCTGGGCAGGCGTCAGCCCGTCAGGGCTACGGACAGCCGTCCCCTCACGAACCTGTCCCACCAAGCCAGCCACACGCACGGAATAGAACTCGTCGAGATTGCTCGAGCTGATGGACAGGAAGCGCACCCGCTCCAGCAGCGGATTGCGTGGGTTTTCCGCCTCATCGATGACGCGCTGGTTGAAATCGAGCCAGGACAGCTCCCGGTTGAGAAACCGCTCCGGCGATGTCGGCATATGCGCGTAGTCTTCAGCCCGTGCCGCGGCTGTCTGCCGGCGGCGTCCGCGGTTCTGCGCCGGGCTCACGGCATTGCGGGATTTGCGGGGGGAACGGCGACGCGGAACAGGCCGGGAATCTTCAGTCGTCACAATGGGGTCTTCCGGAACACACAGAAATACGGATCGCATGAAAGGTCATACTGCCGGATAGGCATGTCAAACGGAGTTTTTGTGTCACTCCCATGACGCCTCCCCCTCGGGCGTCAGAAGATCCGGCAGCATTTCCATCGCCAGTGCCCGCGTAATCGGCTGCTTGCGCGCCAGAGCAGCCTCATCCAGTCGCTCCACCGCGGAGACCAGCGCATTGCCCGTCCGGGGCAGATGCCGCCACAGCCATTCCGTCACAGTCTGCGACACTACAAGCTGCCGGTCGGCCAGCAGAGACAGCAGCAGTGTCGCCCGCAGATCATCCTCAGGCTCACCCGTCGCCGTGGTCGCCGTCGCCCGCAGGCGGCTCGCCAGATCAGGAAGCATGAAATGACTGCGCGACGGTGGCAGCCGCCCGGCCATCAGTACCCTGTCCCCTTGGGAGAATGCATCGTTCAGCAAATGCAGCATGGTCGCCTCATCTCCCGGCGAATCGGCATTGTCGATCGCAAGATTGCCCTGAACCCGGATCCGCCCACCTGCCGAAGACGTGGAAAACAGCCGCGCATCCAGCACCGTAGCATCATGCTCATGCGCCCAGGCCGTCAAAAGATGCGTCTTCCCCGTTCCCGAAGGCCCCCAGAGCCAGAGACGCCCATCCGGCCACTGTCTCCTCGCCAACCAGGCCCGTGCAGCCGCATTGGATGGCCCGTTGATGAAACGCTCGGACGTCATGGCCGTCACGCGACGCAGCGGAAAAGCCATCTGAACGGCTGGTCGCCCCTCTGGCCGCACCTGATGATACTCCCGGCCGACAGCCCCGGATTCCGGAACCGCATCCCCGTCCGTGGCCCTGCCCGTATCCCGTTTTGTCATCCCAGGCCCCTTTTTCCTGCCGTTACGCCTTCAAACAGGCGTTCCGCCAGCGGGCAGGATGCTCTAGAACGGCGTCACGTCAACCAGCGGGAACCTTCGACCATGACCGATCAGCCTGACATCTCCCCCGGCACGAGCTGCGGCGCAAGCTACGCACAGGCCGGCGTGGACATCGCCGCAGGCGATGCGCTGGTCGATGCGATCAAGCCCGCAGCCAAGGCCACGAACCGTCCCGGCACCATGGGGGGCCTCGGCGGCTTTGGCGCACTTTTTGATCTGAAGGCCGCAGGCTTCACTGATCCCGTCCTCGTCAGCTGCACCGACGGCGTCGGCACGAAGCTGATGGTCGCCATCGAAGCCGGAAAACACGATGAGGTCGGAATCGATCTCGTCGCCATGTGCGTCAACGACCTCGTGGTGCAGGGCGCGACGCCACTGTTCTTTCTGGACTATCTTGCAACCGGAAAACTCTCCGTCGAGGCCGCCGCCACAGTCGTAAAGGGCATCGCCAAGGGCTGCGCCGAATCCGGTTGTGCCCTCGTCGGCGGTGAAACGGCCGAAATGCCCGGCATGTACGCCCCCGGCCATTACGATCTCGCAGGTTTCAGCGTGGGCGCTGCCGAGCGGAACAACCTGCTCCCCGCCAACATCGCCGAAGGCGACACCCTGATCGGCCTGCCGTCGTCCGGCGTCCATTCCAACGGCTTTTCGCTAGTCCGCGAAGTCGTGCGCCGCTCCGGCCTTGGCTGGAACGACCCGGCCCCCTTCGCCGAAGGCCACACACTGGCCGAAGCCCTGCTGACGCCCACAAAACTCTACGTCCGAACGGTTCTGGACCTGCACGCCAAGGGTCTGCTGAACGGCTGCGCACACATCACAGGCGGCGGCCTGCCCGGCAACCTGCCCCGCGTCCTGCCCGAAGGCCTCGGCGTACGCATCGATGGCTCCGCATGGATCGTTCCGCCCGTATTTTGCTGGCTGGCCGAAACCGGCAACGTAGCCGCCGATGAGATGCTCCGCGTCTTCAACTGCGGCATCGGCATGGTGCTCGTCACCTCCGAGCCCGAAAAGGTCATGGCGGAACTGGATGCGCGCGGTGAAACCGGCTTCCTCATGGGCCAGATCGTCCGCTCCGACGACGCCTACACTCTGACAGCACCGGTCTCCTTCACATGAAGAAGCCGCATTCCAGAAGCAGAGCGAAAGCTCCGGCCAAAAAGACCGAAAAAGTCCCCATCGCGATCCTCATCAGCGGCCGCGGCAGCAATATGCGCGCCCTGATCGAAGCCTGTGCCCGACCGGACTACCCCGCCGAAATCGTGCTGGTTCTCAGCAACCGGCCGGACGCCCCGGGACTTGAAGTCGCCGAAGCCGCGGGCCTGAAAACCCTCGTCATCGACCACAAACCCTTCGGTAAGGACCGCGAGGCCCACGAACGCGAAATCGACGCTGCCCTTCAGGCTTCCGGCGCCATGCTGGTCGTCCTCGCCGGCTATATGCGCGTGCTGACACCCTGGCTGGTCAAGACCTGGGAAGACAGGATGCTCAACATCCACCCCAGCCTCTTGCCCGCCTTCCCCGGTCTGCACACTCACGAAGCCGCCATCAAGGCCGGTGTGAAAGAGCATGGCTGCACGGTCCATCTCGTCACGTCTGGCGTGGACGAAGGCCCCATCCTCGGACAGGCCAGCGTCCCCGTTCTGGAAAACGACACGCCTGAAACCCTCGCCGCCCGCGTTCTGGAGCAGGAACACCTGCTTTATCCGGACGTGCTGGAAATGATCTGCGACGTTTTCGCGAAATAAAGCATCTACCGTGGCCCTTTACGGCTTTGCCTAAACGTAAGGGCCACCCTTTTCGATCGCCCGAGCAGCGAGCCGGCCCGTAAGGCAGAAGCTTCAAGCAAAAAAATCATCTGGATATCTGTTCCTGCAAACCAGCCGGTTTTCGCAAGCCCGCTCTCTCAGAAATCCATGTTCAGCAGCGATTGCGCCTCTACATACTCAAGGCGATCTTTCTGAGCAGAGGTCGCCCCGCCCCTTAAAACAAATACAAAACAACAAAAAAGGCGCGGACCAAAGCCCGCGCCTTTCCTTCAAGACAGAAAGTCCGAACCGCAGATTACGGCAGGATTTCAGTCTCGGCGAAGAAGAAGGAAATCTCGTTCTTCGCGTTCTCGAGGCTGTCCGAACCATGCACGGAGTTGGCTTCGATGCTCTCGGCGAACAGCTTGCGAACTGTGCCTTCAGCAGCGTCGGCCGGGTTGGTGGCGCCCATGACTTCACGGTTCTTGGCGACAGCGCCTTCACCCTGAAGAACCTGCACGACAACCGGCTCGGCGATCATGGAGGACACGAGGCTGCCGTAGAACGGACGCTCCTTGTGAACCGCATAGAAAGCGCCAGCCTGCTTCTCGGTCAGGTGGATGCGCTTCTGGGCAACGATACGCAGGCCAGCGCCTTCGAACACGGCATTGATCTTGCCGGTCAGGTTACGCTTGGTTGCGTCGGGCTTGATGATGGAAAGCGTGCGCTCGAGAGCCATCTTTCTTCTCCTGGTTAGGACCGGCCCCTTTCCGGGACCAGCGGGTAAATACCGCCGTTCCACTAGAGCAAATTCATCGTTCCTGATAGGTCTGTCGCAGTATTTTAACGTCCCCTGTTTTTTTTCTTCCGACTGATCGAGGCGCCTGTGAGCCTGCTCACCATCACCGACCTGACCCTCCGTATCGCGGGCCGTACCCTGCTGGACAATGCGTCCCTCAGCGTGGATCCGGGACGCAAGATCGGTCTGATCGGCAAGAACGGTGCTGGAAAATCCACCCTCCTGGCCGCAATCGCCGGTGATTTCGCCCCCGATGGTGGCACCATCACCCTCGCCGCCCGCGCCACGATGGGCCGTGTCAAACAGGAAACACCGTCCGGCAGCACCTCCATCCTCGATACAGTCCTGGAAGGGGACCTCGAACGCACGCGCCTGCTCGCAGAAGCCGAAACCGCGACCGACCCGGCCCGCATCGCCGACGTCCACGAACGCCTCATCGCCATCGACGCCTACACTGCCCCCGCCCGTGCCGGTGCCATCCTGTCCGGCCTCGGCTTCGATCAGGACGCACAGAACCGCGCCGTTTCGGACTTCTCGGGCGGGTGGCGGATGCGCGTGTCGCTTGCAACAGCTCTGTTCCTGAACCCCGATCTGCTGCTGCTTGACGAACCGACGAACCATCTCGACATCGAAGCTACGCTCTGGCTGGAATCCTGGCTCGCGAAGTTCTCGGGTGCAGCGATCATCGTCAGCCATGACCGCTCCCTGCTCGACAATACCGTCGATGCCATCGCTCATCTCGATCACCAGAAAATCAGCATCACCCCCGGCGGCTACGACAATTTCGTCCGCATCCGCACGGAACAGGCGCTTCAGCAGAACCGCGCTGCGGAGCGCATCGCTGCCCAGCGCGCCCATATGCAGTCCTTCGTGGACCGCTTTCGCGCCAAGGCCACAAAAGCCAAGCAGGCTCAGGCCCGTCTGAAGGCTCTCGAACGCCTCCCCCAGATCGACAGCGTCGTGGAAGACACCCCCACCTGTTTCTCTTTCCCCGAGCCGCAGCCCCTGCCCCCGCCGATGCTGAGCCTGAACAATGTGAGTCTCGGCTATGATGGCCGCGTCGTGCTCAAGGGGCTGAACCAGCGTCTAGACATGGAAGACCGGATCGCCCTGCTCGGCCAGAACGGACGTGGAAAATCCACCTTCGCGAAGCTTCTGGCCGGTCGACTGGAGCCGATGTCGGGCACCTACACGCATTCCCCCAAGCTGAAGATCGGCTATTTCGCCCAGCACCAGAGCGACGAACTCGTCCTGACCGACACACCCATCGACCACATGAGCCGCGCCATGCCGGACGCGCTCCCCGCAGCCGTCCGGGCCCAACTCGCCCGGTTCGGCCTCGATGAAAACCGTGCGGAAACAAAAGTCGGAGAGCTCTCGGGCGGCGAAAAGGCCCGCCTGCTCCTCGCTCTCTCCACTCGCGAAGCCCCACACCTGCTGATCCTCGATGAGCCAACCAACCATCTCGATCTCGATGCCCGTGACGCCCTGATCCGCGCGCTATCGGCATTTGAGGGCGCTGTCGTCCTCATCAGTCATGACAGCCATCTCGTGGAATCGGTGGCTGACCGATTCTGGCTTGTCGAAGACGGCACGATCGCTCCCTTCGAGGGCGACATGACCGAATACCGTGCCTGGCTCCTCGAACGCGCCCGCAAGGCCCGCGCCGAGATGGCCGAGCGCAACAAGGCCGTGACGACATCAGACAACAACAGCTCCTCGTCGGCCCAAAAACGAATCGACCGCAAGGAACAGACCCGCGCCCTCGCCCCTCTGCGCCGCAAAATCCGCGACGCAGAGAGCAAAATGGCCCAGCTCACCGGGGAGAAGACAAAAATCGAGGCCAGACTCGCCGATCCGGCCCTCTATCAGTCCGGCGACGCCTCGGAAGTGACGTCCCTGAACGTCCATCTCGCCGCGCTCAACGCCACCCTCGAAACCGTTGAGGAAAACTGGCTCGAGGCCCAGGCAGAGCTTGAAGATGCCACTGGCTGAAGCTCTGAGATTTCTTGACAGGGAACCATCAACGGCGGCACCGCGACCAACACGACGGCCGGGAAGAACGGCACGCTCGATCTAAACTTCCTGCACTACAACAGCATTACGAAGGCCACGATCAACAACGACTATCTTGCAATCACCAGAAGCCGCGGAAAAACTGCCTTCAAACTGGCTTACAATTACAGCAGCTATGCAGGCCAGACCGTAACCCTGTCGCGCAACACAGACGGCAGCACACTCGTCCATCTTCCAGGAAGGCCCCTTCCTCCCGGATCGCCACGCCCGACGGCGAGCGCGCTCTCAAGACGTTCGAGAGCGTCGACAGCGTCGTCACCCCATGCGCTGGAGCGCCGACAACACCACGCTCAGACTGGGCTCCGGGCAGTCCGTCCGGTCCCGGTAGTCTCCGCGGTGCCCTGCGTACCCGCTGGCAAAAGAAGGGGGGACCATTGACCCCCCTTTCCTCTGCCCATAAGCCAGTTGGCACCGACTGACCAAGGACAGACCTTTCCCCA
Source organism: Gluconobacter sphaericus (assembly GCF_016757795.1). Classification (GTDB taxonomy): domain Bacteria; phylum Pseudomonadota; class Alphaproteobacteria; order Acetobacterales; family Acetobacteraceae; genus Gluconobacter; species Gluconobacter sphaericus. The sequence goes on along the minus strand of NZ_CP068419.1, from coordinate 2,328,390 downwards.
TGCCCATCTCCTTTTCCGATCAGGCAGAACGCAGCGAGACGGAACCTCGTGCGCGGGAACTGTCCAAAATCGCCGGTTTACTGCGCATCACGCTAACCCTCACACTGGGCCTTCTGGCGATCTGGCTAATCGGCGATGTCCTGGCCGTGATCTTCGCCTCCGCCCTCGTGGCGATCGTCCTGCACGGGCTGGCGCGCATGCTCCGGCGTCACGTTTCCGTCATCCCGTATCAGGGAGCAGTCGCCCTGGTCACTGTCGTGATCCTGGTGGCTCTGTTCAGTCTGGGCTGGTACAGCGGCCCGGCCATCAGCGACCAGTTCATCCGACTCAAACAGGCCCTCATCACCCAATCCGGCGAACTGCGCACCCATCTCTCCGGCTCAACGCTCGGACAGATGGTTCTCGATCACCTGCCCTCGTCGCTGGGCGGCAATGCTGCAAGCAACGCAAGCCTCGGCTCATTGGGCTCAGGCCTCGCAGGCTCGGTCACGGGACTTCTCAGTTCCGTGTTCGGCATCCTCGGAACCCTTCTGGTGGTCCTGATCGCCGGGCTGTATTTCGCACTGAGCCCGGCCGTCTATATCGACGGCGTGCTGCGCCTCGTCCCCACTCAGCACCGCCCCGCGGCGCGAGAACTGATGTTGACCGCCGGCTCCACCCTCTGGGCCTGGACCGCCGGACAGGCGCTGGACATGCTGGTGGTCGGGATGCTGTCGGGGATTGGTCTTTCGTTAATCGGGATCCCGCTAGCCCTAGCGCTGGGCGTCGTAGCAGGCCTGTGTAATTTCATTCCCTATATCGGCGCCATTCTCGGCGCAGTTCCCGCCGTCCTGCTTGGCCTGTCCCTAGGCACCCACGAAGCCCTGTTCGTCGGCATCCTGTACTGCGTGATCCAGTTTTTCGAAGGCAACGTCCTTGCCCCGCTGATCCAGCGCCGCGCGGTTCACATGCCCCCCGCCCTCGCCATCCTGTCGCAGACAGTCTTTGGCTCCATCCTCGGCGCGCCCGGCCTGATCCTGGCGTCCCCCATCACGGCTGCCCTGCTGGCCATGGGTGACAAGGCCACAGCCCCACTCGAAGACGAAAACCAGACCCGCCGCGCCGTCGGGGAAGTCACGGAAGAAGAAGAAAAACAGCAGGAATGATTTTCTGCTTGCTTCTGACGTAAGGTCATCACCCTTGATGATGCGTCAGGAGCCTGATGATGAACAAACGAACCCTGACAATCGGCGAACTGGCTACCATAGCCGGCGTCACGCCCCGCGCCCTCCGGCACTTCGAGGCAGCCGGGTTGCTACGCCCGTGTCGCGCGGACAATGGCCGTCGCGTCTATAGGGCCGCCGATGTCGGGACTCTGACGCATATCCTGCTCCTGAAAAGAGCTGGCTACACCCTGAGGGAAATCGCCTCCCTTTCGCACGGGCCGCTCAACGCAAAACGACTTCTGCAGGCCCAGCTCTCTGTCCTTGAAACACGTCGCGCAGACCTTGATGCCGTTATCGCTCAGATCAAGGCTGCCTGTGTGCTGATGTCAGAAGACACTGTGCCAGACCTGAAGTCCTTCTGCGCCCTTATCAGTAAAGGACAGGATCACATGACACATAACGCCATGAAAGACGTATTGCGCCACTATTTCACACCCGAAGAACAACAGCGCTGGCAGGAGATGGCCAACAGCCATTTCCCTCCGACGGACCGCACAGCCTACGCGGAACAGTGGGAAAAACTGATCGCCCAGTGCGAAGACGCCCTAAGCCGGAATGTCTCTCCCCAGAGTTCCGAGGCGGCCGAACTGCTAACGGCCTGGAAAACCCTTCAGCAACCGCTTCAAAACGCGACAGGCCCCGAACTGTGGCGCAAGGCAAACCAGATGTATCTGGAGCGTAGCAACTGGGAGACCGCCGAGCGAAAGCTGCCCTTCAGCCCGGACGTTCAGAACTTCATTATTGCGGCTGCGCGCCATCAGGCTGCAACGCCATGAGCTGCGCATCCGGAAAAGCATTCATCCGGAAAGGACCCCCCTTCGCCAGCTGAATCCCGACGATATCGTCCTGCTTCTTGTATTTCCAGATGGAAATGATGACGGGCTGCCCCTGTGCCCCGGCCATCTCAAGGACGACCTTCGGAGCAAGATCTGTCTTTTCCCCCGAAGGGCCCCAGGCGGTTTCATGCGACTGGAGCCACAGATTGACCTTCTGGACTTCTTCGGCGGTCAGTTCACGGCTGACGGGTGCGCTCAGTTGCCCGACAGTCACTTTCGGAAATTTCCAGGCATGCAGCAGCGGCCAGGTCACGAACCAGATAATGCCCACCGGAATGAGAACAAGCGCCGCAAAAACCAGCAGAAGTTTCTGTTCACGTCTCACGCCTGTTCTCCTGCCCAACGATTGAGGGCTGCAATGATGTAGCTGACGTCATCGTCCGTCAGTTCGGGATGAATGGGAAGAGCCAGAACCCGCGCACCAAGCCCCTCGGCCACCGGTAGCACGGCACCATCGTGATGCGGCGCATAGGCCGGCTGACGGTGAAGCGGCTTGGGATAATAAATGGCCGTCGGAACACCAGCCTCCTTCAGAAACGCCTGAAGCAAATCCCGCTTGGCTGCATCGGGCAACAGGATCGTATAAATCGCCCAGGCGCTCTCGCTGTCAGCAACGCGTACGGGTGGGATAATGCCTTCCGGCATGGCAGCATCATAGGCCGCAGCAATCTCATCCCGACGCTTCAGCTCGTCCCCGAACACATCGAGCTTTGCCAGCAGCACCGCAGCCTGCAGCGTATCCAGCCGCCCGTTGATGCCGATCCGCTCGACTTCGTAGCGCGTGCGACCTTCCCCATGCGTGCGCAGGGAATGATACAGCGCCGCCAGATCATCATCGTCCGTCAGGATCGCACCACCATCCCCATAACCGCCCAAAGGCTTGGAGGGGAAGAAGGACAACGTGGTTGCCTTCGCCTCATGTCCCAGACGACGACCATGATAGGTCGCACCAAAAGACTGTGCACAGTCGGCCACCAGTGTCAGATCTTCCTGCGCGGTCCAGGCCTTCAGCTCGTCCCAAGGCGCAGGCTGACCAAACAGATCCACCCCGATCACCACCCGCGGTTCCAGATCCCCGGCCTGGCGCACGACCTCAAGCCGCTCCTTCAGGGATTCAAGACTGATCTGGAAAGTCTGCGGGTCCACATCCACAAAAACCGGCGTTCCACCCAGCAGCAGAACAACTTCCGCCGTCGCCGTATAGGTAAAGGCGGGCAGAAAAACCGCATCTCCCGGACCGATCTCCTCGCCCATCAGCACCATGAGCAGCGCATCCGTTCCGGACGACACACCGATCGCATATTTCGCGCCCCCGAACTCCGCAAGGCGCTGCTCCAGTTCCTGCACCTCAGGGCCAAGCACGAAGCGGCAATGCGCCATAACGGCGTCCACACGCTTCTGGATACTGCCACCAAGGCGCGCCTGCTGTGCGGGAAGGTCGAGAAAAGCAATCTGCCGTGTCATGGCGCTATCATCTCCGGATCGGGATGGGACATCGCAATCGGCATTCCGCCGTCGCGGTTATGAAGGAATTCAGGGACCAGCCTGTACAGGATGCTCATGATGGCGCCCAGATCACTCGCGTGACAGGCCGCCTCCAACTCATCCATCGCGGCTGCCGCCACCTTGAAATCGACAGTGCGCGGAGACGCCATCCGCAGGCCCGGCGCATCGGTCGGAACCGGCGCCTCACGCCCGTGAAACAGTTCCTCGAACAGCTTTTCGCCCGGTCGAAGGCCGGTGAAACGGATCTCGATATCGCTCTCGGGACGCAGACCTGCAAGGCGAATCATCTGGAACGCCAGATCCATTATCCGCACCGGATCGCCCATATCGAGCACAAAAATGCCGCCCTGCTTCAGGCGCTGATCGGTCGCATCGTTCTCCGAACGCTCATGCGTGCCACGGACTGCCGCCTGTAACACAAGCCCAACCGCCTCGGGCACCGTCATGAAGTAGCGCGTCATATCCGGATGCGTGACCGTCAACGGCCCACCATGCTCAAGCTGGCGACGGAACAACGGCACGACCGACCCCGTAGAACCCAGCACATTGCCGAACCGCACAGTCACGCAGCGCATACCGCCCTGCCCGGCCCGCGCACGCATGTCGAGCGCCTGCCCGTATACTTCCGCACAACGCTTGCTGGCCCCCATCAGACTGGACGGATTGACCGCCTTGTCCGTGGAAATCATCACCATCGCCTGCGCACCCGCACGCTCAGCCTCATCCGCCACGATCCGCGTGCCGATCACGTTCGTCAGCACACCCTCAACCGGATTATCCTCGACAATTGGCACGTGCTTGAGCGCAGCCGCATGAAAAACAAGCTGCGGCCGGTATGTCCCGAACACTTCAGCCATCCGACTCCGGTCACGCACATCCGCGATGATCTGCTGGCGCTTCACATCGCCAAAGCGTTCCGAAATATCCAGATTGATCTGCCACAGCGCATATTCGCTGCTCTCGATCAGCAACAGCATGGCCGGCTTGAAAGACGCAATCTGCCGAGCCAGTTCGGAGCCGATACTTCCGCCGGCCCCTGTCACTGCAATAACGCGCCCACAAATCAGGCGCGCCATCCCCTGCGAATCGAGCGCCACAGGCGGACGATTCAACAGATCCTCAATCGCGATCGGACGAAGCTCCACCCGGTCCGCAGGCTGCAACGCCGTGAGCGACGGTGTGCGTTGCACATCGATATCATACGCCCGCGCCGCCTCGAGGATCTGGGACAGTTCCCGGCCCTTGATCTCTCCTGCTGTAATGACCAGCGCATCCGGCAGTTTCCCTGAAGAGAACAGCCGCTCCAGAATGACGGGCGTTTCGCTGATCGTTCCCAGAATCGGACAATCATGAATACGCCGCCCGGCCTGCTGCGCGCCCCCCGTCAGAAGCCCCACAACGCGGCGGTTGTTCTCGCTGTCGCGCTCCATTGCCCGGATGAACAGATCAGCTTCATGGTCTGCTCCGAGCAGCAGGATGCGCTCACCATTCAGAGCCAGACTTCTACGCCGCGCCGCCAGACGCCACATCATGCGGATGGCCCCCAGAAACACGAGCAGGACCAGCGCATGAATGATGGGGAAAGTCGGCGTCGGCAGCGGATAACCCGCCACATGCAGCAGTTCCGCAAACAACAGCGCACTCAGCACCGACGCACAGGCGATATTGAACAGGTCCGCTACCCCCGAAAACCGCCAGTACTGCTGCGGGATACGGAACGGCAGCCCCCCCACCAGCAGCGTGATGCCGCCTCCGGCAATGAACCACAGCGGATGCAGCCACCCCCCCGCCGGATCAGCCAGCCATCGCGCCACGGGAGCGGCGGCGGCCGACACGACTCCATCCAGCACGACATTGAGCGCGATGCGCCGCGCCGGCGTCGAAGCGCGCGGGGACGGACCGGAAGGGGGCATTGAGGCCGGGGATATGGGCCCTGTAGGATGAACAGATGTCACGCGCCCCTTATAGCGCCAAAAGCCTCCCTCCCATAAAGTCGTCCCATGCCCTTTTCTTTCCAGAATCTGACCAACGGCGTTACGCTCTCCTGCATAGCCGCTGTCGTGCTGTGCAATCTCCTGATCCTGCTCATGATCCGCGCCGGCGTTCTGGACCATCCCGTCGCCCGAAGCTCCCACACACGTCCGACACCCAAAGGCGGCGGGATCGGCATCGTCGGCGCCTTCATCCTGTGCCTGCCTCCCGCCCTGTACGAGGCCCATGCGTCAATGCGTATCGTCCCCGCCATCACGGGACTGCTGGTCGGCATGATCCTGCTCGGCACAGTCTCATGGCTCGATGACGTCCGCCCTTTCCCCGCGCGCTACAAGCTCGCGGCTCAGTTCGTAGCGGCGATCGCTGCAGCTATCGGAACCGGCGCAACCCTGCCCGAAATGATCCCCTTCGTGCTGGCTGCCGTTTTCATCACGAACGCCCTCAATTTCATCGATGGCATCAATGGCCTGGCCTCGGGCGTCATGGCCATCTCGGCGCTGCTCCTCGCCAGCACAGGCCTCATTCCCGTCGCATTCGTCCTACTCGCCGTCTGCCTGCTGAGCTTCCTACCTTATAATTTTCCGAAAGCGCGGATCTTCATGGGCGATGTCGGCAGCCAGCCAATCGGCCTCGCCATCGCCTGGGGCGGCATGACCGGCTTCGGCACGGGCAGCGGCCTGCTCGTCATCGCTCTGCTTTCAGGCGTGCTGTGGGACGTAACGTTCACGCTGGCACGCCGGGCACGCGCCGGTGACAGGCTCGCGCAGGCCCATCGCGGCCACCTTTATCAGCTGGCCGTCCGTTCAGGACTGCCCGTCCCGCTCGTCACATGTCTTTACTGGGGGTTTGCCCTCTGGGGCGCTGCGGCTTTCGCCACAGGTCAGATCATCACGATAGTTCTGATGATCGCCCTGCCACAGCTTGCGTGGACAGGATATGTCTGCATGCGGGCCAAAACCCGCGTGCAGGACCGCTGGTAATCCAGCGGCTTAAATCAGCCGGCGCGACGGCTGCTCAAACGCTCGACAGAAGCCGAAGCGCGTTCAGTGCGAGTAGAGCGCGTGCCGGAAGCTTCCGCCATGACCGCGCGCATTTCACGCAGGAAGGTGGAACCCTTCAGCGTGCGCTGCACCAGCACCGAGCGACGATCCAGCGGATCGACCTTGCGGCGTGCCAGATCCAGCTCGCCCAGACGGTCGAGCGCACGGGTGATGGCAGGCTTGGACACCTTGAGTTCCAGCGCCAGGCCACGAACCGTGTGAGCCCCGTCCCGCAGATAGCAGGTCAGGAAGACGGCAAGCTGGCGAGCCGACAGATCGGGTCCGTCACGACGAACCATCGAAACGATGGTGTCGCACAGAAGGTTGAGCATCTGATCATTGGTAGCCTGAGGCATGATCTCTCTCCTAAGCAGTCCCTCCCTCATCTGTTGTCCGATCCCATAACAGGAGCCGACGGAATGAGGGTCGACGTGAAATTGTATCTGCCTCTCCATGTCCGGAGAGACCGTAGTCTCATTTACGTGGTGTTTCGAAACGCATACGCAAGCATACGGGTTCCAAAACAACCCAGTGGACAATGCCTCTGCATCGAAACGATGAAAGGGCGTATGCCTCATTAAAGCGCGTTTGACACCCTAATCTTTTAACACTCCGTTGCTCGGCCACACTGTTCGCCGAGTGAAACGCTTTATGGAAGCTCAGGAATTATTATGAATTCGTGACAAACTCTCCAGAATTGCCCGAAGACCAAGCACTTCTCCCCCCTCGGGGCGGCCCGGCCGGACACCGTCATTCCACGCATAAGTGTCGATATGCGCCCATTTTTGGCCGTCCGGAACGAATTTCTGAAGATAGAGTGCGGCTGTAATCGCCCCTGCCATCGGCTTTGAGGTCACATTTCCAAAGTCGGCTACTGTACTATCCAGCCATGCATCGTAACCATGCCAGAGTGGCATTCTCCACATTACATCAGCGGTCGATTTTCCCGATTCGAGAATGAATGATGCCAGTTCATCGTCATTACTGAACAGCGCGGGCACATCCGGACCGAGTGCCACACGCGCAGCACCCGTCAGGGTTGCAGCGTCCAGAATGGCATCCGGACGACTTTCAGAAGCCTCCGTTATGAGATCACACAACACTAGGCGCCCTTCCGCATCCGTATTGCCAATCTCGACCGTCTTGCCACTGCGCGTCCGCAGCACATCCCCAGGCCGCATGGCATGACCCGAGACGCTGTTCTCGACACAGCCCAGACGGAGCTCCAGATCCACATCCAGCTCAAGATCGATGGCAGCGCACATAACGGCCAGCATCAGCGCAGCCCCGCCCATGTCCTTCTTCATACGCAACATGCCTGCCGCGCCCTTGAGATCGTACCCTCCCGTATCGAAACACACGCCCTTGCCGATCAGAGAAATCCGCGGCGCACCCTCACGGGCCTTCCACCGCGCCACGACCACGACCGGCTTACGCTCCGATCCCTCGCCCACTTCCGCCAGACACGGATACGCACTCCGCAGATCACCCCCGTCCACAAGACTGACGCTCGCCCCGCGATGCACCAGCGCCGCACCGGCCATATCCGCCAGTTCCCTCGGCCCTAGCAGATTTGCGGGCATATTGATCAGATCCCGCCCGAACCAAAGTGCCTTCGACAGCGCAACGGGACGCTTCACCTCATCTGGCACGACCATCCGCGTCGTGACAGGCTTGTCCTCCCCAAGACTGAAACGATACGCCCCCATACAAAACCCGAGCAGCGCACTCTCCAAAGCGCCCTCGTCAAACCCATGGAGCACCGCCGTCCAGTCTCCATCCGGCAGAGCCGTCCCCAGCTTACCAAAAGCCACCGGATCATTGGCGCGTGCGGACGCCACACACAGGATCGCTGCCCCAACACCTCCGTCACCCGGCAGCAAGGTAAAAGCGCCGTCCTTTGCGGAAAATCCCTGCCCCTGAAGAAAGGCCGCATGCTCCCCCAGAAGGCGCGAGACGGTCGCACTATCCTCACAGGCCACCAGATGAACCAGACGGGCGGAAGCCGCGTCGGCGGACGTTACGAAGGGAAGCTGGGGATGCAGATTCATAAGACTTTCTTCCTCAAATACAGGTCCCGCCCGATAAAGATCATCGGGGAACGCTCCAGATGCTTGCTTTTGCCCCGCAGGCACCCGACCATTCAGACATGAAGGGTGCATTCCACGGAACCTCGTCCGGTCATCATACCATGCCAGCCAGCATCCGTGCTGCCCTTGGCCCCACCAATACCGGCAAGACCCATTATGCCTTAACGCGCATGATGGCCCACGCCTCCGGCATCATCGGCTTCCCCCTGCGCCTGCTGGCCCGGGAAAACTACGAGCGCCTGGTGAAGCTCAAAGGCGAACGCAGCGTCGCACTCATCACAGGCGAAGAGAAAATCGTACCCCCCGGAGCACGCTGGTTTTCCTGCACCGTCGAAGCCATGCCACTGGACCGCAAGGCCGAGTTCATCGCCATCGACGAAATCCAACTCGCCTCGGACCCGGACCGGGGCCACATCTTCACGGACCGCCTGCTTCACGCGCGCGGCACGGTCGAGACACTCTTCCTCGGTGCCGAAACCATCCGCCCACTGCTCCAGAAACTCGTCCCGGGCATCGAGATCGACATCCGCACCCGCCTCTCCAGCCTCGCCAGCACGGGACACACGAAGCTCTCCCGCCTGCCACCACGCTCCGCCATCGTCGCCTTCTCCATGAGCGAGGTGTACGCACTGGCCGAAGTCATCCGCAGACGCCGTGGCGGCTGTGCCGTCATCATGGGACAGCTCAGCCCCCGTACCCGCAACGCCCAGGTCGAACTCTATCAGAACCGCGAAGTCGATTATCTCGTCGCAACCGACGCCATCGGCATGGGTCTGAACATGGACGTCGATCACGTCGCCCTGGCCCAGCTCAGCAAATTCGACGGCACGGTCCCGCGCCCCCTGTTCCCGCAGGAAATCGCCCAGATCGCCGGACGTGCTGGACGCGGCATGAAAGACGGTACCTTCGGCACCACGGCCGACTGCCCGCCCATGTCCAGCGCCCTCGTCGAAGCCGTCGAACAGCACCGCTTCGACCCGATCCAACGCCTCTATTGGCGCAACCACGAACTCGACTTCAGCAATCCCGCCAACCTGCTCAAAAGCCTGACCCAGCCGCCCCCGCTGCGTGGCCTGACTGCAGGCCGCGTGGCCTCGGACGTCACGACACTCGAATCCCTGATGCTCGATCCGGACATCCGCGAGAGCGCCCGGGGCAAACGCGCTACCATGCTGCTCTGGGACGTCTGCCAGATCCCCGATTTCCGCAAACTCGGCGACGACAGCCACACCCGTCTCTGCGCGCGTCTTTATATGCATCTGCTCAAGGAAGGCTCCGTTCCCGCCAACTGGATGGAAGGCCATATCCGGGGCCTGGCCAAGACCGAAGGCGATATCGATACCCTCATGCACCGCCTCACCGGCGTGCGCGTCTGTTCCTATGTCGCGGCCCGCACCGAATGGAGCCGCCATTCCGCAATATGGCAGGAACGCGCCCGCGAGGTCGAAGACCAACTCTCCGACGCCCTGCACGAACGTCTCACAGCACGCTTTGTAGACCGCCGCGCCACAACACTCCTGCGCCGTCTCGACAATGACGGCGACCGCACCCTGCTTTCCGCAGTCAAACCGGACGGAGAAGTCCTCGTCGAAGGACACAGCATCGGCCGCATCCGTGGCTTCACACTGGAAACAGATGTCGCCTCCGGCCCCGAACGCCAGATGATTCTGCGCGCTGGTCGCAAAGCCCTCATCCACGAAATCCCGCGCCGCATCCGCATGCTTCAGGACGCACCCGACACATCCCTCAGGCTGGACAGCACGAACGGCGAAGTCTTCTGGGAAGACACACCCCTCGGCCGCCTCACCGCAGGCACATGCCTACTCCGCCCCGCCATCCTGCTTTTCCCGGCCGAGTTCACCGACACGGTCCAAAAAAACCATGTCGAAACCCGCCTGCTGAGCTTCGTGGCCAATCTGATCCAGGCAGACCTCAAAATCCTATACCGCAGTCAGATACTCGCCGAGCGCGAACCCCAGCTCCGCGCCATTTTGCACCGTCTGATGGAAGACGGCGGCATCACCGAAACGCTGCCCGAAGACCACGCACTCCCCCCCGCGCTCAGAAACCGGTTGCGCAAAGGCGGCGTCGAGGTCGGACGTTTCTCGATTTACTGCCCGCCCCTCTTCCGAAACCGTCCGCTCGCGCTTCTGGGCCTCCTGCACGCCCTGCACAGCAAAACCCCGCTCCGTACCACCGCACCCGGACGCGTCTCCCTCCCCTGGAGCGACATTCACGGGCAGTTCGGCTGGATCCGAACGGCCGACACCGGCCTGCGCCTCGACATCGCAGAACGCTGTATCGCGGACATGCATCACCTCGCACTCCGTCGCGATCACGCCGCCCCGACAAATCTGGCCTCCAGACTGGGCGTAAAAGCCGAGATGCTCCCTGCCGTTCTCAAGGGCCTCGGCATCGCGCACCAGCCGCCCGAGACACAGTCCGCCACCCATGCAGGCCCCCCCCGCCCACTTATGATCCTGAATGACCGCAAAACCCGGGCCGCCCGCAGACGCAGATCCGCCGCGCAACAGCCCCCTATCAAACGCCCGTCTCCGCCACGAACCGACAGCCCCTTCGCGGCACTCGCAGCCCTGAGGGAAAAAATCCGTCCATGAGCGAAGACTACCAGCGGCTGGACCAGTGGCTGTATTACGCCCGCGTCGCCAAAACGCGCCCGCTCTGCGCAGCCATAATCAGCAAGGGGCGCATCCGCATTAACCGGCAGCCCACCAGCAAGCCCCATGCCAAACTTCACATTGGCGACATATTGACTTTTCCGGCTGTTTCTGGCGGAGAAGTCCGCGTGTGGCGCGTCTTGGATCTTGGTGAACGCCGCGGTCCGGCAAAAGAAGCCGCACTTCTTTATGAAGCCATCACAGAAGACGGCTGACGATGCTTGCGTCTGAGGCCAAACCTTCGCATATCATCCCGCTCGGATGAAACCGGCCGGATGCCGGACCAGCAAGACGATCGGAGACGTCAATGACCTATGTGGTCACCGAAAACTGCATTAGTTGCAAGTTCACGGATTGCGTGGAGGTCTGCCCCGTAGACTGCTTCTACGCCGGTGAGAATTTCCTCGTCATCAATCCTGACGAATGCATCGACTGCGGCGTGTGTGAGCCGGAATGCCCGGCAGAGGCCATCTTCCCGGACAGCGACAACCGTGCCGCTCCGTGGATCGAGATCAACGCGAAATATTCAGCTCAGTGGCCGAACATGACCCGCAAGATCGACGCCATGCCGAACGCCGAAGAATGGAAAGACAAGCCCGGCAAGGCCGCCATGCTGTCCGAGGCGCCCCACAAGGACTGATCCCGCTTTTCTTGGGCTGCATCTTTCACCCGGTCTCTCTGGAGACCGGGTTTTTTTATGCCCGATCGACAGCAAAGCTCCTTTAGCGGGCTAAAGCACCAAGAAAACCAAGCATAAAAAAAGGGCTGACAGGATTTCTCCTGCCAGCCCTTCCCTCAGATTTCGAAAGAAACCTTAGCGGGACATCATGTTGATCGCAGTGTCATGCATGATGAAGATCGTACCACCGATAATGACAATCACCGATGCCGCAGCAAAGATGAAGCACATCAGGTTCCAGCTCTGCTCGCTGCTGGTGTTCATGTGAAGGAAGAACACCAGATGGACGACGATCTGCACAACGGCAAGAACCGTCAGTGCGGCCAGCGCCATCCCCGGAGACAGGGCGTGGGTCATGACGGCAGCAAAAGATGCCACCGTCAGGATCACGGCCAGAACGAAGCCGATCAGATAAGCCGAATAGGAGCCGTGGCTACCATCGTGGGCTGTATGTGCCTGAGCCATTACATCACTCCTGCGAGATAGACGAACGAGAAGACACAGATCCAGACGATGTCGAGGAAGTGCCAGAACAGGCTGAGGCAGGTCAGCTTGTTCATCATACGCTCGGACAGATCCTGCGGACCCATCATCTGCACCATCAGGACGAGCATCCAGATCAGACCGCAGGTGACGTGCAGACCATGCGTTCCAACCAGCGTGAAGAACGCGGAGAGGAATGCCGAACGGTCAGGACCGTTGCCTTCTGCAATCATGGAGCTGAACTCGTTCAGCTCGAGACCGACGAAGGATGCGCCCAGAACGAAAGTGACGGCCAGCCACAGAAGAACCATCGTCTTGTTCTTCGCCATCGCATTCAGCGAGGCGAAGCCGTACGTGATGGACGAGAACAGCAGAATAGCCGTCTCGATCCCCACATTCGTCAGATCGAAGAGCTCCTTACCCGACGGACCACCGGCAAACTGATTCCGGAGAACCGCAAAGGCAGCGAAGATCGACCCGAACAGGATGCAGTCCGTCATCAGGTAGAGCCAGAAGCCGAACACGTTGGGGGTCTCGTGGTGTTCCCCGTGATGATCGTCAGCGTGTGCCAGAGGCGACATTGTTGCTTCGTGAGCCATAAGTCTTATGCCCCCTCTTACTCTGCTGCCTGAGCCGCAGCGATACGACGAGAATAAACTTCCTCGTTGTGCTCGATTTCGCTTACCGGAACGTAATAGTCGACGTCACGATTGGCGCTGCGCAGGATCATGGTTGCAACGATACCGATCAGGGAAATGGCGGCAAGCCACCAGATGTACCAGATCGAAGCGAAGCCGAACAGGAACGCGAACAGACCGATAAAGACACCAGCGGAGGTGTTCTTCGGCATGTGGATCGGCGCCAGCGGCTTGCCGTGAGCCTTCAGACCCAGCTGCTTCTCGGTGTGGAACGTGTCGAGACCGTGAATGTCGGGAATGACCGCGAAGTTATAAGCCGGCGGCGGAGAAGAAATAGCCCACTCCAGCGTACGGCCGTTCCACGGATCACCCGTCAGATCAAGATTCTCAGGCAGGTTACGGTCGCGGATGGACACATAGAGCTGCGTCAGCTGGCAGGCGATACCGCAAGCGATAACGATCGCACCGGCTTCAGCAACCAGCATCCACGGATACCAGTCAGGATTGTCGTAGTGGTTCATACGACGCGTCATGCCCTCGAGGCCGAGGATATAGAGCGGAACGAAGGCCAGATAGAAGCCGATGAACCAGCACCAGAACGCGCGTTTGCCCCAGGCTTCGTTCAGTTTGAAGCCGAAAGCCTTCGGGAACCAGAAACCCATGCCTGCAATGTAGCCGAAGTACACACCGCCAATGATGACGTTGTGGAAGTGGGCAATCAGGAACAGGGAGTTATGCAGGATCCAGTCAGCGGCCGGCATGGCCATCATGACACCAGTCATACCACCGATGGAGAAGGTGATCATGAAACCGATCGTCCAGTACATCGGAGCCGTGAATTCCACGCGGCCCTTATACATCGTGAACAGCCAGTTGTAGATCTTCACACCCGTCGGGACGGCGATGATCATCGTCATGATACCGAAGAAGGTATTGACGTTAGCACCAGCACCCATGGTGAAGAAGTGATGCACCCACACGACAAAGGAGAGCACCATGATGGAGCACGTGGCGTACACCATCGTCTTGTAGCCGAAGAGCGGCTTCTGGGAGAACGTTGCAGTGACCTCGGAGAAAACACCGAATGCCGGAATGACAAGGATGTAAACTTCCGGATGGCCCCAGGTCCAAATCATGCTGAGGTAAAGCATGACGTTGCCGCCGGCATCGTTCGTGAAGAAGTGCATGCCGAGGTAACGGTCAAGGCTGAGCAGAGCCAGCGTCACCGTCAGAACCGGGAAGGACACCATGATCAGAACGGTCGTGCAGAACGCAGTCCAAGTGAAGACCGGCATCTGCATCCAGCCCATGCCAGGCGCACGCATCTTGACGATGGTCGTGAAGAAGTTCACGCCCGTCAGCAGCGTACCGACACCGGAGATCTGAACGGCCCAGATATAGTAGTCAACGCCGACACCCGGGCTGAACTGCATCTCGGACAGAGGCGGGTAAACCAGCCAGCCGCACTGAGCAAACTCACCGATGAACAGCGAGATGTTGATCAGCAGGGCTCCGACCAGCGTCATATAGAAGCTGAGCGAGTTCAGGAACGGGAACGCAACGTCGCGCGCACCGATCTGAAGGGGAACCACCAGGTTCATCAGGCCCGTCATGAACGCCATCGCCATGAAGAAGATCATGATGGTGCCGTGAGCGGAGAAGATCTGATCGTAGTGGTGCGGCGGAAGGTAACCCGGGTTACCCTTGTAAGCCAGAGCAAGCTGGGTACGCATCATGATAGCGTCCGCGAAACCGCGGAACAGCATGACGATCGCCAGAATGACGTACATTACGGCAAGACGCTTGTGGTCGACAGTCGTCAGCCATTCACGCCAGAGATAGCCCCATTTGCCATAATAGGTGACGGCACCCAGTACGGCGAGACCGATAACAGCAACACCAATGAATGTACCGACAAGAATCGGCACATCCAACGGTATGGCTGATAAGGAGAGTTTTCCGAGCATCTGTCGGTTATTCCTTCATGCCAGTGTCGGACGGTGCAGCGTTGGAAGCAGACTGCATGTGCATGACCTTGCCCGTCTTCTTGTCCACCATCATGCCGTTGTTATACTTGGCAACGATGCCGTCGAAGAGATCCGGCTGGACATGCGCGAAATACTGTACTGGCGCAGATTCCTGCGGTGCAGCATATTTCGGGTAGGTGGTATCGTCGAGATTTTCACTTCCGCTCTTCACTTTCTCAACCCAGTCGTTGAACTGAGCCGGATCCATGGCGAGGGTACGGAACTTCATATCCGAGAAACCACGACCACTGAACTGTGAAGCCTCACCGAGATAATCCCCGGATTCACTTGCAAGCAGATGCAGCTGGGTCTGTTGACCAGGCATGGAGTAGATCATCGATCCCAGACGCGGGATGAAGAACGACGTCATGACGGTGTCAGAGGTGATCTGGAAATTCAGCGGCGTGTTCGTGGGAACATCCAGCTGGTTGATCGTTGCGATCCCCAGGTCCGGATAGATGAACAGCCATTTCCAGTCGAGAGAAACCACCTGGACATTCAGGGGCTTGACGTTGTCAGCCGTCTGAAGCGGGCGGTACGGGTCATAAGCATGCGTACTCCACCAGCTGATGGCGCCCAGAAGAGCGATCAGGATGGCAGGAACGCCCCAGATGACATATTCAATTACGGTCGAATGATCCCAAGTCGGGAGGTATTCGGCCTCTTTGTTGGAAGCACGATACTTCCACGCAAAATAAAGCGTCGCGGCGCAGGTGGGAACCACGACCAGCATCATGATGACGAATTCCGCCACCATGACATCGCGGTTCATTTCTGCGACCGGGCCGCGCGGCTGAAGCAGATCAACCGTACAACCCGATAGCATCAGCGCCGGCAACGCTGGGAGATATCGCCAGAGTTTTTTCATCGGTCCTGCTTTCATCATCCGTTCCGGCTTGCAGTAGTCGCCGGGAAACGGTTTGACACGATAAGGTCCGCATCAGTGCCGCCGAACGCTGCCATAGTCTGCTACCTTTCTCGTTCGTATCCTGACGTCAGGAACCGGATCAAAGATCCGACCCTGAAATTCATTCAGCATGGGACACGGCTGTCCCGGTTCCTCAGGTTTTTTCCGCCTGAATCGCCTCAAAGACAAGGCTTATCACGGATTTCGTGAGCCCTTCCCCGACATAGGGCTCAGAGTGAAATGGCTGTTTTTCGCCACATTTGATCTAATTAAGGGTTTCATTAAGTCATAAAATTACAGATTTTTAATGTGAACTGCTTTAGAATTCGTGGAAATAATTCAAGACTTTTTTGGTCCAAAAAGCAGAAAGGGGCGGCATCAACTGCCGCCCCTTTCTGGATCTCCAGTATCGCTAAGAGAGTAATCTCAATCGCTGTTACCTGAGCGAACCCCCATGAACTGGATCAGAAACTGAAACAGGTTCACGAAATTGAGATACATTGTCAGCGCATCATAGACACTCAGCTTCGCAACATCATCTGCACCAGCATAGGCCATGTACTGCTGATACGTGATCTTGATGCGCTGCGTGTCATACGCCGCCAGTAGGGTGAAAAGCCCCACACCTATTATGGAAACCAGCATGGCAAGCGGCGAACTATGGAGGAAAATGTTCACCACGGATGCCAGAAGGATCCCAATCAGACCCATAAACAGGAAAGAACCGAGTCGAGCGAGATTGGCGCCGGTCGTGTATCCCCACAGCGACATTCCGGCGAACGTAATAGCCGTCACGAAGAAGGTACGGGCCACGGAAACGCCGGTATAGCTCAGCAGAAGACTGGCCATGCTCGCACCCATCGCCGCGCTGAACAACAGGAAAATCCCCTGTACGGCCGACCGCGACAGACGGTTGACCCCGAAGGACAGAACCATCACGAACACAAGAGGAGCAAAGATGCTGATCCCACCCAGAAGGGTCGGACGCAGAACGATGGCACCATTCGGCATTTCTGCCAGATGGAAGAAGAGAGAGCGCAGGGATGTCTGTGCGACGCCGTAAGCGACCACTCCCGTGATCACCAGACCAAGCGCCATCCAGTTGAAGACCCGGCACATATAAGCACGAAGCCCGGCATCGAGACTGCCGGCTCCGGCCTGCACACCGGCCCTGCTGAAGTTGGTATTGAAAGCCATGACACCTTTTCCAATGAGATGCCCTTCTGAAAAGGGCGCTTGACGAACCCGGGAGGGCCGTCCGTACACTCATACTGAATGTGGGGTTTTTATCGGAAGGGTCAAGAATACTCCGCCGCCCCTTACTTCTTTTTCATGGGAAACGCGCCTCTTGAGACTTTTTGTCGCACTCGACCTTCCTGCCGATGTCCGGGAAACGCTTGCGCTGATGCGCGGTTCTATGCCCGGCGTGCAATGGGTTCCGGCCGAAAACCATCACATCACCCTCCGCTTCATTGGAGAGATCACTGATCGGCACCGGCTGGAAGAAATCGACCTCACCCTCTCCCGCCTCGCCTGGCAGCCTTTCGAAATTTCCCTCGCTCAGGCTGACATTCGCGAAGGTCTCACGGCGGACAGCCTCCTGATCGGGGTCGAACGCACCCGCCAACTGGATGCGTTGCAATCCCAAGTCGAAAGCGCCCTTCGCCGTGCTGGCTGCCCACCAGCAAAGCGCCGCTTCCAGCCCGCCATCACCCTTGGACATTTTTTCCCGAACCAGCGGGCGGACGCCATCAAATGGGTCCAGCGGCACAATCTCTTCCGCAGCAAACCCATCTCCGTAGAGCATGTTACACTTTTCGAAAGCATGCGGAGCCAGGGCGAACACGTTTACGTTCCCCGCGAAGAATATGCCTGGCAGCCGGACATGCCGCTGATCCCCGAGGAAGAATGACCCTGTCCGTTCCGTCATCCGAGGAACGCCTTGAGGCACTCCTAACGGAAATTCGGGCCTGCCGGGTCTGCGAGCCCCATCTCCCGCTCGGCGCCAGACCTCTGATCCATGCTTCAGCTACAGCGAAGATCCTGATCGCCAGCCAGGCCCCTGGCACCAAGGCCCATATCGCCGGAAAATCTTTCTACGACCCCTCCGGCAAGCGCCTGCGCGACTGGCTCGCGATCTCAGAAGCTATTTTTTATGACACGCGCCAGATCGCCATTTTCCCGATGGGCCTGTGCTATCCCGGACGCCTACCCAAAGGCGGCGACAACCCGCCCCGTCCGGAATGTGCCCCGCTATGGCGCCGTCGCGTCCTTTCCCTCATGCCGGATATCCGCCTGACACTGCTCGTCGGAAGCTATTCTCAGAACCATGTTCTGGGACGCGGTTCAGTTACAGAACGCGTCAGAAGTTTCCGGAACTATCTGCCCGAATATTTTCCCCTGCCCCACCCCTCGTGGCGTACCGGCGCCTGGGAAAGAAAAGCGCCATGGTTTCAGGAAGAAGTCATTCCCGCCCTGCGTAAACGCGTTCATGCGATACTGGCGGAGCGCTGATCAGGCGGTCTTGGCCTGTTTCAGCGCCTCGACAAGGAACCCTTCCACGCCCGACGCCAGGATCTGCACCCCGATCGCCAGAAGGATCAGCGCCGCAAGCCGGCTGACAATCCGCGTTCCCGTCACCCCCAGCATCGCAACAACCCGCTCGGCATAAGCGTAAACGACCGCCACCACGATCGCCATGGTCGTCGCGGCAGCCGATACGCCGACATAATAATCCGCGGTAGGCATGTTCGGTGGCGTGGATGAACTAAGCGCGATAGCTACGGAAATACTACCCGGCCCCACCGTAAACGGCATGGCCAACGGAAAGAACGCCGTCTCCCGCAGATCCGGTGTCGTCACGGTCCGACCGCCCTGAAGCGCCTGCTTTTCCTTACGCGCCTCGGACGTCTCAGGCTGCAACAGCATCAGCCAGGCACGCGACGCTACAACCAGACCGCCCGTAATCCGCAGGGCATTGATCGAAATTCCAAAAAACCCGAGAATCCAGCTACCGAACCAAATGGACACCAGCATGATGCCCAGCGAATTCAGCGCCACCTGACGCGCCAGTTCGACAACCTCGCGACGATCGCGCCCTTCCGTCGCCTGAGCAAAAATCAGTGACGCCCCAAGCGGATTGATGATCGAGAAGAGCGCTGGAAAGGCGATCAACCAGCTGCTGAGCGTATTCCCCAGCCCGGGTGCCAGACTCATGAACCGGTCAGACCTGACACGGCCTGTGGCTTGCGCTTGCGTGCCAGCCGTTCCTCACCCTTCAGAAAAGCCCGCAGCATCCGATAATCCTCGGAAAAACAGCACACCGTCCCAGCCGTCCTGTCCGGACAGACCGTCAGTCCCAGATCATTATAGACAGCCATCAGCGACTGGCCAACCTGTATGAAGGCGAGCTTGCACCCTTCCTGCAACGCCAGATCCCGCAGCCGCCAGATTGCCGCAACGCAATTTCGTTCAGATCCGGCCGGATCTCCCAGCCCGATGATGAACTGCCCCGTCCGCAGGAACGGAATGGCCGCACGCCCGGCCTCATCCAACAACAGCCCCGTTGGACAACGCGCACCCAGCTGCGGCAGCGCATGGGCCAGACTGTGATAGCGATGCGCATTCTCGGCGGTCCAGGCCTCGAACCGGATGCGCGTCCTCCGCATCCCGCGCCACAGGACATAGAACCCGCACAGCGCCGAAAATCCGAGAAACCAGCGCCCGACGGCCGTATGAGCGTCATAGATCATCGACCGCCACCAGATCGGTCCGAGATGCCGCTGCACGGCAACCCAGCCTACCCCTAGCAGTCCAAGCCCCCACAGCGAGAGCGGCGCCAGCATCGACGGCGTCAGCGGCGCGGCTAGAAGATGCGCCCGGCGATAATAGCAGTTCCTGAACGGCAGCAGCAGCAGCATCACGAGAATGATGACCACAGGCCCTGCCCACGGCGCATGCCGCAGCATCAGCAACAGAGCTGCCAAACCCAACATTCCGAGGGAAAATTTCCAGGCCAGCGCCACACGCTGCGACAGCCCCCAAGACAGCGCAACCAGCCCGACACCCGCCACCGTCAGCAGCAGATCCGCGATCTGTGAGACAGCTGCCCCAAGAGATGTCTGAAGCGGCGGCAGACCAGCCACCAGCGCGTAAAGCACAAGCAGAATGCCCACGACCGCCTGCACGCTCGTCGCTACAGCCACAGAAAAATCCGCTTCCGACTCCCGGACGACCTGACTGGGCCGCACCCGCCGCGGCGTCTGCCCGGCCGAAACCAGAGCCTGCTCGCCTCGCAGAAACAGCTCATGCCCCGCGAACATCAACCCCGCGAGAAGGAGCGGAATGATGTAGTAGAAAAGCCTGAAAACAAGGATGGCGCCCATGATCTGCGACGCCGGCAGATAGGCCTGCAACGCCAGCAACATGGCCCCGTCAAAAACGCCCAGGCCACCCGGCACACTGGCCATGAGGCCGGCCGTATAGGACGCCAGATAGATCGCAAGGAACGTCCCGAACCCGAAATGCGCCTCGGGCGGCAACGGAGGCAACACGCAATACGCAATCAACGCCGTCGCCGCCATGTCCGCTGCGCTGACCGCGATCTGGGCAATCGCAATGCCCGCTCCCGGAAGCTCGATCTCGTATTTCCAGATCCGCACATGCCGTCGCACGCGCGCCACCAGCACATAGGCCAGCAACACACCACACAGTACCAACCCCGCCAGACGAAGCAGGAACTCGGGCAGATGGGACAGGACCGGCACGGCATGCGGCTCAAAGATCAGAATACCGCCAATCAGCGCCATCGTACCCAACAGGTACGTCGCCGAGCAGAACGCAATGATCTGCGCGATCGCCCCAGGCGCCACGCCCCAGCTCCGATAGAGTCTGAAACGCACAGCCGCCCCGGAAATCGCCGCACATCCCAGATTATGGGACAGCACGTAAGAGCAGAACGCCGCAAACGCCGAACGCTGGTAAGACACCTTCGCCCGGACATGCAAACAGGCCAGCCGATCATAGAAAGACAGGATGAAATACGACAGGATCGTTGCCGCACCACCGGCCAGCAGGGCAGAATCCGGAATAGCGCTCAGGCTCGTCGTAATGTCATGAAGCGACAGATGCCGCAGCTCCCGCCAGATGACGACAACCGCCGCCACCAGCAGGATCAGCCCCACAAGCGCAGGCGCGCGAGACATGAACACCTGCCACCGCTGCTTTCGCAGCCCGGCCTCTGAACATGTCTCGTCAGCCACCCCTACATCCACACAAACGCTCTGCTCTTCCATCATGGAAGACACCTGAGCATCCTGCGGCCTGTTATCCACGGGCATGCCGATGCCTCAGCCCTGCACAGGCTCTTCAACAGGCCGCGCGAGGGCATCCCGGATCAGGCCAACCGTTTCCGGCAACCCGAACAGGGAAGCGAAAATCCCGAAACGCGGCCCTTCGGTCTGTCCAAGCAGCACTTCATACAGGCACCCGAACCAGGACCGCAGTTCCGGCTTGGCGAAATAACGCTTGCCAACCTCGAACACGACATCCTGCACATCGCCCGGTGCTGTGTCCGGAGCGAGCTTCGCCAGTTCATCCGCCAGATCCACAAGCCCTTTGCGTTCGGTCTCTGTCGGCGCACGATAGGTCTTGTTAGGGTACACCTGCTCCTTGAAATAGGTCAGCGCACAATGCACGAGCCGGTCCACATACGGATGCGTCTCGGGCGACAGCGTCGGATCATAGCGACGCAGGAACTTCCACAGCGTCTCCGGCTTATCGGCATTGGCCACGTTCGCAAGGTTCAGCAGCGCCGTATACGAAACCGGGCTGGTGTCCTGCGGACGGATCGTCCCGCCGTGAATGAACCAGACAGGATTGGCCAGCAGATCCGGACCTTCCTGCGTCTCGGCTTTCTGCACGAGCGTCAGGTAATCATCCGTCGCGCGCGGAATGACATCGAAGAACAGGCGCTTGGCCCGCGTCGGCTGCTGGAACATGTACTGCGCCAGACTCTCCGGCGTACCGTAACGCAGCCATTCCTCAACCGACAGGCCATTGCCCTTGGACTTGCTGATCTTCTGCCCCTGCGCATCAAGAAACAGCTCATAGGTCAGTCCAGCAGGCGGCTCTTTACCCAGAATACGGCAGATCTTCGAAGACAGCTTCACACTATCGATCAGATCCTTGCCGGACATTTCATAATCCACGCCCAACGCATACCAGCGCATGGCCCAGTCGGCCTTCCACTGCATCTTGGCATGACCACCCAGAACGGACGTCTCGAACGTCTTTCCGGCCTCGTCTTTCCAGACAACCGTGCCGGCATCCGGATCAACCTTGATGATCGGCACCTGCATGACCTGCCCGGTTTCGGGATGGATCGGCAGAACCGGCGAATAGGTCGCCCGGCGCTCCGGACCAAGCGTCGGGATGATGGTCGCCACGACTTCGTCATGGACTTCAAGCATACGGCGCAGAGCCGCATCGAACGTGCCGTTGGTATAATACTGCGTGGCGGAAGCGAATTCGTAATCGAAACCGAAACTATCGAGGAACTGGCGAAGGCGCGCATTATTATGCGCGGCAAAGCTGTCATATTCGCCAAATGGATCAGGCACCCGCGTCAGCGGCAGACCCAGATGCTTTGCGAGCATCTCCTGCTCCGGCACATTGGTCGGCACCTTGCGCAGCGCGTCCATGTCATCGGAGAACGCAAGCAGACGCGTCGGACGGCCGGTTAGAGCCTCATAGGCCTGACGCACCCAGGTCGTCCGCGCCACTTCGCCGAACGTACCGATATGCGGCAGACCCGACGGACCATAGCCCGTTTCCAGAAGGGCAGGAGCCTGCTCCGAAGTATCAGATGCGCGCGCGTCCATGCGCACGGTGATTTTTCGTGCCTCGTCGAACGGCCATGCTTTCGGAAGCGGCGCGTCAGGAGAGAGGGACGAGGCGATAGGTGTCTTGGTTTTCTGCATGATTACCGGAAAAGGTAGGGAGACACCTCTTCCCGGTCAAGCAATACGACACATTGCGGTTTCAACCAGACACATCCATATGGTTACGAAATATTTCAAAGACTTTTCCGCACTTCCCAAGCCCTTGAAGACAGCCAGCTTTCACGTTCCGTTCGCAAAGCCCGCAAAACATCCTCGCCCGATTTTCCCCTAACCGCTACAATGGCGAGAATGCCCCGCGCCCCCACCTTTCTCTCGCCATTCGACGCTCCGGCCCTCGTCGCCCGTCGTGGCCTGTCCTCGCTCCTGACCCCGGATGGCGAACTGCTGGACCTCACGGCAGAAGAAACACGCGAGCGCCTCACCCAACTTTCCCCGCCCCTTCTGGTCCACGGCCCCGCCGCCCTGCGCGCGCTGGACCTCTCCCCGTTATCCCAACCCGTGCCGTGGTTCGACCTGCTGGACCTGTTCCTGTTCGTCCGCCCTGCCACAACCGTCGCCCCCACCCCACGCGGACTGGCGCTCGCCCTCGGTATCGAACCGCCCGAAACCATCGGTGCGGATCTCCTCCCCGTTCTGTGCGAAACCCTGCTCGACGAACTGCGACACAAGGCCGAAACGCCCGAAGGCACCCTCCTGCGCGCTCTTATGGTTCCCCTAACCCGCGCCGGATGGGCCTGGAGCGGCGAAGTTACGGACATTCTCGGCACCCCGCGAGACACCACGGGCGCACACCCTTACGAGGCCATCCGCATCTGGAAGCGCCTGCCGCGCTGGGAAGAAACCGCCCCGCGTCCCGCACCCGGAAGCCAGCCTGTCTCCCCAAACGCGGCCCGTCAGCGCCTGCGAGATATCCTTGGAGAAAAAGCTGAAATCCGCCCCGGCCAAGCCGACTTCGCCTCCGTTGCCACTGGCGCGTTCGAACCGCGCGAAAGCATCGGCTCGCCCAATGTCGTCCTCGCAGAAGCCGGAACCGGCACGGGCAAGACGCTCGGCTATATCGCCCCCGCCAGCCTCTGGGCCGAGCAGAATGACGGCGCCGTCTGGGTCAGCACCTATACCCGCCATCTCCAGCGCCAGATCGAGCAGGAACTCCGCCGCCTCTACCCGGACGAAACAACCCTGCGGAACAAAGTCGTCGTCCGCAAAGGCCGTGAGAACTATCTGTGCCTGCTGAACATGGAAGACCTGCTCAACGTCGCAAGCTCCCGCGGCCCTGACGGTTACGCCGCACTCCTGCCGATGGCACTGCTCGCCCGCTGGGCCGAAGCCAGTCGCGACGGCGATCTCATGGGCGGCGATCTCCCCGGCTGGTTTGGCGAACTCTTCGGCTCCGGCACATTGTTTGGCGTGGCCGACCGACGCGGCGAATGCATCCACGCAGCCTGCCCGCATTATCAAACATGCTTCGTCGAACACGGCATCCGCCGTGCCCGTCAGGCCGATCTGGTCGTCGCGAACCACGCCCTCGCCCTCTCCCAGGCCGCCTGGGCCGCCCTTGCCCCGCCCGGCCTGCCGGACGAAGACACGACACCCACGCGCTACGTTTTCGACGAAGGTCATCACATCCCCGACGCCGCCGACAGTGCCTTCGCCACAGCCCTGTCCGGCCTCGAAGCAGCCGAACTCCGCCGCTGGCTACTGGGTGCAGAAGGCAGCCGCTCCCGCGCCCGTGGCCTGCAACGCCGTCTGGATGATCTGCTCGAACGCCTGCCCATGATCGACACGCCACTGCAAGCCGCGCTACAGGCAGCGCGGAGCCTCCCCGCCCCCGGCTGGAGCACGCGCCTACACCCCGAGAACCCAGCCGACGAAAACTCTACACCCCCTTCCGACACACCCGCTCTGCTGATCCCAGAGGAGCCCGCACCAGAAAACCCGTCCGAAGCCTTCCTGCGCGCTCTGGACCACCAACTCCGTGCCCGGCAGAGCAAAGACAGCCGCGACGGATATATTTCGGCGGAATGCGATCTACATCCCGTCAATGAGGATGTCGGCAGCACCGCCGAAACCCTCAGCCGCGCCCTGACCCGCCTGCGCGATCCCATCAGGATGCTGGCCGATCGCCTTGCCGCACAGGTCGAGGACGATGCAGAAATGGACGCCCCGACCCGCCAGCGCATCGAAGCCATGATCCGCACCCTGCACCGCCGCGCCATAAGCCGCCTGTCGGGCTGGATCGGCATGCTGGACGCTCTTCAGACACCGCCGGAACCAGACATCACCCCCACTTTCGTGGACTTCATCCGCACCGAACGCCTGCCCCGCACCCGCGCAACACAGGGCGACCACGATATCGGCCTCTACCGCCACTGGCTGGACCCGACCATCCCGTTCGTCTCAACAATCCAGACACCGGCGCATGGTTTACTCCTGACCTCCGCCACCCTGCGCGACCAGACCGGCCATGGAGACACGCAGAACGAAGCAAGCTGGCATGCAGCCGAATTACGTCTGGGCGCCACGCATTTCCTGAAGCCGCCCATCCGCGCTTCAGTCATGAGTCCGTTCAACTACGCCACGCAGACGCGCGCCTATGTCATCACGGACGTCTCAGGTGAAATCCCGTCTCTTGCCCATGCCTTCCGCGCACTATTCGAAACGGCAGGAGGTGGCGCGCTCGGCCTCTTCACAGCCATCCGCCGTCTGCGCGAAGTTCATCGCCGTATCCACGAACCATTGGAAACACAGGGCTTTCCGCTCTACGCGCAGCATGTCGATGCGATGGATAACGCCACTCTCGTGGACGTCTTCCGCACCGAAACCCATAGTTGCCTGCTGGGCACGGACGCCATGCGCGATGGCGTGGACGTCCCTGGTGAAGCCCTGCGCATGGTCGTGTTCGAAAAAACACCCTGGCCCCGCCCCGACATCCTGCACCGCGAACGCCGCCGCTTACTCTCCGAAGGCCGCCCCGGCGATTACGACGACCGCATTACCCGCATGCGCCTACGACAGGCTTTCGGTCGCCTGATCCGTCAGGGCACCGATCGCGGTGTCTTCGTCATGCTGGACCGCCGCATGCCCTCACGCCTCCTCTCCGCCTTCCCCGACGGCGTAGACGTCCGCCGCATGCCATTGGCCGAAGCACTGGAAGACATCGCCCGCTTCCTGCGCCCCGAAGAACAGGAAAACGGACCTCCCCTCCTTCAGGGCTGACCCCAAAGGCCGAACCGACTGCTACGACAGACTTGGCAGCTGCTGGCCAGACGGTCGTGAAATTGGCGCAATTCCTTTTCCTGCTCGTACGCCCGCCCGCAACAGAGTTCGAGATCGCCCTTCCAGGGCATAAAAAGCCCGGAATTGAGGCTCCATCTTCACACCGGACGACCACGAAAACAGCCCCATCACGGGCGAAAACCCGTCAATCCCGCCATAGCCTACCCCTCCCCCGGAACAGCCGTCCCGCCTCGTGCATCTTCTGGCGCAACTGCACGGTCCAGTCTCGGACAGGAACCTGCTTACGGCTGATGACCACGCAGCGGACCTCATACGCAATTCCGGCTACGACCATAAAGTCCTCGCGGCGCAACTTAAAAATCCGCGTCTTAAACCGAGGGAAAACCCCTCGATCTCGACCGTCCGCTCTAACCTGCGTGACACCACTTCCTGGCGGAAAAAAGGCCAGGGCGCAAAACACCGTGAACTTCTCCAGAAGGCGCTCACGGCCGCCTTCGGCTTCCCTGATCCGCGCTGCAAGATCGTCGATATTTCCGCTCATGAGCCTCTCTCCGAGACCCATGTTCCATTTCGACAGGTTTTACCGGCCCTCAATCAAGAAAGTACGCTCCCGAAAAATTCGCACAAAAAAAGCCCCCGACCACACAGGCCGGGGGCTCTTCAGGACCCCGAAAGGTCCAGGCCATTTTTCAGACTGACAGGATCAGAAATTCAGACCGGCCTGCAGGAAGAAATAACGTCCCTGATAGAAGCTGCCATACGTCGCGCCGGCGCTGTTATCCACGCCACTGGCCACGAACGGCGGCTTCTTGTTGGTGATGTTGTTGATACCGCTCTCGAAGTTCCACTTCTTCCAGCGATAAGCCAGCGTCAGATCCTGTTCGATCATCATCGGCGTCTTGTAACGGCCAGCCGTCGTGGAGTTCAGGAACTCGGTCTGATCGTTCCAGCGCATCCCACCAATGAACTGCATCATATAAGTCGCCGTGAACGCACCATGGGTCCAGCCGAAGGTCGCATAATCACGAACGCGCGGAATGCCATAGGATGCATTGCCGTTATTCGGACCACCGGCATACAGCAGCGCACCGGTGTAGTTGGTGAACGCGCCACCCGGAACGAGCTGCTGCGTGTAGTTCAGAAGGTACTGGAAATTGTTGGATACCGAGAGGACATCATGACGTGCCACGCGGATACGGTAGTCGAAATCAAAATCCACACCGCTTTCATGCAGAGCGCCTGTGTTCTGATCCGTGGCCGACACCGTGTTGATCTGGCCATTCGATAGACGGTTTATCGCATTGCACAACGAAGAGTTGGTGCCCGTGTAGCATCCGTCCAGAATATACTGCGTCGGAAGCGCGCTGATCGTGTGGTTGATCGAATAGTGCCAGAACTCACCGGAAATGGAGAGGTTCGGGATCCAGCGCGGCGTGATGATCGTACCGAACGTGTAGGTCCGTCCGATCTCAGGTGACAGATGCGCATTACCACCACCCAGCGTCGGAACCTGACCCGTACCGGACTGATGGAACGTGGAGGTGTTGATGCCCTGCTTCGCGCAGGTTGCAGCAACCGTCGCCGCCGCAGCACCATAGGTACCGACCTGGCCCGCATCGCACGGATCGTTGGCAAGGTTGTAGCTGAGCGACTGGCCGCCATACAGTTCATAGACGTTCGGCTGACGATAGGACGTGCCGATCGTACCACGGAAACGGATATCCTGCGTCGGAGCCCAGTTAATGGACGCCTTCCAGTTCTTCGCCGTGTCCGACGTCGTGCTGTAACCAGACGCACGACCCTGTACGTCAACCGTCAGATCCTTCGCAAGGAAGACGTTCTTCAGCAGAGTCGCCTTGGCTTCCGCATAACCTTCCGTCACGTCGAATCCACCGCTGGTCGGCAGAACCGTATTGGTCAGGCTCTGACCGCTACTGATCAGTTCGTCAGGCGTGTTGGTCAGCTGCTCGCCGCGATGCTCGAAGCCCACCGCAATACCCAGATCGCCGCCGCCCTTCCAAGGCATCGTCGTCACGTGGTTGTTGTTGATGCGCAGGTTCCAGTCACGAAGCTGGTAATGCGAATGCGTGTTCGTGTTGTAGTTGACGTAGGATGCAGCCTGGCTGCCCATCGTCCCGAACGGATTGCTGCACCCGAAAGACGGGCAGACCGACGGGTTATAAACCAGAGCACTCGTCGCGCTGGACGGGTCAACCTGCTGTAGACCATAGGCGTTCAGCAGCTTCGTGTACGACCCCACGTTCTCCAGATGATCCGTCGACATATTGGAACCGTAAGTATACGACAGGTCGTAATTCCAGCCGTAAGCAATCTCACCATTCACACCCACCTTGGCCGTGACCGTGTCGGTGGCGTTCTCATCGCGGCGATCCCCGAGTTCCGTCAGACGCTTCGTGATGTCCACGTCCTGACCGAACGGATTATTCGGATCATTGGCAGGTATGGTCAGAACGGACGGCAGCGTGCTGGGCTGGACAGAACCGTCAAACGGCTCGGCTGCCATATAAGTCGAACTGGTCCGATGCGAGTACATCACATTGGAGTACAGGTTGGCATGCCGGTTGAACTCGTAGTGGAAATCACCCGAGAGGCTGGCATCCTGAAGCTGGTTGAGCAGGCTCTGATGCCGACCATAGTCATAACGGTCGTTCGTACCCCAGCTGCTCACCGTCTTGCCATCCGGCGCAACAGCAGCGTTCAGGCCAGATGCGTTCTGAACATGCGTATAGTTGGAATAACCGGATCCGAAGGACTCTCCACCCGAACCCACCGGATTATCAGACAGCTGTACCGGGTTGGCCCAGCTGCGATTACGCTGCAGTACACCACCCTGGGTCATGTACTGACCGAACAGCGTTAGGTTGCCCTTGTCATGATCAAAATTCCAGCCCTTGTAGGCGGAGATCATGCCCGTATCGTTGTCGCCCTGCCCGGTAATGCCACCACGGACCGTAATGTTTCCATCCGAGAGGTTATGACGCATCTTAATGTTGATGACGCCCGACACCGCATCCGCGCCATACAGTTCGGAACCGCCATCCTTCAGAATTTCGACGCTGGCGATCTGCTGGACCGGCAGCGCGTTCAGATCGATGCAGTTCGTCTGACCATTCAGCGTGGCACGCTTGCCATCGATCAGGACCAGTACGCGGTTGGAGCCAAGGTTACGGATGTCTGTGCAGGACGCACCGCCCGTACCGTTGGTTTCCGCGTTGTTTGACCCTGTCCCACCGATGGACGGAATACGCGCGAAGAAGTCACTGAGCGTCGTAGCACCCGTCTGCTGGATCTGCTTCGCCGTCACGATCTGAACGGGGTTGGCATTCTGGTTATTCGAGGAGGCCAGAGCCGATCCCGTAACAACCATCCGCTCGGTTCCACCCGAGACACCCTGTGCCTCAAGAAGCGCAGCACGACGACGGCTGGAGGAAATCGGCGCGGTCGTGGCGACAGGAGCAGTAACAGCGGCCGACGCACTCCGGGGGGCAACCGTCGACGTGGAAGCCTTGTGATGCACAGCCGTGTGGGAACGGTGTTCCGGCTGCATCGAGGAATCAGCAAAAGCCGTCCCGGACAGGGTGCCAACTCCGAGAATTGATGCACACAGCAACAGATGGCGACGAGATGTGCTCATCAAAGAACAAGATCCTTCAAAAGAATGATGAACCCTCTCTAAAGATCTCAGAGCGTTACTGTCACGAAAAATACATACCAGCCATGCTTTTACGGAGCACTTGGGTGCAACATGTGATCTCTACGCAACAGTTATGCCCCACACCTGTTTTTTTCGTTATCTTTCAGCAACTAAATAGACAAAAAAAAGCCTCTGACCCGCAGGCCAGAGGCTTTTTTACAACAAGCAAAGTTTCCTCCATCCCTTCCCTGGAAGAAATGGAGGAAAGACCGAACTTCGATCAGAAGTCCATGTCACCCATGCCGCCCATGCCGCCCGGAGCGCCGGCCGGAGCCTTCTTCTCGGGGCGCTCAGCAACCATGGCTTCCGTCGTGATCAGCAGACCACCAACCGAAGCGGCGTCCTGCAGGGCCGTACGGACAACCTTGGTCGGGTCGATAATACCGGCTGAGACCAGGTCCTTGTACTCACCCTTCTGGGCATCGAAACCGAAGACATAACCGTCATTCTCAAGCACCTTGCCAGCAATGACAGCGCCGTCTTCACCTGCGTTGAAAGCGATCTGGCGCAGCGGAGCCTGCAGGGCCTTGCGGACGATCTCGCCACCGACGCGCTGGTCGTCGTTGTCGAAAGTCAGCCCCTTCAGAGCGGACGATGCGCGGGCCAGAGCCGTGCCACCACCCGGAACGATGCCTTCTTCAACGGCAGCGCGGGTTGCGTGCAGGGCATCGTCAACGCGATCCTTGCGCTCCTTCACCTCGACCTCGGTGCTGCCACCGACGCGGATGACAGCAACGCCACCAGCCAGCTTTGCCAGACGCTCCTGGAGCTTCTCGCGGTCGTAGTCAGACGTCGTTTCCTCGATCTGCGCGCGGATCTGGTTGCAACGGCCCTTGATGTCGTCGCTGTTGCCAGCACCCTCGACGATCGTGGTGTTTTCCTTCTCGATGTGGATCTTCTTGGCGCGACCCAGCATTTCGAGCGTGACGGATTCCAGCTTGATCCCGATATCTTCGGAAATCACCTGGCCGCCCGTCAGGATGGCGATGTCTTCCAGCATGGCCTTGCGACGGTCACCGAAGCCCGGAGCCTTGACGGCAGCGATCTTCAGGCCACCACGCAGCTTGTTCACGACGAGCGTAGCAAGTGCTTCGCCATCAACGTCTTCTGCAATGATCACCAGCGGACGGCCGGACTGCACGACGCTTTCAAGAAGCGGCAGCATCGGCTGAAGCGAGGAGAGCTTCTTTTCGTGGATGAGGATGTACGGGCTTTCGAGATCAGCCGTCATCTTCTCCGGGTTCGTCACGAAGTACGGGGAGATGTAGCCGCGGTCGAACTGCATGCCCTCGACAACGTCGAGTTCCGTGTGCAGGCCCTTGGCTTCTTCAACCGTGATGACGCCTTCAGAACCGACTTTCTGCATGGCAGAAGCGATCATCTCGCCGATTTCGGTCTCGCCGTTTGCGGAAATCGTTCCGACCTGGGCGATTTCTTCCGGAGACGTGATCTTCTTCGTGTTGTTCTTCAGCTCTTCAACGACAACGCCAACAGCCTTGTCGATGCCGCGCTTCAGATCCATCGGGTTCATGCCAGCAGCAACAGCCTTGGCGCCCTCACGGATGATGGCCTGAGCCAGCACGGTTGCGGTCGTGGTGCCGTCGCCTGCGATGTCGTTCGTCTTGGACGCGACTTCGCGGACCATCTGGGCGCCCATGTTCTCGAACTTGTCAGCCAGTTCGATTTCCTTGGCAACCGACACACCGTCCTTGGTGATGCGCGGTGCGCCAAAGCTCTTATCGAGAACAACGTTGCGACCCTTCGGGCCGAGCGTCACCTTGACGGCATTTGCGAGGATATCAACGCCACGCAGCATACGCTCGCGGGCATCAGCGCCGAACTTTACGTCCTTGGCAGCCATAATTCTTACTCCTGAATGAGGTTTTTACGAGAGGAAACGGGGACGGCTGATCAGCCGATCACACCCATGATGTCGCTCTCTTTCATGATCAGCAGCTCTTCGCCGTCGATCTTGACCTCGGTGCCGGACCACTTGCCGAACAGCACCTTGTCACCAGCCTTGACGTCCAGAGCCACGATCTGGCCCTGCTCGTTGCGGGCACCCGGGCCGACGGAAACGACTTCGCCTTCGGTCGGCTTGTCCTTGGCGGTGTCAGGAATGATGATGCCGCCAGCGGTCTTCTCTTCGCCCGTCAGGCGACGGACCACCACGCGGTCATGAAGGGGACGAAACTTCGTCATGGATCGCTCCATTTATGGCCACACCCTTGTACAAAGCAGCGTGACCGGGTTGCTGCACTCAATGACTGCAGTGCAGTTTTGGCACTCTCACACAGAGAGTGCCAAAGACATAATCGTCCCCACCCTCTGCGTCAAGGTTTCTCGCTTTCGTCCGAAGGTGCTCCGGGAGAAAGTCTGCGCCCGTCGAGAAGCGCCTGCATCCGCTGTTTCTCAAGCGTTTCAGCCGCCTTCTGTCCCTTGGTCCGACCGTACAGACGGCGGTTCGCATCGGCGACCTTCGCATCCTCTAGGCTCTTGCGGCGTTTGCGTTCCCGACGGAGATTGATGACGTCGCTCATGGCTCATGGCCTTCCGGGCATTACAAGACTGGATACACAGACATGAAACACAGCCCCTCGGACAACAAAACCCCTGCTTCCAGCGCTAATGGTCACATGATCAGCCTGACCGCAGCCGATGGCCACAGCTTCAAGG
Source organism: Gluconobacter sphaericus (assembly GCF_016757795.1). Lineage (GTDB taxonomy): Bacteria > Pseudomonadota > Alphaproteobacteria > Acetobacterales > Acetobacteraceae > Gluconobacter > Gluconobacter sphaericus. Next base: position 2,295,779 of record NZ_CP068419.1, on the reverse strand, counting down.
CCTGGGAAGCCGGCTCCGCGGAGTCGCCCTTTGCCGTCATCGTCGTTCAGGAAATTTTCGGCCTCACCCCCCATATCCGCAACGTCTGTCACGACTTCGCAGCTGCAGGCTTCCACGTTCTGGCCCCAGCTGCCTTCGACCGCGTCAAACCGGACGTCGTTCTGGAATACACACAGGCCGGCGTGACCGAAGGCCTAGAACTGCGCAGCAAGATCCCGTCCGACAAGACCCTCGCCGACATCGCTACCTGCGCAAAAGCCCTGCGCGACGCCGGCCACAAGAAAGTCGGCATCATCGGTTTCTGCTGGGGCGGCCTGCTCGCCTGGCTCACCGCCACCAGCACGCACAACGTAGATGCGGCCGTAAGCTGGTATGGCGGCAGCATCGGCAACCATGTCGAAACCGCACCGCACTGCCCGGTCGAGTTGCATTTCGGCGGCGAAGACTCCTCCATCCCCCACACTGAGATCCAGAAGATCCGCGACGCCCGACCTGAAGTCGAGGAATATGTTTATGACGACGCCGGTCACGGCTTCGGCTGCCCCGAGCGCCCTAGCTTTAACCGTGATGCCCGCGACCTCGCCTGGTCCCGCAGCATCGATTTCCTGAAGTCTCATCTCGAACAGAAGTGAGCCAACCATGACCACGAACAACATCGCCGGAAAAGTCGTCCTCATCACGGGCGGCAGTTCCGGACTTGGCGAGGCCACGGCCCGTCATCTCGCAGCCCTGGGCGCAAAGGTGGCCATCTCCGCCCGTCGCCGTGACCGGCTGGACGAAATCGTCTCCGAACTCTCGGCACAGGGCCAGACCGCTCGCGCCTATACGCTCGATGTCACGAAACGCTCCGAAGTCGAAGAGACCGTCGCCGCTGTCACCCGTGATTTCGGCCGTCTGGACGTTCTGGTGAACAATGCCGGCCTCATGGCCATCGCCCCCATCCAGAAGCTGATGGTCGATGAATGGGACCGGATGATCGACATCAACATCAAGGGCGTGCTCTACGGCATTGCCGCTGCCCTGCCGGTGTTCGAAAGACAGAAATCCGGACACGTCATTAACCTGTCTTCCGTCGCTGGCCTGAAGGTCTTTGCTCCGGGTGGCACCGTCTATTCCGGCACGAAATTCGCCGTCCGTGCCATCAGCGAAGGCCTGCGACAGGAAGCAGGAAACACCTTCCGCGTCACCTCCATCGAGCCCGGCGCAGTCGAGAGTGAACTCAAGTCCGGAAGCGGTGACACAGACAGTCGCAAAACCGTGGAAGAGTTCTATAAGATGGCGATCCCGGCGGACTCAGTGGCTCGTGCCATCGCCTTCGCCATTTCACAGCCTGACGACGTGGACATCAATGAAATCGTCCTGCGCCCTACCAGACAGGAGTTCTAAGATGAGCAGCAATCCGCTCAAAGACGATCCGAAGCGCGACGCAGCAATCCGCCACGAAGCGCGCCTCCTGTGGGAAGCAGACGGAAAGCCGGCCTGCGGCCCCGAAGGCTACCTCGAAAAGGCCACCGACCTGATCGCCATCAAGGGCGTCCCACAGGGCACTCCGGTCAAGGACCTGCCGCCACCGGAGCTCGACGGTGTTGAAATCGACGATGCGCGTGCAGGCATCGACCTGAACGCAGATCCGAATCATAATTTCGACTGATCAATGATATCCGCCGCGCCCGCATCACGCAGGCGCGGCGTTCAGGGTTTTAGCCCTGCTTCAACACACGCCCTGCCACAGCATCGAGCTTTGCCACCAGCTTCGGATCACGCGCGGCAGGTGCCGTAATGATTGCATGATCCAGCGCCCGCTCGGCGCTCGCATCCACCGGCCGCTTCTTTCCAAGCACCGGAATAACTGCCTTCACCAGGCGACGCGCATTCTCCGCATTTCCCGTCATGACCTTCACAACAGCCTCAACCGTCACACTGTCATGGTCGCTGTGCCAGCAGTCGAAATCCGTAACCATGGCAACGGTCGCGTAGTTCATCTCCGCTTCCCGCGCGAGTTTGGCTTCCGGCATGTTCGTCATGCCCACGACCGAACAGCCCCAGGAACGGTACAACTCGCTCTCAGCCCGTGTAGAAAACTGCGGCCCTTCCATCACCAGATACGTTCCGCCCCGCGTTACCGGAATGCCGAGCGTCTCAGCCTCGCCCTGCACCACATCCAGCACACGCGCCGAAACGGGGTCCGCCATGCCGACATGCGCCACACAGCCCGTATCGAAAAAGCTCTTTTCCCGTGCGAAACTACGGTCGATGAACTGATCCACCAGCACAAAATGCCCCGGCGGCAGCTCTTCCTTGAGCGACCCTACAGCCGAAAGCGACAGAATATCCGTGACTCCGGCACGCTTGAGCGCGTCGATATTGGCGCGGAAGTTCAGGCGCGACGGCGGAATAGGATGTCCCCGCCCGTGACGCGGCAAAAACACACACTGCACGCCTTCAAACGTGCCGAACAGCAGTTCGTCCGACGGCTCGCCCCAGGGTGTTTCTACCCGGCGCCATTCCTTGTTCTCGAGTCCGTCAATGTCATACAGCCCCGAGCCACCGATCACACCGATGACGGGCTGGATTTCCTGTTCTGAAGACATGCCTGTTCCTGATTGCTGATTGAACTGCTCGCCCGTTCTGGACCACGAGACGGCCCAATACGCAACCCTTGGAACCCGCAGCCTGCGCCTGAGCATTCCAAGAGAAACTTTTTCACAAAACAGGCGCGTTTTTACGAAATGAAAACGTCTTTGCGCCATCGTCCCGCCACGGATCACCGGCAGGCATGCATCAGCCAACTGTTCGTCAGCGGCGCGATTTGCTAGGACACTGCGCGTAACAAAGTTTTGTCCTGTATAGACGGGGGAAGAAAAAATGGACCAGATCAGCCCCGGTTTCGCCGAAACCGTTCGTCCAGACGTACCTCACGACGCCCTCAAGCAGGACGCCCAAACCTGGTTCGAAACCCTCCGCGACCGTATCTGCGCGTCTTACGAAAAACTGGAAGACGAAGCCGCTGAAGGTGGTTCGCAGGTCCTCCGTGACCGCACAGCCCCGGGCCGTTTCGAACGCACCGCCTGGAGCCGCCCCGAAGGCGGCGCCGGCGTAATGTCCGTCATGCGTGGCCGCGTGTTCGAAAAAGTCGGAGTCAACGTCTCGACCGTCTGGGGCGAATTCTCTCCCGAATTCCGCAAGAACATTCCCGGCGCCGACGAAGACCCCCGCTTCTTCGCAACCGGTGTCTCCCTCGTCGCCCATCCCTGCAACCCGCATGTCAGTGCCGCGCATTTCAACACGCGCATGATCGTCACGACAAAAGGCTGGTTCGGCGGCGGCGGCGACATCACCCCGATGTTCCCCGACAGCGCAGAAGCCCAGGCGGACGCAGCCTATTTCCACAAGTCTTTCGAAGACGCCTGCAACCGCCACGACCCAGAGCATTATCCCCGCTTCAAGGAATGGTGTGACCGCTATTTCCACCTCTCCCACCGCAACGAACCGCGCGGCCTTGGCGGCATCTTCTACGACCAGTTCCACACCGGCGACGTCGATCTGGACTTCGCTTTCACCAAAGACGTCGGCATGGCCTTCCACGACGCCTATCCGACTATCGTCCGACGCCGCATGTTCACCCCCTGGACCGAAGCCGACCGTGACGCCCAGCTTATTCGCCGCGGCCGTTACGTCGAGTTCAACCTGCTACATGACCGCGGCACGTTGTTCGGTCTGAAAACGGGCGGCAACACCGAAGCCATCCTCATGAGCATGCCGCCGGAAGTCCGCTGGCCGTGAGACTGACCCGACGTGCAGCCCTGAAGGGGCTGGCGGCTCTGACTGGAGCCGCTTCCTCCACGCATATCCCCGCACGGGCCGGCACCCTGGCGGATGTCAAGCTCCTTCTGGGCGGCACGCTCGCCTCCACCCCAGGACAGTTTGCCGAACTCGCAAGCGGCCCCCTATCCCACGCCCTGGGGCTGGAGGCACCACTCGAACTAACACCCGACATCGGACAGGACGGCGTCCGTGCCGCCAACCTGTTCGACGCCAACAGCGCGCCTGACGGCAACACCGCCCTGGCCCTTCCCGGTGCCACACTGCTCGCGTCCCTGACAGGTGATTCCCGCGTCCATTACGATTTCGGTCGCTGGATCCCGGTCCTCGTGGCCTCCACCACAACCGTCGTCATCGCGCGCGCGGAACTGCACAAGACCCTGCGCAGCCGCCTGACAGGCTTTTTCCACGACCATCCGGTCCGCCTCGCGGTTTCGCATATCGACGGCCCGGAACTGAACGCCCTAATGGGGCTCTCCCTCCTCGGCCTGCGCCCCATTCCCGTGTCCGGCTATGTCGATTCATCGAACGCCCTGTCAGCCCTGCATGAGGGTACCGTCGACGCTGTTCAGATTTCCCCCTACACGCTCGACCGACCACTGGATGACGTCCTCGCCAACCTGCCAGAAGGCACAAGCGCGATCTATTACACCGGCGACCTGACCGACACGCATTCGACGACCATTCCCAATTTTCTGGAAGCCTATCAGCAGGCCCGACACCGAGCCCCCGAAGGGCCGTTCTATCATGCGTGGCAGGCCGTCTCCGCCGCCGCCGACACAGCCATGGCCATTGCTCTTCCCATGCTGACGCCACCCGAAATCGTCACGCAATGGAGCCATGCCTGCGCGGCCACCTCTGCTGATACGGGTGTACGCCGATGGGCCGATCTGCATCATTTCAAGCTGGCAACCGGCGAAAACGCTGCGCCGTTCCTGTCACGAACGGTTCCGGACCTGGGCGCCACCCTGGCCCTGCGCCGCTGGCTTGCCGTCAATATTCCGCGCTGGCGCGAAGGGCAGGAAACCCGCCACCTCTGACAGCTTCAGCGGCGGCGGGTTTTCAGCAAAATCCGGACCGACCCGTGATTGGCCTCATGGGGATGCACAACAGCCAGAACCATGGATCGCAGATCCCCCCGCTGGAGCCAGAGCGGGAGTTCACGGCGGATCAGCCCACTGGTCTGCCCACTCCCAAGCCCGGTTACAACCTCAACGCAGCGCCAGTTTCGCACCCGCGCACGCTGCATGAAATCATAAAGCCGCTCAAACGCTTCCTGCACGACATATCCATGCAAATCGAGCCGCGCATCCACCTTCATCTTCCCGCGTGACAGACGCTTCCAGCTCGTGTCATCCAACCCCGGAGCACGCACGCCAACAGATAACTCCACTGGTCGCGGCGCAGGTTTCACAGACGGCGCGGGCACAAACGACCGGCGCGTCACAACAGGCACAGACCGCGCAGCCTCAGGCATAGGCGCAGGCGGCTCGATCTTCGCCGCAGGCACTGCACGGCGCGGCGCACGCGGAGAACGCAACGGTTTGATGTCACGGACAACCATCCGCCACAACGTCGCCTCGTCCTCCCTCAAATCCCGCTTCGCCACACCACCCCCGCTTGCTGTCCAACCTGCCTCTCCCGACAGGGAATTCAGGTCCCGAGCATGTAACGGGTTCCGGTATCATTGAACAATGTTCTTTCAGGATTTCAGACCCTGCATCGCACTGATACGGTGAGTGTCAGGTTTCATTTCCGGAAGAGAAGACAATGAGCCATCTCACACAGGAAGAACGCAACGCCCTGCCCGACAGCGCCTTCGGCCTCCCCGAAAAACGTGCCTACCCGATCGACACCCGCGCCCGCGCCAGCAACGCCAAGGCGCGCGCCACACAGGAATACAAGCGCGGCCTCCTCACAATGGAGGAACGCGACCGGATCGACCAAGCCGCTGACCAGCGCCTTGCCCGGGACGACTGAGCCAAGACAGCCAATCCACCCTGAAACTCGTAAATTCACTTGACGTTCTAGGACATGCCGTCAGTCTCGCTCTCGTCCGATGTAACCTTCACCGGCTCCGTGAAGCGAGACTGACAAAAGGATTTCCCATGTCCCGGCCACTTCTGCGCAAGATCCTGCCTCTTCTTGCAAGCACGACCCTCTGCGTTTGTACTCTTGCTCCCGGCGCCCATGCCGCAACAGCAGCCCACAAGCCAGGCACCATCACGGCCTCAGCCCCTCTGGCCGCTGCCCTCAGCCTTCCGGACGCCGGACGCGCCCTGCGCATTACCTATCTCTCGACGAACGGCATCACCGATAAAGGTCTCGTGCCCGTCACCGCCGAAATCATCCTGCCCGCCGGACCGGCCCCGCAGGGCGGCTGGCCGATCGTTGCGTGGGCCCACGGCACCGTCGGCGTCGATGACAGCTGCGCCCCGTCGCTCAATCCTTACAGCGACCGCAACAGCGTCTATCTCTCCACATGGATGAAGCGCGGTTTCGCCATCGTTGCCACGGATTATCAGGGTCTCGGCACACCTGGCACCCACGCTTATCTAGATACCCGCGTCGAAGCCTACAGCGTGCTCGACAGTGTCCGCGCGGCACTCACCAACGTCCCGGATCTGAAAAACCAAATCATGATCGTCGGCCAGTCACAGGGGGGCGCTGCCGCCGTCGCCACGGCCGCCTATGCGCCAACCTACGCGCCTGAACTCAACATCCGCGGCACCGTTGCAACCGGTGCGCCTTATGTAACACCCGACCTCCTCGGAGGCCTTCTCAAGGCCGCTTCACAGCCCGACGCGGGCTACAGCCCACTAATCAATTACGTCCTCTATCTCGCCGCCGGACTGGAAGGACGCGATCCCCATTTCCGTCCGGAAGAAGCCTTCACAGCCAAGGCGCTGCCCGTCTATCGCAACGCCGCCCATGAATGCCTGACCTCCCTGTCCCAACAGGCAAAAGACGCAGGCCTGACCCTTCAGAACAGCCTGCAACCAACCTTCCTCAAGGCCATGAGCCCAGCTCTGAAAGCCATGACGTTCCCGACCCTCAAACTGGCCCAGCCCCTCTTCACCGGGACCGGAACCGACGACCGCGACGTGCCCCCCGCCCTTCAGCTGGGTCTGGTCAAAGCCGCCTGCGCCGCGGGCTCAACCGTACAGGCCCATATCTACAAGGGGCTGGACCACAGCCAGACGGTCAACGCCTCCCTGCCGGACTCCGCCGCCTTCACAACAGCCGTCATGACAGGCCAGCCAGTCACCCCGCAGTGCAATCCTGTTCCCCAATAAACCAAGGTAAATAAAGCCTCTCTTCAATCCCCGCAGGCGGCACGATTGTCAGAAGAGAAAACTCTACTGACAATCGGAGCTTTCAAACCGCTGAAGCGCATCCTCAAGAAAGGGCGCAATCGTCAGGCACCCAGCCACATCTCCCGTGTCAGAAAGATAAGACAAAGCTTCCAGAAGAACTTTCAGATCACCGGAGAAACCCGGATGTTCCACAGACTTCAGTCGGAACAGTTCCCAATCATTAACGTGGTCCGCATCGCAATGAAGATGTTTCTTTAATTCCGACGGAATTGCTTTCAGCCATTTCTTATTTACCGGATTTTGGAATCCGATACCGCTTTCTTCTTCGAATCTCAGATAGGAGATAACTCTCGTCTCGCTTAATTCTTTTTCAATGAAAAAGGGGGGCAAAGAAGGCTGATTTGCAAAAATAAATGACCTATTACCCACGGTGGCTACAAGAACGTCATAATCCCCGGATTCCTTCGCATCTCTCGAAAAAAGAATATTCTCATGGCCTACAAAGAAAATATTTCCTCTGTTTTTTCTCTCCAGAAATCCAATTCTCAATTTTTCTATTATTTTTTTCCAATACGCCTGTAACCCCGCAGCATTCACTAGAACTTCTGCAAGCGTGGAAGGATCTACTTTATCCTCACTGTATACATAGCGTATCTCGGCATCATGCGCCGCATCCATCAATTCGTATGAACGCGCAATCGGCCGCTCTTGCGGGCAGATGGCTATGCCTTTCGCCCCCCCCGCAAAGATCGATGTATGAAAAGCCGAACCAATAGGCCCTATGACAATATTGGCGTTAAATATCTTGATCTGATCGGCAACAGACAGGTCTTCAGGTCGAACAACTTTTACTCCACGTCCCGAAAGTTCGACACAGAGATCCTCTTCGTTACAGGGCAGCCGACTATCGTAGAGAGGGTTAGCCCTCGAGAGATACACCATCCCCTGGAAATCAAAACTGCTTTCCTGGACCGCCTTCAACGACAGCGCTTTCAGATATTTTGCATAGCCCGTGTAAACAAAACCATCTTCAGAAAAAGCCTGCCCCGGTATGGTAATGGAAGAAAATCTCAATGCTACACGAGGAATAATAATCTGTTCTTTTCGGACCCCCGCATAACGAAGCAGATCGACCATCCATGGTCTGGAAAAAATCTCTTCAACGGTCATGTCACTATGGAAAAGCACCAGCGTTTCCGGTGAGCATTCCCTTGAAAAATACCAGAGTGTGTTCAGACATTCCGTGATGAAATGGCCGTAATGGTCGCCAATACACCCCCCATACACAACAGGCCTGTCCTGGTAGGAGGCTGCCTCTCCCTTTTTCTGCGTCGTCAGAGCCTGTGTTTTCAATACAGGCGGATAACTTGAAAAAAGAGCATTTCCTAGGATCTGTCGGCCTGTTTCATCAAATAACCCAAAGTCCTTGTCCAAACCGCCCTCTCGTCGCGGCACGTACAGAACATTGCGTCGCTCAAAAGCTTCCGGAAAACCCTCTAAAACAGAACCGGAAATATCATATTTGATGCAATCCTTGATATAATCGCTCACATCATATCCTGTTCTGAAAATAGTTCTATTTCAAACCGATAGCGAAGCTGTTCTCCGCTGTCCATATCACTTATTAAAACCCACAAAGAAGTAACCAAACAATTTCATTCACAATAAAAACCACTTTATACAATCGTCATCCATATTAACGGTTCTGTATATACAAAAAAAATCCGGATGATTTGCCTTCCTCCGGATTTTTACCAGCACCACATTTACGTTTTTATTTTGATACGCACGAGGTATACCTGAGCCTAACGGGCCCCTCGGAAGCCCGGCCCAGCAGAACCTGCTACCGCCACGCCCCCGGTCTCCTGCCGCTTCCGCCCACATTCAACTGCTCTTGCGCGGCTCGTTGCCCCAAAACGCTCCGCTGACATCGTGCCATTCATCTCGTTCTGAATCAGGGTTATCCACAGATTCAGAACTCTCAGAAAAATGTAACTGTAGTACTAAAATCCTAAAACGTCAGTTCGGGGCATTAGAACCCGACATAGGAGCCTGCAATGGCTGGTCAGCCGACACATCCTTCAGCGGAACGCCCTCATACTTACCCGTCAGCGTCTTGAGGAACGCCACGATATCCGTGACATCCTGATCAGCAATGTCATGATCCGGCGTTTCATAACGTGCCATCTCCCGCACGACCTGCTCCAGCGTAGTTGCCGAGCCATCATGCAGCCAAGGCCCCGTCAGCTCGACATTGCGCAGATTTGGAACCTTGAAGCGCTCACGGTCAATTTCCTTATGCGTCACAGCCACACGGCCTTCATCAGCATCCGTCAGCTTCGTATGACGGTTCTCAAAATACGGCCCTTCCAAACCAAGGATCTCATAGGCGTCGCCCCCCACGGCAATACCGCTATGGCAGCCAGAACAGCCGATTTCCTTGAACCGCTCATAGCCGCGCTTTTCCTGTGCCGTAATCGCCTTCGCATCGCCCTTCAGATACAGGTCAAAACGACTGTCGGGCGTAATCAGCGTCTTTTCGTACTCCGCAATAGCTGCCGTAATCGTGTTCTTGTCGATCACATCAGAGCCAAAAGCTGCTTCAAACTGCCCGGTATAGGCAGGCGTGCTGCGAACGTGTTCGGCCACCGTCGCCCAGTCATGCGAACCCATTTCGAGCGGATTCATGACCGGACCAGCCGCCTGCTCCGCCAGATCCTTCGCGCGACCGTTCCAGAACTGCGCCATGCTGAACACAGAATTATAGACACTAGGCACATTGATCGGCCCCTTCTGGCCCCCAATGCCCGTTGCCGTCGTTAGATTGTCCACGCCGCCCTTGTTCAGACCATGGCAGCTCGCACAGTTGAGCGTGCCATCACCGGACAGCCCCTTGTCGAAGAACAGTGCACGGCCAAGCTCGGCCTTCTTCCAATCCACGTTCACGCTCTCAGGGATCGGCTGGATCGGCTCACCACGGAACTGGGCCGCCACACCCGGCGTCGCATAGTAACGCTCACGCTGTTCACGCACCCAGTTCAGAATGTCCGCGCGCTGTTTCTCGTTCAGATGCGCATGCGGATGCATCAGCAGATAGGCCGCCGGCGGCATCCGGTTCTGAGTGATGACTTCCTCAATACGGGAAAGCTGCTCAACCGAAGGCGGCTTGCCCTGCTGCAATGCAGCCAGCACCGGCGCATATTCGAAATGGCGCTGCCCCTGCACCAGATCGCGCTTCATAATCTGATTGGCCAGCGGCAGGCTGAAATAGAACGGCAGGTTCGCATTCTGCGTATGGCAGTAATCGCAGCGCACTTCGCGCAGAGCCGTGAACGCCGCCATGGCCGTCGGGTCCTGTCGCGTCGGGCTGCTGGCAGGAAGCTGCGGTGCTCCAGCATGATCGAAGTGCTCAAGATAAGTGACAGTCCCGCCCCAGGCGACAACGCCCAGCGCCACCAGACCGGCAATTCCCTTTATAATCGTGCTGGAACGCACCATTTTTCTCCTCATACTCACGGTGTCGTGACAATGTGGAAAAATGGCATTGCAAGTCAAAGTGATTGAACCTGTCAGAAAAACAGGTGCTGTCGATTAATCCTCGTCCTCATGATCGATCGCAGCCCGCACCCGCTTGCGCGCCACGTTCACATAAGACGTATCGGTATCAATCCCGATCCCCACACAGCCCATCCGTTCCGCCGCCACCAGCGTCGTGCCCGATCCCATGAACGGATCCAGCAGCACCCCACCCGGCCGCAGCCCATGCAACCGGATGCAGGCTTCGGGAAGTGCCACCGGAAACGTTCCCGGATGGCTGAACTTCTCTTTACGGCTGCGCACCGTCTCATAAGGAATAAACCAGGTATCACCCCGGCACCGCCGGTCCGTGATGTGCTGCCGCCGCACGATATTGCTCTTGTCCGTAAACGGCACACCCGCATCCAGCCGCTGCACCGGCACGGTCCCCGTCTTGGTCAGATGGAACACATGCTCATGATTGCGGTTGACGAAGCGCGCCGAATTCAGCGGCTTAAAATGCCCGTAAGTAATCTCACCCACCGAAATCGACTTGATCCAGGTGATGTGGTTCTGAAGCACGAACAGCTTGCGCAGCCGCGTCATCAGCTCGAACGGCAGCCAAGGCTGGGACGACGATCCCGCAATATTCAAAAAGAACGACCCGTCATCCTTCATCACCCGGCACAAACTGGTGCAGACATCCTCCAACCAGTCCAGATATGCATCCTCGGGCAGCCTGTCCTGATACGTCCGGTACGACACCCCCAGATTATACGGCGGCGACGTCACCACGACATCCACGCTCTGCGACGGCATTCGCTTGAGAACCGTCGTGCAGTCCCCCCGGATCAGCGTATGAACACCGAGCTTCTCCCGGCGACTGCGGATCATTGCGCTGCAGAATCCGAAGGCGGTCGCGGAAGGAAGATCATCATCCGGCCAGGAGCATGCAGGTTCCCCGCCACGGACTGTGCGGTCGCCCCCCAGCCCGTGAACAGATCAGCCCGTCCGGCACCCTTGATGTCCGTCCCAATATCCTGCGCAAATACCAGATGATCCCAGGTCACCGGCTGACCCGTCCCATAAGGCAGCTTCGTCTCGACCCACAGCGGCATCGCAAACGGCACTATGGACCGATCGACCGCCACGGAACGTCCAGCCGTCAGCGGCATCCCGAACGCTCCCTTCGGCCCTTGAGCCAGATTGCCGTCATCACGACGGAAAAACACATAATTCGGATTGCGCTCCATAACGGACATCATCCGGTCCGGATGCGCCTCCAGCCAGTTCCGGATGCTGTCCATGCTGACACCATCCGCCGGCAGTTCCCCGTCCTGCACCAGAACACGCCCGAGCGGCACATAAGCCTGCCCGTTGCGACCGTCATAGCTCACACGCACCTGCCCGCCATCCGGCAGGATGAGGCGTCCCGAACCCTGAATCTGAAGGAAAAACAGATCTACCGGACTTTTCAGCCAGGCGATCTCAAGCCCTTGCCCCGCCAGTGCTCCGCCATCAATCGCGGCACGGTCATAATACGGCGCAAACTGCCCGTTAACCCAGCGTCCGCTGACCATCTGCCCATTGGTCGCCTTCGCCCGGACCAGATCACGCGGACGCCCGTAAACCGGCGTCTGATACGCACCATCCCGTGTCAGGGAAGCCTGGATCTGGGGTTCAAAATACCCCGTATAGAACGCCTCCGTCCCCACCTCGTAAGGCTGGAACCACGTCTCCAGATAAGTCCGTGCATCCGAAGCCGTCGCCAGCGCCGCACAGGCATTGCTCCAGTCGGCAGCATGACGCCCATAGGTTATGGCCTCGCTCCCGCCGAGCAGCGTCTCGGGTGGCAATTGCGACAGACGATGACACTCATCCCGCAATAGTGGCATCAGGGAGGTGAAATCCTCCTGCTCCCATCCGGCAAGCGAATCATATCCAACAGGAGAGAGCGAAAGCGACGACGGCGCATTCTGGGGCGTGCATCCACACAGCGCGCCAAGCGTCAGCAGAGTCAGCAGTTTTTTCATAGGATAACGCGATCAGGCCGGACGCGACGCCGCCAGACGCCACCGTGCATCGGACTGCCCCGCCACACGCTCGAACAGCCATAAATCATGGAACTCTGTCACCGCCTCGGTCCCGACCAGTGGCTCACCCTCACGATCCGTGAGGATATTCACCTGACGCGACACGATCTTCACTTCGATTCGGCCGACCCGCGTCCCGTCTTCCGCAGACACAAGCATCGCATCCAGAATGGACAGGCTCTCAATCCCGCGCAGATCACTCCGCTGCGTCTCGCCCGCCTGCACCCGCGCATCAATCGCCGCGGAAAAAGAGTCCACGGAGGCTGGCGTCAGCAGCTTTTCCAGCGTCGTACGGTCACCGACCGCAAAAGCCGGAACCACCTGACGGAATGTTTCTTCGGCTTCCTTCAGGAAACCATCAGGCGAAAATCCTGGAAAAACGGACCCGATCTCACCCAGAACCGTCCCGACCCGCGTGGCGGGCGCAGGAATTTCATACGCAACATCCGGCACAGCCTGATCAAACACCCCAGGAGCAGCCCCCGGCTTCCCTGCAAACTGCCCGGGCAGCGGCGGCGGAACGCCCGGACGTGCGGTATCCGGAGCCACACCCTTCTGCACACCCGGACCAAACCCGCCCCCCGGACGTTCCTGCCGCACCCCCTGCATCCCGACACGCCGGCCAAGAACACGGTACAACCTCACCCCCAGCGCCACGGCGAGCACGAACAGGACCACAAGGTCCCAGGGAAAATAATGACCCGCATGAGCCATGAGGCCGGCGGGGAGATGGATGTCGTCAGAAGACATGAAGGCCTGTGTTTCGCAGTGTTCGGTTAAAGATCCGTTGACCTGTAGATAGGGTGCAATCCGTCCGATCTCAACCATCTGTACGCTAGAACCGTGTCTTGGCGGACAGCAGACATCATGCTACCGCCGAGAAATCGCAATCGTTCCAATCGATGTCCGCTACGGGCCCAGCCCCTGCGGAACCGGAGACTGTATGTCAGAGAACACCACCGACAACGCTACCCTGGGCCAGGAAAACGTGCCGGCCATGCCGCTGGCCATCAACCTGCAGTACACGAAGGACCTGTCCTTCGAAGTGCCGGCTGGCGCTTCCATTTTCGCAACACTGCGCTCTGCTCCGCAGATTTCCGTCAACATCGACGTCCAGGCCAACCGCCTGGAAGAAGATCAGGCCGTCTATGAAGTCGCCCTGGCTGTCCGTGCCGAGGCCGCCGAGCCGCCGGCACAGGAAGGTGGCCAGGCCGGTCGCACGGTGTTCATCACCGAACTGACCTACGCCGCCGTCGTGACGCTGAACAACCCGCCGCAGGAGCTCATCGAGCCGATCCTGCTGGTTGAAGTTCCCCGCCTGATCTTCCCGTATGTCCGCTCCATCGTCAGCGATGTCACACGTGACGGCGGCTTCCCGCCCGTCGTGCTGCAGCCGATCGACTTCGTTGCCCTGTGGCAGGCCAAGCGCGCCCAGCAGTTCCCGGAACCCGCCGGCGAAGCCTGATCAGATTACCGGCCCGAGCTGCTCCAGCGGATCGGGCCACATCACCGCGCGCCATTCCTTCGGGTTCAGGCGCGCGGCAATGGCCTCTGACAGACAGAGCGCCCGCACGGCAGACAGCGCCGTGACGTCTTCGGCCCCCAGCGCTCCCCTGAACGCGTCGGCCGTCTTTCCCGAATACAGCAACACCGCCTCAACGCGTCTGTTCCGTAGCGCATCCCGCGCCGTCTCCGGCAGAGAGACACACATGGATGCCGCATAGACCTCGATCCGCTGCACACCCAGATCCCGCGCCATCTCCACGCCATAGCCCTCGCCACTGGCCAGCAATACATCCGCGCCCACAATACCCCGCACCCGGCAGAACGCCGCCAGAGCCAGCGCATCCCCGTCCGCCGCCTCGACATTCATGAACCCGGCTTTGCGCGCCCGTGCCGCCGTCCGCGCCCCCACCGCCACAACAAGACGGTCCCGAGGCCAGTCCCGCAGCGCAGGTAGCGCATTGGCACTCGTCACCAGCACGGCCCGGAACTCACCCGGCGCAACAGGTTCAAATGTCGTGATGTCCAGCATCGGACACGCCACAGCCTCCCAGCCGAGTGCCCGGACCTCCGCCATCGTAGCGGACAGTCCGGGCTCCGGCCGGGTCACCAGAACCATGCGACCCGGTTCAGGACGGGTAAGCGTCAGGGACGTCTCATTTCATCAAAGATATGAGCTGGCGTATCGCGGCGAAGTTCGTCGGCAAGTTCGGTACCCAGACGGGCCGCTTCAAGCGGCGCACCCTCGATCTCGCGACGGAGCAGGAAAGTCCCGTCCTCGCTCGCAATCATGCCGCTCAGCTTGAGAACACCACTCTCGATCCGGGCATAACCACCAATGGGCGTCCGGCACGACCCATCGAGTTCTGCCAGAAGCGCACGCTCGGCTGTCGAAACGGCCCGCGCTTCCGGATCTTCGATCGCGGACAGCAGTTCGCGCAGTTCCAGATCGCTCTCACGAACCGTCACGCCCACAATACCCTGACCCGAAGCTGGCAGCATCTGGTCAGGCTCCAGCACGACATCCACACGGTCTTCCATGCCCAGACGCCGCAGCCCGGCCAGTGCCAGAAGCGTCGCCTCACAGGCTCCGGCCCGCAGTTTGTCCAACCGCGTCTGAACATTTCCGCGCAACAGGCAGAACCGCAGATCGGGCCGCACATGCAGCATCTGCGCCTGACGACGCACCGACGCACAGCCGATCAGTGCCCCCTCCGGCAGACAGTCATAAGGACGCTGCGGATCAACTACCACGTCACGATCCCGCAGAATCAGCGCATCGCGCGCATCTTCGCGCTTGAGCGTGCACGCCAGTACCAGACCCGGTGGCAGATTGGTCTCCAGATCCTTGAGGCTGTGCACCGCGAAATCAATCCGCCCGGCCACCAGCGCCTCATGGATTTCCTTGGCAAAGAGCCCCTTGCCACCGATTTCCGCCAGACGCTGCACCTGATTGCGATCGCCCTCAGTACTGATCTGGTATTCCTGAAACGCCCCCATATCGCGCAGGACGGGGCAGAAGCGCGTCAGTCGCGTCAGAAAATTCCGTGTCTGGACCAGCGCCAGCGGAGACGCCCGCGACCCGACACGAAGAGGGAGCTTGCGGCCGGTAGGCGGCTCAGCGGCATGGGAGCGGCGGACGGCTTCCGCGGCGACTCTCTGGAGCGCCTCGGAAGGCAGGACGGGAGCGTTCATGAGCGGCAGCTTTAGCCCATTCATACAGGACTGTCATGATATGACAGACTCGGCCATAATAAGCCCCATGTCAGCCCCCGCAACACGTCCGTCCATGCCCACACGCCCCCTTCTGGCCATCGAAACCTCCTGCGATGATACGGCCTGCGCCATTCTCGCTTACGACGGCACGATCCTGGCCGAAGGCGTCCTCTCCCAGACCGACCACGCCATTCTCGGCGGCGTTGTCCCGGAAATCGCGGCCCGCGCCCATCTGGACGCCCTGCCCACGCTGGTGGCGGAAGTGCTGAAAAAAGCCTCCCTGACGCTGGCCGATATCGACACTTTCGCAGGTACGACCGGCCCCGGCCTGATCGGCGGCCTGATCGTCGGCAGTTCCTACGCCAAGGGACTGGCCATGGCGCTGCACCGCCCTTTCATGGCCGTGAACCATATCGAGGCCCATATCCTCACCCCGCGCCTCCCCAGCCTCGGCGCAGATCTGCACTTCCCTTATCTGACAATGCTGGTCTCAGGCGGCCACTGCCAGTGCGTTTCGGTCGAGGAAACCGGCCGTTATGTCCGTCTCGGCGGCACAATCGATGATGCTGCCGGAGAAGCCTTCGACAAGGTCGCCAAAATGCTCGGTCTCGGCTGGCCCGGTGGCCCCGCGCTGGAAAAACTCGCCACCGAAGGCCGGGACGATGCCTATGCGCTTCCCCGCCCCCTCAGGGGGCGTGAAGGCTGCGATTTCTCGTTCTCGGGCCTGAAAACCGCCGTCAGCCGTCTGATCGACACACAGGACCCGACCGGCAGCCGCGATGCCCTTCCGCGTCAATTCGCCGCAGACGTCGCCGCATCCTTCCAGCGCGCCGTCGCGGACGTGATGGCCGACCGCGCCGAGCACGCCCTCGCCCTCACTCCGAATGCCACCGCCCTCGTCGTTGCGGGCGGCGTCGCTGCCAATAAAACCCTGCGCCACGCCCTCGAACAGGTCGCCGCAAATCACGGCATCCCCTTTTTCGCTCCCCCCATGCGCCTGTGCACTGACAACGCGGTGATGGTCGCCTGGGCCGCACTCGAACGCCTCCGTGCGGGCGAGACACCCAACGAAATCGACACCGCAGCGCGCCCCCGCTGGCCCCTGTCTGAACGCACTCCCGCCACCCCGGAACACATCTCTTGAACTACCGTCACATCTACCACGCCGGAAACTTCGCCGACTGCATGAAGCATGCTCTGCTTCTTGCCCTCATCAAGGCACTCAAACGCAAACCCGCAGGCTTCGTCGTCCTCGACACCCACGCTGGATGCGGCCGTTACGACCTGTCATCCGAAGAAGCCGAAAAGACGGGCGAATGGCACGCAGGCATCGGCCAGCTTCTGGAACAGCCAGCCCCTGCACCCCTTACGGACTACCTCGACGCCGTCCGCCCCAACGTGCAGGACCGGCACCGCTACCCCGGCTCCCCAGCCTTCGCCCGCGCCGAACTGCGCCCACAAGACCAGCTCATCGCCTGCGAACTGCACCCTGAAGACGTCCGCCCCCTTCGCCGCCTTTTCCATGCAGACCCGCAAGCCGCCGTCCATCACCGTGACGGCTACGAGGCGCTGCGTGCGCTCCTTCCGCCGAAGGATTTCAAGCGCGGTCTCGTTCTCATTGATCCGCCGTTTGAAAAACCGGACGATTTCGCCCGCTGCGCCGACGCCATCACCCTGATCCGCACCCGGTTCCGCGCCGGGATCGTCGCCGTCTGGTACCCGATCAAACACCGCACACCCGTCCGCACGTTCTACACAGCCCTTCAGGACGCGGGCATCCGGGACATGCTCGCCTGCGAGTTCCTGCTACGGTCGCCCGTCGATCCGTCACGCCTGAACGGCTGCGGACTGCTGGTCGTCAACGCGCCTTTTGGCTTCGAAGACGACGCCCGCAATATTCTGCAAGCCCTCGCCACCGGTCTGCGTTCCCCCGACGCCGAAAATATCCAGATCAACATCGAACGACTGGCAGAAGAATAACCATGACCACACGTCCGCACATCGCCGTCATCGGCGCCGGAGCCTGGGGCACGGCGCTGGCCTGCGCCACAGCAGCAACAGGCGCGGACGTGACACTCTGGATGCGCAATCCCGCCCCCCCCGGAACCCGCAGCCTCCCCCGCCTACCCGACATCACCCTGCCCGAAAACGTCACCATCACAGGTGACTTTCCCCGCAGCGCAGACGTCGTCCTGCTCGTCACCCCGGTCCAGACCGCCCGCGACGTCTCCACCCGCCTTCAGACCGTGCTTGATCCCGCAGTCCCCGTCGTGACCTGCTGCAAAGGGCTGGAACAGGCCACATCCCTCCTGCCGCTGGACGTCCTCGCGCAGACCATGCCAAACCGCCCGACCGGCGTCCTCTCCGGCCCCAACTTCGCCATCGAAATCGCGAAAGGTCTCCCCGCCGCCGCGACGCTGGCTTGCGCAGACCTCATACTGGCGCAGAAACTCACGGCGCTTCTCAACACCTCCAGCTTCCGCCTCTACGCCAGCGATGACGCCGCAGGCGTCCAGCTCGCAGGCGCTGCAAAAAACGTCATCGCCATCGGCGCAGGGATCACAATTGGCGCGGGCCTGGGCGAAAACGCCCGCGCCGCCCTCATTACCCGCGCCGTCGCTGAAATCGGGCGCCTCGCCGAAGCCACAGGCGGCCGCGCCAGTACCCTCGCAGGCCTCGCAGGCATGGGCGACCTCATCCTGACCTGCACGGGACGCGGATCGCGCAATTACAGCGTTGGTCTGGAACTCGGCGAAGGCCACCCGCTTGCGGATATCCTCGCCTCACGCACAACGGTCGCAGAAGGCGTACTGACCGCTCCGGCCATGCTCGCCCTCGCCCGCAGACACAATGTGCGGGTGCCGATCATCGAAACCGTCACCCGCCTTCTTAATGACGGCGTCTCGATCGAGGAAGCGCGCCATCTTCTCCTGGACCGCCCCCCGACCCGGGAATAACGACGCGCTTCAGTGCAGAACGGCGCAGGCCACCCGGTCTCCCGAACCGCCGATCGGCTGGGTCTGATAGTCGTCCGGCTTGGCGTGAATGATCACGGACGCCCCATCCGCATCCATCAGCGCTGGCAGACCATTTTCACCCTTCAGTGACACCAGCGTGGAATAAAGCTCCACTGTCGCCGTTCCATCCGCCGCGACATACAGGTTCGGCAGATCCCCGGCATCATTCGCATCCGCCTTCAACAGACCATGCACAACCGGCTTCACCGTATGGACATGCGCCCCCGCACTGGTGAATTTCGGAGCCGCACAACTTCCCTTTTCGTGGAAGTGAATTCCGTGCCAGCCCGGCGTCAGCCCCTGCACCTGAAGACGCAGCAGAACGCCCTTCGGCGCCCCCGTCACATCCACAATCCCATGCGTGGCGCCGTCCGCCCCCTTCAACTCCCCGCTCACATGATCCGCTGCACAGGCCAGAGCGGGAACAGCCATCACAGAGGCCAGAAGAAGGGTCAGAAAACCGGAACAACGCATGGAGAAGCTCACTTCAGGAAAAGATGATAACCATTCGCATCTTATCCGGGTCGCGCCAACCCATCGATCAGAGATTCGTGAACACGCCCGCACATCAGACGAACAGCCCTGCAATCACCGCACTCATCGCATTGGACAGCGTCCCCGCCACCACGGCCCGCACCGCCAGAGACGCCACATCCGTCCGCCGACGCGGTTCCGCACTCCCGAACGCCCCGATCAGGATCCCGATCGTCGAGATATTCGCAAACCCGCACAGCGCGAAGGACAGGATCGTGATCGTCCGCTGCGACAGCGCATGCGCGTGGATCAACGGCGACAGGTTCACATAAGCCACGAATTCATTGAACGCGATCTTTTGCCCCAGCAGACCACCCGCCACTACACACTCATTCCACGGCACCCCAAGCAGCCACGCAAACGGCGCAAACACCATCCCCAGAATCCACGCCAAAGACAGCCCCACCGCACCAAGAAGCCCGTTCGCCAGCGCAATCAGCCCTACGAACGCAATCAGCACAGACCCAACCGCCACCGCGATCTTCGCACCATTCATCGCCCCATCCGCAATGGCCTCGAACATGCTGTGATGCCCATGATCTGCGCCTGCAATCTGCGCATCGGAGCGGCGCGGCCCCGGAAACAGAATGCGCGAAAACAGCAACCCGCCCGGTATCGCCATAAAAGACGCCGCCAGCAGGTTCTCCATCGGCACACCGAGCGACGCATATCCCGCCAGCACAGATCCCGCGATCGACGACGTCCCGCTGCACAATACCGTCGCCAGTTCCCCTTCCGACATTTCCGCCAGACAGGTCTGAAGCGCGATCGGCATCTCGCTCTGCCCCAGAAAGATCGTCAGCACCGCCGAGAACGATTCGAGCCCCGTCGTCCCCAGAACCCGCGACAGCGCCCCGCCAATGATCCGCGAGAGAAACTGCAACACGCCCCAGTGCTGCAACAGTCCCAGAAGCGCTGCGACATAGACGATCTCGGGTAGGACCTTCAGCGCAAAAACGAAACTGTCATTACCAAACAGCCCATTCATCTTCGGCCCAACAAGACCGCCGAACAGGAACGCACTGCCCACGTCACCAAAGGACAGAACCTTCGTCACCGCGTCCGATACCACATGCAGCCCGTGCGCCCCCGCAGGCACCCACAGCACCACAGCCGCAATCAGCACCTGCAACAGCAGCGCCCGCCCGACAAGCGGCCAGTCGATGGCCCGGCGGTTGGTGGACAGCAGCACACCCAGAATCAAAAGACCGGCCATGCCGACAAGGACGCGCAGGATCACGCAGGCAAACTCCTCACCAAAAAACAGAACAACGCACCCGCAACCGGACCCGGAACGACCTGAACCTGTCCATCATGTCACGTTCTGTCCACCCCTCCTCTCTCGCCTGAACGCCCCCGAGCCGCTAGGATGCCGTCGACTGATAGGGAGAAGCCCCATGACCTGTGCCTATGATTTCAGCCTCCCCGGCCTGTCCGGCAACACGATCGACCTCTCGGCCTATCGCGGACGGCCACTGCTGATCGTCAACACAGCGTCGAAATGCGGCTTCACGCCACAGTATGAAGACCTCCAGCATCTCTGGTCCCGCTACGGCCGCGATTATCCCGAAGGCCTGATGATCATCGGCGTACCGTCCAACGATTTCGGCCAGCAGGAACCCGGCTCCTCCGAAGAGATCAAGAATTTCTGCCACCGCAATTATGGCGTAAGCTTTCCCATGACTGCCCGCCAGCATGTACGCGGCCCCGAAACCGCGCCACTCTTCCAGTGGCTGGACAAACAGGGCGGCTTCCTGGCCCGCCCGCGCTGGAATTTCTACAAATACCTGACCGACCGTGACGGCAACCTGGCCAACTGGTTCACACCCTTGGCCAAACCCGCATCAAACCGCGTCGAGGAAGCCATCCGCAAGGTCCTGCTGGATCACTGACCCCCCAAGCCGCCCCGCAAGCGCGGCTTCGATCAGCGCAATATTCCGCAGATCGGCCTTGAAGACCGTATCAAACAGATCCCCCGCCAGCGGTACGAGGCCCACCACGGCCTCGATCGCCACATTGCCCAACATCCGCTGCACGGTCTGGCGGTCGACACCCATTCGCCGCCCCTCCCAGACAATATAAAGCGACAGCGCCGTCCCGATCAGCGCGCCGCCTCCGGGCAGAAGCCCCAGCAGCGTATCCAACCCCACGCGCAATCGAAGCCCCGGAATCCGCGACGCAGCGTTCAGAAACCAGGCCAGACGCCGAATCCGCTCCAGCCGCATGCGAAGCTCGGCAACACTCACAGGCAGGGCAATCGTTGAAAATCGATCATGGCACCCCCTATCACACAACAACGACAGGAAAGTTCGTCTTTTTTCCTTGAACAACCGTATCGAAAGCCGCCACACTTCAAGTCAGAAATGTGACAGGAGACATTTATGAAGGACTCACCGCTCCGCCCCATCCTGCCCCTTCTGGTCGTCGCCGCCCTCGGCGCACTGACCCCGGCCGTGGCTCATCACGTCACAACCTTCCTCGGCCTGTCCGGCCTCTTCTGGGCCAGCGCCATGCTAATGCTTGAAGTCACGCTGCTCTGCATCGGCCTCGCCGCGATCCGCCCCACGATCCAACAGCCCGCCAGAGCCGAAACGACCCTACGCAGCCGCGAGACGGTCCTGCGCTAAATCCCATCCGTCCCACCGCACTTTTCGTGGAACAGAGGATATGTCGCGACGCTGAATGATCGGCTAGGATCAGGAAATGCTTCGCAATTTCCTGACAGTCGGCAGCTGGACAATGCTTTCGCGTGTCCTCGGCCTCGTTCGTGACCAGCTTCTCGCCGCGTTCCTGGGTGCCGGCCCCGTTCAGGACGCTTATCTGATCGCGCTTCGGCTACCCAACATGTTCCGGCGCCTCTTCGGCGAAGGCGCATTCAACGCCGCCTTCGTGCCGATGTTCACCGAGCGCTACGAAACAAAAGGCCATCAGTCCGCCCTGCGCTTCGCGGGACAGGCTTTGTCCGGACTGATGCTCTGGCTCGCTTTACTGACCATCCTGGCTGAAATCTTCATGCCGCTGGTCGTGGAATGCATCGGCTCGGGCCTCACCGGCACCCGCTTCGAAACAGCAGTGCACCTGTCGCGAATCACGTTCCCTTACATGCTGCTGATCTGCGGCGCAGCGCTCGTCTCCGGCGTGCTGAACGGCCTCGGCAAGTTCACCGCAGCAGCCGCTGCCTATGTCACCTTCAACATTATCGGCATCGCCGCCATCCTGCTCGGCGCACTGGTCTGGCACAACACCGCCGTCGTCAGCGCCTGGGGGGTGACGCTTTCCGGCATCGTCCAGCTCGCTGCACTGTACTGGGCCGCCCGACGTGCTGGCATGGCCCCACATCTGACATGGCCGAGCCTGTCAGCCGACATGCGCGCCCTCCTGCGCCGCATGGGCCCCGGCCTCGTCGGCTCCGGCGTCACCCAGATCAACCTGACCGTCGACACCATCATCGCCACACACCTACCCGTTGGCACACCTTCGATTCTGTATTTCGCCGATCGCATCAACCAGCTCCCGCTCGGTGTTCTGGGCTCGGCAGCCGGCACGGCTCTCCTGCCGCTTCTGACGCGCCACATCGCCAACAAAGACCGCGCCGCCGTCCATTCGAGCCTCAACCGTGCCATCGACTACACGCTGCTCCTGACACTCCCTGCCATGATCGGCATGATCGTTCTGTCCTCTCCCATCATGGCCGCCCTCTTCGGCTACGGCCATTTCACCGTCAGCGACGCCATCCTCTCCGGACAGTGCCTCCAGGCCTACGCGCTCGGCCTGCCTGCTTTCGTCCTCATCAAAGTCCTCTCCCCGGCCTTTTTCGCCGAAGGTGACACCGTCACCCCCGTCCGCATTGGCTTCTTCACTCTGGGACTGAACCTCGTCCTCAACCTTTTGCTCTATCGCCCACTCGGCCATATCGGACCGCCGCTGGCCAGCACAATCGCCGCCTTCGTCAACTGCACGCTGCTCGCCGTCATCCTGCACCGGCGCGGACTCTTCATCGCCGATCCGCTCCTGAAAGGACGCGCCCTGCGCATCACCGGTGCCGGCATCATGATGGCCCTGTGGGTCGCCGCCGCCGAGAAACTCGCCGCCCCGGGCCTCCCCTACTGGCACGGCGTCTGGCGTTTGGGCATGCTGACAGCCCTGATCCTCTTCGGCATGCTCGTCTATGCCGTGATGCTCGACGCCCTCAAAGTGGTGCACCTGCGCGACATCACCGTGGCTTTCCAGTCACGCCTGAACCGCCGACGCACCCGCTGACCCCATCCCGCCGGTTCACACACCGGCGGTGAGGCGTTATTTTCCCAGCCCCTTCCCGAAGTAACAGCCCGGAGGCCGGACCCATCGGCACCTTCATGCCCCTGCCCACCGCCGAAAATGCCAGCCCCGCGATGGCCCAGTGGTTCGACCTCAAACATCAGGAACCTGATGCGCTCCTGTTCTTCCGCATGGGCGATTTCTACGAGCTGTTCTTCTCCGATGCGCAGGCCGCCGCCATGGCGCTCGATATTGCGCTGACCGCTCGCGGTACCCACCAGGGCGAACCAATCCCCATGTGCGGCGTGCCCGTCGCCGCCGCCCCGGCATATCTGTCGCGCCTGATCCGTCGTGGCTTCCGCGTCGCCGTCGCCGAACAGACCCAGACACCCCCGAAAAAAGGCGAAAAACCGCAGAAAGGCCCGCTGTCCCGCGCCATCGTCCGCGTCGTCACCCCCGGCACCCTGACCGAAGACGAACTGCTCGAAGCCGGACGCGCCAACCTGCTCCTCGCCATTGCCCGCAGCCCCGAAAAACGCACGAAAACGATCGGCGCGGCGTGGATCGACATCTCTACCGGCGCCTTCGAAACCGCCTCGGTTCCCGAAAGCGCCCTGCCGGAACTGATGGCCCGGCTCGACGCCGCCGAGATCCTGTCCGAACCCGACCTGATCCCGCCGGACTACGCGTCCCGTCTGGCCCCCGTCGCCGTCCCGCCGACACTCGACAGCGCCCGCACCCTCGTCGCCCGCGCCTATGGCGTCGCCCAGATCGACGCCCTGGGAGACTTCCCGCCCGAACAGGCCATCGCCTGCGCCATGGCCCTGAACTACGTCCAGCGCAGTCAGGCCGGAGCACTCCCGCGCCTCTCCCGCCCCATCCCGCAGGGCACGGACGGCGTCCTGGGCATCGACCCCGCCACCCGCGCCAGCCTCGATATCCTGCGCACCCGCGACGGAGAGACGAAACACAGCCTTCTCGGCGCCGTCACCCGCACCGCCACAGCCGCAGGCTCCCGCCTCCTCGCCCAGTGGCTCGCCTCCCCCCTGACCGACGCCACCGCGATCACGGACCGCCAGAACGGTTGGCTCTGGCTCCAATCCATTCCCGGCCTGTCCGGTGCACTCGGCGACATCCTGCGCCGCACGCCAGACCCCGCCCGCGCCCTGGGCCGCATCTCGGCCGGGCGCGGCCAGCCCCGCGATCTTGCCGCCATCCGCGACACGCTGATCGCCGCCAACGACATCACCGCCCTGTTCCAGCCCGTCTGCGACCAGAACACCCCCACGCTGATCCGCACCCTCACCGCAGGCCTGTACGGCCGCGCCGACACCCTGCTGGAACAGCTTCAGGCTGCCGTCGCCGAAACCCTTCCCGCCCGCATCGAAGACGGCGGCTTCATCGCCCCCGGCTACAACACGGAACTGGACCGCTATCGCGGCCTGCGCGACGAAAGCCGCCGCATCATCGCCACCATGCAGGGTGACCTGTCCGAAAAATTCGGCGTCTCAAACCTCAAGATCAAACACCACGCGCAGCTCGGCTACGTCATCGAAGTCCCGTCCGCAGCCGGCACAAAACTCCGCGACAACCCGGAGCTGTCCTTCCGTCAGGGCACAGCCAGTCTTGCCCGCTTCTCGACAGAAGAACTCGCCGGCCTGGACCGCGCCATCCTCGAAGCCGCCGACAAGGCTTCTGCATTGGAACGCCGCATCTTCGCCGAGCTCTGCGCCCGTATCCTGCAAACCCCGGCCCTCGATGATGTCGCGGAATTCCTGGCTCTCGCAGACGTCCTGCGCTCCTGCGGCCTGCTCGCGGAAGGCGGCTCATGGTGCCGCCCCACCGTCACGGACGGCACGGAATTCAACCTCGTCGCCTGCCGCCACCCGGTCGTCGAAGCCGCACTGGCCGAATCGGGAAGCGCGGATGCCCGTTTCATCCCCAATGACTGCGCCCTGCCACCCGAACACCGCGCCATGCTGCTGACTGGCCCGAACATGGCGGGTAAATCGACCTTCCTCCGCCAGACCGCCCTTGCCGTCATCCTGGCGCAGGCAGGCCTCCCTGTTCCCGCGAAAGAAGCCCATATCGGCGTGGTGGATCGCCTGTTCTCCCGCGTCGGCGGCGCGGACGACCTCGCCCGGGGCCGCTCGACCTTCATGGTCGAAATGACCGAGACAGCCGCGATTCTCAATCAGGCCGGTCCAAAATCCCTCGTCGTCGTGGACGAAATCGGGCGTGGCACTGCAACCCTCGACGGCTTGTCCATCGCATGGGCCACACTCGAAGCCCTGCACACACAGCTCGGCTCACGAACAATCTTTGCAACGCATTTCCATGAACTCGGGGCCCTGACCGAATTTCTACCCCGCCTCGCCCCCTACACGATGGCCGTGAAAGAATGGCGCGGCGAAGTGATCTTCCAGCACGAGGTCCGCCCCGGTGCCGCCCGCAAGAGCTGGGGCCTGCATGTCGCAAAACTGGCCGGAATCCCTCAAGCCGTCGTCAACCGAGCCAGCCGCCTCCTCTCCCAGTTCGAGCGCGAACAGGCCGATTCCCGCTCGTCGCTGCCGCTTTTCGAAGCCGTGACGTCCCCAGAAACACCCCCTCAGACCGACACCATAGCGTCCCCCGCACCCACCCCGCTGGAAGACGCGCTCCGGGCTCTGAACCCCGATGAACTCTCTCCCCGGGACGCGCTGGATGCGCTATACGAACTGAAACGCCTCGCCTTATGAAACGGCACTTGAAAGAAACCTCTTTCTGGGGCGAAACTCCCTCCCTCTCCTTCGCTGACGATACGGATAAGCCCCTGTCTGACCGAACCGCCCCCCCCTCGTGCGACCCGGCATCCTCCCTGCAAACCGCTCTCGACGCGGCTGCGGCACAGGGGCAAACAACCCGCGAGAACGTCCTCTCGATCCTGCGGCGGCATCTCGGCAGCGGTAACGCCACTGTCCGTCACGAGTTCGAAAAGCGCAGAATGTCGGGAATCGACGCCGCCCGCGCCCTCGCCCATCAGGCCGACGACATAGTCTGCGCGCTGGCCGAACTCGCCGCACAGAAACACGATGCTCCCGGCGAGACCCTCTGTCTCTGCGCCACCGGCGGGTACGGTGCAGGACTTCTCGCCCCCTTCAGCGACATCGACATCCTCTTCCTGATCCCCGGTGATCCGACCCCGGCCATGACCGCCCGGATCGAATTTATCCTCTACGCCCTGTGGGATCTCGGCCTGCGCGTCGGCCACGCCACACGCTCCATCGCCGAATGCGTCCGCGACGCCGACAGCGACCTCACCATCCGCACCGCCCTTCTCGATCTGCGCTTCCTGCACGGTGATCGCGACCTCGCCCACGATCTGCGCTGCGCCCTGGGCATCGATCTGCAAAACGATCGGCTCTGCGAGTTCGTCATGGGCAAGATCGCCGAACGCGAACAGCGTCACCGCCGATTTGGCGACAATCCTTACATGGTCGAACCTAATATCAAGGAAGGCCGCGGCGGCCTGCGCGACCTGCAAACCCTGAACTGGATGGGCCGTGCTGCCCTGGGTTGCGCCGTCTCCACCCCGGACCGCAATGGCCAGCCCGCCGAAGCCCCGCAGACACCGTCCTTCGCCTCCTTCGGCCTGCTGACAGACCGCGAATCTCTGCGCGCGCGCCGCTCATGGGACTTCCTGTGGACGGTCCGCCTGCACCTGCATTACATCACCGGTCGCGCAGAGGAACGACTGACCTTCGACGTCCAGCCCGTCATCGGCGGCCGCATGGGCTATGCCACGCACGGCCGCCAGCGCGGCGTCGAGCGATTCATGCGGCACTATTTCCTGACGGCCCGTGATGTCGTGCGCCTCACCAGCGTGCTGCAACCCGTTGTGCTGATGCATCTTCAGGACCAGACCACCGGCGAGCCGCCCAAAATCGTCTCCGGACCCGAAGAGTTCCAGACCATTGCCGGCCGCATCTCCCCCATCGAGCCCGTGACCTTCGCGTCGCAGCCCCGCGAGATGTTCCGCCTGCTCGACTGCGGCCGCCGCCACGACCTGCCCCTGCATCCCATCGCGATGCAGCAGATTATCCGCAACGAACGCCACGCCGTCACCCTGCGTGACGATCCCGAAACCGCGAAAATCTTTCTGGATCTGCTCTGCGAGCCGAGTGCAGACGAAACCAAAGCCGTTCCGTTCTGGCTCCCGATCCTGAACGAAACCGGCCTTCTCGGCCGCCTCCTACCGGACTGGTCCCGCGTTGTCGGGCAGATGCAGTTCGACAGCTATCATATCTATACGGTTGATGAGCACATCGTCGAAGCCGTGCGCATGATGGGCCAGATCGAAGCTGGTCGCATGGCGGACGAAATCCCCCTGGCCTACACACTGGCCAGCGACCTGCGGTCCCGACGTGCGCTTTACGTCGCCGTCCTGCTGCACGATATCGGCAAGGGACGCGGCGGCGACCATTCCGAAATCGGCGCCGACCTCGCGCTCACGATCTGTCCGCAGCTCGGCCTTGATCCCGAAGAAACCGATACCGTCTCCTGGCTGGTCCTGCACCATCTCCTGCTGTCTCAGACCGCCTTCACCCGAGACATCGACGATCCCCGCACGATCCTCGACCTCGCCGACACCATCCAGTCCCCCGAACGTCTACGTCTCCTCCTGCTCCTCACCATCGCCGACATACGTGCCGTCAGCCCGAAGGTCTGGAACGCCTGGAAAGCCACCCTCCTGCGCGAGCTCTTCTCCCGCGTCGCCGAGGTACTGGAGGGCGGACTGGCCGCCACCGAACGCGACAGCCGCGTCAACCATGCCCGCGAACTTGCCCGTGACGGCCTTACGGGTACCCTGCCGGAAAGCAGCATCGACCGTT
This sequence comes from Gluconobacter sphaericus, assembly GCF_016757795.1. Lineage (GTDB taxonomy): Bacteria > Pseudomonadota > Alphaproteobacteria > Acetobacterales > Acetobacteraceae > Gluconobacter > Gluconobacter sphaericus. The sequence continues at coordinate 2,267,133 of NZ_CP068419.1, read as the reverse complement.
TTCTGGACCTTGGCTATCCAAGCTACTGGCTCGGCTTCGACACCGACACGCAGATGCGCCACGCCCGCATGGTCCATGACTCAGACCGCTACCGCTCCCCGGTCACGGTCGAAGCCTACCCCATCCCCGAACGCGGCGTCACCGAACTCACAGTGCTCTGCGCCGATCATCCGGGCCTGTTCTCCCAAATTGCGGGCGCTCTCGCCGTCGCAGGCGCATCCATCGTCGACGCCCGCATTCACACACTGAGCGACGGCATGGCGCTCGACACGTTCTGGGTGCAGGACGGCGAAGGCTGCTCCTTCGAGGAGCCACACCAGCTCGGCCGCCTGAACCATCTCGTGGAACAGGCCCTCTCCGGCCGCCTCGACATCCGCAAAGGCATCGAAGACGCCAACCATCACAGCACATCACGCCGAATGCGCGCTATCCACGTGCCGCCCCGCGTCGTCATCGACAATATGGCCTCAGACCGTCACACGGTTATCGAAGTCAACGGCCGAGACCGTCCCGGCCTGCTGCACGACGTCACTTCCGCCCTCAGCAGCGCATCACTCCAGATTTCCTCAGCCCATATCACGACCTACGGCATGCGCGCCGTGGACGTGTTCTATGTGCGGGACCTTCTAGGCATAAAGATCACCGATCCGGTCCGCCTCGCTGGCCTGCGCGAAACCCTGCTCGCCTCTCTCACAAGCTCTCCGGTCACCACACCCGCGAACTGAGCGCTTGCGCAACCTCCCGCAGCACGGCCTCCCATCCCGCGGTAACCGCCGCACCGGAGGGTGGCCGGAACTGCCGGACACCCCCGTACCAATCCACATCCTTCCACCGCCAATCGCCCCCCTCGCGATTGAGCAACCATAACGGCCGTCCCAGCGCACCCGCGACATGCGCCACCAACGTATCCACGCTGACCACCAGCGCACACCGCCCCACCTCCCGCGCCAGATCCATAGGCGTCTCCAGTGACACCCGCTCCATCCAGCCCGGCGCATCGCCCGGCTGAAGCGCCACGAACCGTACGTCACGAACCTGCTGCAACGCGTCCAGACACCCAACCGGAACCGACCGCCTGCGATCAAACCGATAGGACGGATTCCCCGACCAGCAGACCCCGATCCGCCTGGCCTCCGGCTTTTCCGAAACCGCCAGATACGGTTCCGTTGACGGCACATCATCCATCCCAAGCACCGCCGGCAAACTCAGCAGACTAACCTCCGCCACCACCGGCCCTTCGGCTGGCAAAATCCCCCCCTGATCCAGCTCCGGCATCAGTTCCGCCAGCGCAGCAGCCCGTAACCTCAGCCGCAACGGACGCCTCTTTGCCGCCAGTGTCAGAAAGCGCAAAAACTGCACCTCATCGCCCAGCCCCTGCTCCCCCACAACAGCCACAGACTCCTCTCCCGTCGAGCCGTCCCATTGCGGAACATCCGAAACCAGACGCAGCAGGGACCGGCGGCTCTCGAAATCCCGCCAACCTTCCGCAAACTTCCCTTGTCCCAGCAGAATGGTCGCACGGTTGAAGCGCGCCCGATCCGCCTCCTCTCCGCTCTCGCGCATCACAATCGCCCCGAAAAGCGCCTCGGCCTCTTCCAGACGTCCGATTTCCATCAGCACTGTCCCCAGACTGTTGGCGATCCGCCCATCCGAAGGCCGGAGTTGCAGTGCCTCCTGCAACGTCTCACAGGCCGCGCAAAGATCGCCCAGCGCCATCTTCACCAGCCCCAGACTGTTGAGGGTCTCCGCAGTTCGCGCACCCTGCTCACAGGCCTTTGACAGGACTGTCACCGCTTCGTCGAACGCATTTCTGACGAATAACGCCGCCCCCAGATTAGCCAGCGCGTGCCCATCCTGCGGCCTGTGTTGCACGATTTTCCGGAACTGTCCGATTGCCTGCTCCACCAGCCCGTCATCCAGGAATAACGCTCCGAGACGCGTTCTCACGACAGTGTCGTCTGCTGAGAGAGCAACTGCTTTTTCTAGCGCCGCACGCGCCTCGCCCCGACGCCCCAGCCTTTCAAAAGCCTCCCCCAGAGCCGCATGCGCACGCGGATCGGACGGCTGCAGAATTACTGATACATTCAATGCCGCGCGCGCCGCTTCGGCATGCCCCTGAGCTATAAGCGCAAGCCCCAGCGTAATATGCATCCTGGCCTTCCGATCAGGAGAGATGCCATTTTTCTGCAACGCCAGCCCCACCAGCGCGATAGCCGTAGCATCCTGCCCGCGCGCACGCGCCAGACAGGCCATCCCATGCAGGGCGTCGGGCTGCCCCGGCTCCCTGGCCAGGATGTTACGAAAACCTTCCTCCGCGCCTATGAGGTCTCCTGCACGGAAGCGGACAAAGGCGGCTTCGGTCGGATCGGCAGAAAACAGAGACATTAATTAACTCTTTGTGCTCAGAAATTGCCACAAAATCCAGATAGACAGACGTTAACGAAGTTTTCACAGTTATTTGGTCAAATCGTAAATCCAAGTACCATGCCAGAGGTTTTCAGACGATGCATCTTGAACAGAGAACAGGTCCGGTACCGGGTCTGGTGTACGCGACGGTCCGACAGGGAATGACCACCCGGACATTCCCCATCGAGGTGCGGCGGACTGCTTCAGGTCATTACATCTCCCGCATGCCTGATAACCGATGGTCAATCGAGTGCCTGACCGTCGAAGCCGCCCTCTTGATGCACGCTGCCGTCCTTTTTCCGGTCGAGCATGAACTTGCACCCTGGCTTTCCAACCCAAGGCCCGCACCTTTCGCGGTCGATCACATCCCGAGCCCCATTAAAAGTCCGATTACTGAAGGCCAGGAACCGCAAATCAGCGCCCCATCCAAGTCAAAAGTGGACTCCTGACTGCACTTCTGACTTGCCAAAGACGGTTAGCAGAGCAATGTCAGAAGCATGAAAACCCGTCTCCTGCACGTCGCCGCCACTACTGGCCTTGCGGCACTGGCCGTCATGGCCACCCCCGCCAGAGCGGATCATCCCTGGCAGGACGCTCCCGTTCAGGCGTCCATCACAGCAGACGCAACAATCCCGGGCCTACAGCCCACAACGCTGCTCGCCGCCGAAAACGGAACCTATCTGGCCCTCGACGCCAACGGACATCCCGTCCGGATCGACGCCACCAATACGGCCGCTCCCCTTCCCGGCCCCAATCAGCTCACGGACCACCTGGTCACACTGACCCGGTCCGGCACTGATCTGTGGGGCCTGACAGCCGGTGCACAGCCGGCCCTCCTCCGGATGTCGCAGGATGGATCGGTCCTGTCCCGTATTCCCCTGAGTGGCGCCACGGTCCAGGGCAGCAATCTGATCGCCCTTCAGATCCACGATACCCACGCCTATCTGGCTGACGAAGGCAAACCCGCCCTCGTCGTGGCAAACCTCCAGACCGGCAAGGCCACCCGCTTCCTGCCCTATGACATGTCCCTCACCGGCCGCCACCCGCTCCTGCGCAACAACCAGCCGCGCATGGGCCCCGACGGACATCCCATGGCCGGCGGCAATGTGCGCTTCCTTATGCTGGACGCGAAAGGCCAGTGGCTGTTCTACCAGCCCGCCTGCGGCCCCATGTCCCGCATCGATACCGCACTCCTGACCGACACGGACTTCACCGCAGTCGAACAGCTCGACGGCATCACCGAATGGCGAACCACACCCAGTCTCGGCGGCGCAACCCTGACGCCAGACAACGTCTTCTACCTGTCCGACATCACCATCGGCAGCATCCTGAAATTCGGCCCTGACCGTATCCCGCTGCGGATCCTGAAGGACCCGCGCCTCTTCGATGCGGGCGCGCCCGCCATCTCCGACAGCCATCAGATGGCCGTTCTGGTCACGGAAGATGGCACAACCCACATTCTCCGCATCGCCTTGCCCTGACAGGACGTGATATAAAATCCCCCATGCGCTACCGATCGACCCGCGGCGAGCTGACCGCCGACGCCCCGAACTTCTCTGACATCCTTCTCGCCGGCCTCGCGGGAGATGGTGGTCTCTACATGCCGGAGAGCTGGCCAAAGATCAGCCCGCAGACCCTGCGCGAGTGGCGTACGCTCTCCTATCCGGACCTCGCCGCCGAAGTCATCGCCCTGTTCACCGAAGGCGCGATCGACGTCGAAACCCTGCGCGGGATGACGCGTGACGCCTACGCGGATTTCGACCACGCCGCCGTGGTCCCGCTGGTCGAAGTCGAGCAGGATCTCTATTCCCTCGAACTGTTTCACGGCCCGACGCTCGCCTTCAAGGACATGGCGATGCAGATGCTCGGTCGCCTGTTCGATCATGTCCTGACCCAGCGCAACCGTCACGTCACGATCGTCGGCGCAACTTCCGGCGACACCGGCTCGGCCGCTATCGAGGCCTGCCGTGGCCGCGAACGCCTCTCCGTCGTCATCCTGCACCCCAAAGGTCGCACCTCGGACGTCCAGCGCCGCCAGATGACGACCGTTCAGGACGACAACATCCTCAACATCGCCGTCGAGGGCGATTTCGATACCTGTCAGGATCTAGTCAAGGCGATGTTCGCCGACCACGCTTTCCGCGACGAGGTCTCGCTCTCAGCTGTCAATTCCATCAACTGGGCCCGCATCGCAGCCCAGATCCCGTATTACGTCCGCGCAGCCCTCGCCCTCGGCGCACCGGACCGCGAAGTCTCCTTCTCGGTCCCGACCGGAAATTTCGGCAACGTCCTCGCTGCCTGGGCAGCAAAGCAGATGGGCCTACCCATCAAAAAGCTTTGCATCGGCTCCAACCGCAACGACATCCTCACGCGCTTCGTCATCGACAACGACATGAGCGTACGTACGGTCGAGCCCAGCCTCTCGCCATCGATGGACATTCAGGTGTCATCCAACTTCGAACGCCTGCTGTTCGAACTGCTGGACCGCAACGCCACACGCTGCGCCGCCATCATGCGGGAGTTCCGCGAAACCGGCCGCATGGCCGTCCCGCATGACGCCTGGACCCGCATGAACGAGCTCTTCGAGGGCATGACCCTCACCGACGAACAGACCAGCGAAGCCATGCGCCTGTTCTATAACGAAAGCCTCTACCTCGCGGACCCGCACAGCGCGATCGGCCTCGCCGTCGGCAAACGCTTCCAGGAACCCGGCATCCCTATGGTCGCGGCCGCCACAGCCCACCCCGCCAAGTTCCCGGACGCCGTGGTCGCGGCCACCGGCATCCACCCCAAACTTCCGCCGCACCTGTCCGACCTGTTAGAGCGCACCGAACGTTACGAGTGCATGGACAGCCAGATTGCCGGCCTTCAGGACGCCGTCCGCGCCCATATCAAGCGCGGCTGATCCTCAGAATAATACAGGCTCCCCAACCGGGGGGCCTGCCTTCCTGCGACAATACGGAACCTCATGCCCGATACGATTGAAGTCACCAGACTCGATAACGGCCTGACCATCATCACCGAACAGATGGACCGCGTTGAAACCGTGTCTTTCGGAGCCTATGTCTCCATCGGCACCCGCGACGAGACCGCCGCCAATAATGGCGTCTCCCACTTCCTCGAACACATGGCCTTCAAGGGCACCGAGCGTCGCTCGGCCGCGCAGATCGCGGAAGACATCGAAAATGTCGGCGGCTACATCAACGCCTATACCGCCCGCGAAACCACAGCCTATTACGTCAAGCTGCTGAAGAACGACCTCGCGCTCGGTGTCGACATCATCGGCGATATCCTGACCCACAGCACGTTTCTGGACGCTGAAATCGAGCGTGAACGCGGCGTGATCCTTCAGGAAATCGGTCAGGCCAACGACACGCCCGATGACATCATCTTCGACCAGTTCCAGGAACGTGCCTTCCCGGAACAGCCCATGGGCCGCCCCACACTGGGCACCGAAGACCTCGTCTCGACCATGACGCGTGACACGCTCATGTCCTACATGCGTGAGCATTACACGACCCACAACGTCACCATCGCCGCCGCCGGAAACCTGCATCATCAGCAGGTCGTCGATCTGGTGAAGGAACACTTCCGCGACCTCCCCACCCATCAGACGCCCCGCCCCCGCGCGGCCGCATATGAGGGCGGCGAACTGCGCACGACCCGCGAACTGGATCAGGCCCATCTCGTCATGGGTTTCCCGTCCGTCAGTTACATGCACCCCGACCATTACGCGGTCATGATCCTCTCGACGCTGCTCGGCGGCGGCATGTCCTCACGCCTGTTCCAGGAAATCCGTGAGCGCCGCGGCCTGGTCTACAGCGTCTATTCCTTCGCCTCTCCCTTCAGCGACAGCGGCCTGTTCGGCCTTTACGCCGGCACAGGCGAGGAGCAGGCTGCCGAACTCGTCCCCGTCATGATCGACGAACTCAAGCGCCTTCAGGACGGCCTGAGCGAAGCGGAGCTCTCCCGCGCCCGCGCCCAGCTCAAATCCTCGCTCCTGATGTCGCTGGAAAGCACCGGCAGCCGCTGTGAACAGCTCGCCCGCCAGATCCAGGTCCATAACCGCCCGGTCCCGACGTCCGAAACCGTTGCGAAAATCGATTCCGTGACGGAAGCCGACATTCTGCGCGTCGCCCGCACCATTTTCTCCGGCACGCCGACCTTCACCGCCATCGGCCCCGTCGGCAACATGCCCTCGCTCGAGGATATCACAGCAAGGCTCGCCGCATGACCGCAACGCCCGTCGAAGCCCTCCTCGCCGCAGCCCGCCGACATGGCGCAGACCGCGCAGACGCCATTCTCGTCCGCGACGAGTCTGAGTCCGCGCTCGTCCGCAAGGGCGTCCCCGAAGGCATCGAGCGCTCCGAGAGCGTTGCCCTCGGCCTGCGCGTCTTCCGTGGCAAGCGCGCGGCCACGGTTTCGACGAGCGTTCTGAACGAGGCCGAGTTCGACCGTCTGGCCGAACAGGCCTGCGCAATGGCCCTGGTCGTCCCCGAAGACCAATACGCCGGCCTCGCCGAAACTGCCCTTCAGGGCCATTTCGACGCCGCCGGACTGGACCTCGAATGCAGTTCCTCGCCGAGCATGGACGACCTCCTCGCCCGCGCTCGCGAAGCCGAAGATACGGCCCTGTCCTTCGAAGGCATCACCAACACCAACGGCGCCTCCGCCGGTCACGGCCGCACCTCGGTCGCACTCGGCACCTCGGCAGGCTTCTTCGGCGCCTACAGCCGCACCGCACACTCCACCAGCGCCAGCGTCCTCGCCGGTGAGGGTGCCACGATGCAGCGCGACTACGCCTATCGCAGCGCCGTACATCTCGAAGACCTCGAAAGCGCGACCATCATCGGCCGCGAAGCCGCCGAACGGGTTCTGGCGCGCATCAACCCCGGCCGTCCCCGCACCGGCACCTACAGCGTGATCTACGACCCGCGCGTCTCCGCCACTCTGCTCGGCCATCTGGTCGGCGCCATCAACGGGGCCGCCATCGCACGGGGCACATCCTTCCTCAAGGACAGCCTCGGCAAGCAGATCCTCTCTGCGGGCCTGACCGTCCATGACGACCCCCGCCGTATCCGCGGCGCCGCCTCCCGTCCTTTCGACGCCGAAGGCTGCGCTGCCCTGCAGCTGGACCTGATCACGGACGGCACCCTCCAGACCTGGCTGCTCGACTCCCGCAGCGGTCGCCAGCTGAACATGCCCACGAACGGCCGCGCCAGCCGTGGCGTCGCCTCGCCGCCCTCCCCAAGTGTGACAAATCTTCATCTCGCACCTGGAACCCTTTCTTCCGAGGCACTGCGTTCCGATATCAGTGAAGGGATCCTGATCACGGAGCTCATGGGCTCGTCGGTCAACATGCTGACCGGCGATTACAGCCGTGGCGCTTCGGGCTTCATGATCCGCAACGGCGAAGTTGCCGAACCCGTCGCCGAACTCACGGTCGCGGGCAACCTGAAAGACATGTTTGCCCGCATGATTCCGGGCAGTGATCTAATGTTCCGGCAGAGCGTTAACGCGCCAAGCATCCGGATCGACGGCATGAACATTGCAGGACTTTGATGCGTAAATTCCGACTTTCTACGACCGCCCTCGCCCTCCTCTGCGCTGTCAGCCTCGGTGCGCTGGGAACAGCGGATGCGCGCCCGGGCGGCGGCAGCTCCATCGGAAGCCGCGGCTCCCACACCTGGAGCGCCCCGCCGCGCACCTCCATCACGCCCGGCTGGGCGCGCCCGATGGACCAGTCCGCAACCCCGCGTCCCTCGCCCAATTACGGCTCACCGGGCTATGCCGCTCCGGCCCGCCCGATGCCCGGCTTCGGCACCCCGGCCTACAGACCCTCCTACCCTGTCCGCCATCCGTTCTTAAGCGGATTTGCAGGCGGCTTCCTGGGCGCAGGCCTGTTCGGTCTGTTGAGCGGCCACGGCGTCATGGGCGGCATGACTGGCGGCACGTCTTTCTTCGGCTTCCTGTTACAGGTTCTCATCATTGGCGGCCTGATCGCCTTCGTCCTGCGCATGTTCGGTAACCGTGGTCAGCGCAGCCCGCTAGGCATGCCCTCTTCCGCAGGTGCATCCCCCTTCGGCAACGCAGGCGGCAGCACACCTGTGACACTGACCAATGACGACTACCTGAGCTTCCAGCGCCTTCTGCTCGACATCCAGGCCGCCTGGAGCGCACAGAACATGCGCGCCCTCGCCAGCATGGCGACCCCGGAAATGACAGGCTATTTCAACGCCCAGCTTTCCGATCTCGCGAGCCGTGGCGCACGCAACATCGTCTCCAACGTTCAGTTCCAGCGAGGCGACCTTTCCGAAGCCTGGCGCGAAGGTAGCCTGACCTACGCCACAGTCGCCATGCGCTACTCCATGACGGACGTCACCACGGACTCCATGGGCAACGTCATCGACGGCAGCTCCACCGAGCCCGTCACCGTGACCGAACTCTGGACCTTCGTCCGCGCCGACGGCCGCGGCAACTGGATCCTCTCCGCCATCCAGCAAGCTGGCTGAGCAAACCCCAAAACAGAAAAAGGCCCGGGAAATCCCCGGGCCTTTTTTATTGCCTGAATAAGCAGCAAAATCCCGGCTATTACAGCCGCGTCAGCGTAATCACGTAAAAGATGACAGCCAGTAGTACCACACCGCCAACAATCCCCGTAATCCGGCTCAGACGCCGCTTGCGGGCAAGATCAATATCAGTGGTCATGCTCATCCGATCAGAACCCGGTCAACCAGTAGCCCGCAGAACAGCAGGAAAAGATAGGCCAGCGAATACCGAAACGCGAACCGCGCCGGCTTGTCTGCCGTGAGGCTCACCCCTTCTGCATCCTGCTGATCCAGCAGGACCCGGAACGCACACAGAATAAATCCCAAATCCAGCAGACTGGTCACAACCGTATAGGTCAGCCCAACCTCATGCACGAAACTCGGCACCAGTGAGACGGCCGTAAGAATGAACGTGTATATCAGGATCTGCCACCGCGTATGACGCGCACCCTTCACGACCGGCAGCATCGGAATGCCCGCCTTGCCGTAATCCTTGCACGCATAAAGTGACAGCGACCAGAAATGCGGCGGGGTCCACAGAAAGACGATCGCAAACATCGCCACCGGCAGCACAGCCATAGAGTTCATGGTCGCCGCCCAGCCGATCATCGGCGGGAACGCACCCGCAGCCCCACCAATCACAATGTTCTGCGGCGTGCTCCGCTTGAGCCACATCGTGTAGATGACACTGTAAAAGAAAATCGAGAATGCGAGGATGCCGGCCGCCAGCGCATTCGTCGCCAGCCACAGCACCACCACGGACAGAACCGACAGCACAACGCCGTAAACCAGCGCCGCCTGCTCCGGCATCCGCCCGTCAGGAATGGGCCGCACGACCGTCCGCTTCATAATCGCGTCAATGTCGCGATCATACCACATGTTGATCGCACCCGCGGCGCCTGCCCCGATACAGATGCACAGAATGGTAATCAGTCCGATGGGAATGGACGGCCAGCGCGGCGCCACAGCCATGCCCGCAGCGCCCGTAAACACCACCAGTGAAATCACGCGCGGCTTGAGAAGCGCCAACCATTCACGCAGGGACGGATCACCATCCTTGCCCGGAACGGAAAAAACCCCCGAAGGGGCCAGAGGCGTTGCCGTATCGCTCATGCCGAGACCCGGGCACGCCCGGTCTCCCTCAGCAGGAACAGCCCGACCAGCCCAAAGGCCAGAAGACTGATCCCCATAAGAACCTCACCATAGATCATAACGCCCGGCACGATCGAACAGAACGCCCCGACCAACATCAGCCCGGCGTGCAGCCGGCTCATCATCACGGGGATCCGACGGGGCAGAAGCATCTCAACCCAGGCATAGAACCCGCCGCAAAGCGCCATGATACCACCGAACGCCACAGCCGTATGATCGCCCGAATGTCCCGGCAGCCAGTCAGACAGCCATCCCGCCGTGAAAAGCAGAATGCTGCCAATCGCCCAGAGTGCGGCACCATCCAGATCCCGCTTCTGCTGCCACACATCCCGGCACAGCGCACAAATCAGCACCATCGACGGCACGATCTGCGTCACAACAACAAGGCTGGCCGTCACGCCAGCGGGAAGCGAGCCATAAAGCCCGTCCATCCACAGCAGCGGACCACCAATACCCATGATGCCAAAAACATAAGGCGCCACTACCCAGGAAGCGCCCCCATCGGAAGAACGCGACAGCAGCGCTGACGCCACCAGCCCCAGAGCCGGCGTCAGCATCAGAGCAGTTTCCGGAAGATGCAGCGTCTCGATCAGGGCCGTGGTTGTAATCCCGTCCATCATGCCGCGCGTCACAACCGCTGCCAGAACCGGCGCCACGAGAACAACGCTGCAAGCGGTCGCCAACAGCGACCAGGCCAGCGGCGACATGTCGCGGAAACGGCAGGTCCGTCCCTCAACACAGGTAGTGATCACATCAATCGCTACAGCCAGGATCCCGACCGACCACAACAGCAGAGCTACGAACGGCAGAACCGGAAGCAGCACGACCCCGGAAGACAGAAACCCGAACCCGGCCATCGTCAGGCCCCGAAGCACCGTCCGGTTAATCCCCAGCGCAGACGGTAGAAGCCACTGGCCAAAACCACCCAGCGCGGCAGGGCACATGACGAAGAACGTCATGAGAATACCGTGGCAAAACGCCTGACCACTCGTGGGATGTGTCTGAAGCATTGGCAGAGCCAACGACCCGCCCAGCAAACCGGCAAAAAGTGCCAGCAGAATGAAAGACGTTCCGACTCGGCGGCTGGAACGGGCTGGGGCAGTATCGACGGCCTGATAAGTCATGATCTCGTAGTCGGTCCCTGAACTAGGAATACCGCAGCGAGCGTCGGAATACTCGGCGCCGACACAGGTGCGGAACCAAACGCCGATCAGGCGACCAGGGCTGCTGCGTCGCTTTTACTCTCGCATTGCGGCAATGTCACGAGTGTAAACAACCCCGCCGGCGGAACCGGCATCAGCGTGGCGCGGCGCAGATCTTCCGGCGGCAGCAGCGATTCAATGGCAAAATCCGGATGCCAGCCCAGCGAACGCGACGCGCGGGCCATACCCCGCTCGACCGAGAGACGCAGACCGCCCGTCGCCAGGAAGTGGTTGACGAACAGGATATGCCCACCCGGCTTCACGACACGCTTGAGCTCGGCCAGCAACCGGTCCGGATGCGGCACGACAGAGGCGACGAACATTGCAACGGCAATATCGAAGCTGTCGTCCTCGAACGTCGTGGCTTCTGCATCCATTTCCAGCAGGTCATCCACATTCGTCAGATGGTCCTGCAGAACGCGGATGCGTGCACGCTCCAGCATGTCTTCGGAGAGATCGATTCCCGTGATCCGCTTGTCGCGGGAATAGGACGGCAGGGCCAGCCCCGTTCCAACGCCGACTTCCAGAACCCTCTCGCCTGGCAGGGCATTGACCGCAGCCACTGCTCTCTTACGTCCGTACCCCGAAATACCGCCAAAAACAGTATCATAAACGCGGGCCCATCGACGATAAGCCGTCTTGACGGCTTCCGCGTCCAGTGCCGAACGCGGGGAAAGGGTTGAGGACATGATGATATGCGACCTTCTTTGTCCGCCCGGCCCTCAGCAGGCCAGAGCTGTCCGGAACATGTTCAATTGGCACCTTCTTGCCCTCCCAGATATGCATCTGGCAAGACACGCAGTGCGCAAGACGTTTCAAAGCGGTGCTTCAGACAGGCCCGAGGAGAACAATAGTGCTGATTTATTCCCTCGTAGGGATCACATTCATCATCTGGACAGGGATTTATTTCCTGTATTTCCGCCAGCAGGTTATCGCCTGGTTGAGCAACCGTCTCGGGAAAGACCGCCCCGTCCCCGTCGAGGACAATGCCTCCGAAGACCAGCTTCCGTTCAGCTACACGCCCCCGCCCAAAGACGATCAATCCTGACCGCGCGCCTTAGGCCAGAACACGCCGCTCGATCGCATCCCAGATTAGCCCGGCGCTGTTGATCCCATCAAAACGGTCCAGCTCCTGCAGGCCGGTCGGCGATGTGACGTTGATTTCCGTCAGCCAGTTACCAATCACGTCGATCCCTGTGAAAATCAGGCCATGATCGCGCAGATACGGCCCGATCGACTCACAGATTTCCCTGTCCCGCGGCGTCAGTTCCACGCTCATGGCCCGACCGCCCACATGCATGTTCGACCGCGCCTCACCCGTCGCTGGAACCCGGTTGATCGCGCCAATCGCCTCGCCATCCACCAGGATGATGCGCTTGTCACCCTGACGCACGGCCGGTTCGTAACGCTGGATCATGAGCGGCTCACGCGAACGCGCGAAATGCATCTCCAGCAACGCACCAAGATTCTCATCATCCGGCTTGATCCGGAAAATCCCCGATCCGCCATTGCCATAAAGCGGCTTGACGATGATGTCCTGATACTTCTCGCGGAACGCCAGAATTTCACGCGTATCCCATGTCACGAGCGTCGGCGGCATCAGATGTGGAAAATGCGTCACCAGCAGCTTTTCTGGCGCATTGCGCACGGCCACCGGATCATTCACTACCAGCGACCGCCCCTCACCCACGCCATGCACATGCTCAAGTATATGCGTAGCCGTAATGTAGCCCATGTCGAACGGCGGATCCTGGCGCATCAGGATCACATCCGTCTGCCCCAGGTCCAGCACCTGCTCCTCACCGAACGTCGCATGATTGCCCCGCTCGCGCCGCACCTCGACACGACGCGCGCGGGCCTGCACACGCCCACCTTTATCTTGCCCCTCGACAAGACTCAGCGTCGTCACCGGATAAACCCACAGCTCATAGCCACGTGCCTGCGCCTCAAGCATCATCGCAAACGTGGAGTCACCATCAATATTGACGTACTCCAGAGGATCCATCTGAACAGCAACGCGAAGAGAACGGGACATCGGAAAACTCCGGCAGGGAGAAAAGAGGAGTGGTCCAGTCCTCTGTAACCGCATGCCCCGGTTTTTCAAAATCCCTCTTCTGCGAAATTCCCACCCCTGACCGCCTCAAGACGCGCCATATTCCAAGCCCTCCGTCCGGCGTAGCGATTCCGACAGGAAGCAACCTCTCGCAGCCGAAAAAACATCCCATCAGACTGCAAAATTCGAAATACAAGCAGAAAGCGCTCTCTCCGCAGACACGCCTATATTCCCGCTACAGTCCGCGCCACCAGGCAGCCCCTGCCCCTCGCGACCGAGCATACGATTTAAGCATGGCTCTCGTCAGAAGACGCCGCAGCCACCGGATAAACAATCTTCAAAATCTCGATCTCGACCGGCCCACGCGGGGTCTGCAACATCGCAACATCGCCCACACGCGTCCGCATCAGCGCCCGCGCAACAGGCGACACCAAACTGACCTCCCCGCGCACCAGATCGGACTCGTCCACGCCAAGGATCGTCACGGTATGCTCGACGTCATCCTCGTCCACATACGTCACGGTCGCCCCGAAAAACACACGATCCCGCGTCGTCTGGGCCGCAGGATCCACGATCACCGCATTTTCCAACCGCTTGCCCAGAAACCGCATCCGCCGGTCGATCTCCCGCAACCGGCGCTTGCCGTACTGATAGTCCGCATTTTCTGAGCGATCGCCATTCCCCGCCGCCCAGGACACGATCTCCACAATCCGCGGCCGCTCCTTCTGCGCCAGCTCTTTCAGCTCAGCGCGCATAACGGCAGCCCCCTTCGGCGACAGATAATGCGACAGCGGCGTCTTCTCAGCCATGCGCCCAACCTGCCAAAAACGCAGGAACCCGCAACGAAAAACCCATGTTCAGATCCTGAAAAAACCAACCACGTCCAAAAAACGAAAAGACCGTATGGCCCGGATCAGCGCCCCCGGCCACGCTTCTTCTTCGCCGGATCGTAGCCGCCCCCACCAGGCCCCAGCGGCACAGGCGTCTTCGGCGCCTTCCGCGCTCCCGGCCGCCCGGCAGTCGAGGACGCAATCGGTGGCGGCTCCAGCCCCATATCGATCGCCTCCAGACGCTTGACCTCGTCGCGCAGACGCGCAGCCTGTTCAAAGTCGAGATTGGCCGCAGCCTCCCGCATCCGCTTTTCCAGATCCTGGATCGTCGCCGGCAGCGACTTGCCAACAAACTGCTCCGTATCACCAGACCCGTCCGGCGCCACCGTCACGTAGTCCTGCTCGAACACCGACGACAGCGCATCGCCAATCTTCGAGCGCACCGTCATCGGCGTAATCCCGTGCGCCTCGTTCCATTCCGTCTGCTTGGCCCGACGCCGCGCCGTCTCCTCGATCGCGTATTTCAGACTGTCCGTCATCTTGTCCGCATAGAGCAGCACACGCCCATCGACGTTGCGCGCCGCACGCCCGATCGTCTGGATCAACGACGTCTTGGACCGCAGGAACCCTTCCTTGTCCGCATCCAGAATGGCCACGACCGAACATTCCGGAATATCCAGTCCCTCACGCAGCAGGTTAATCCCCACCAGAACGTCAAACGCCCCAAGCCGCAGATCACGAATGATCTCAATCCGCTCCAGCGTATCCACATCCGAATGCAGATACCGGACCTTGATGCCGGCTTCGCCCAGATAGTCCGTCAGATCCTCGGCCATCCGCTTGGTCAGCGTCGTGACCAGAACGCGCCCGCCCTTGCTGATCGCATCCCGACATTCATGCAGCAGGTCATCAACCTGCCCCTCGACCGGCCGCACATCCGTCACCGGATCAATCAGCCCCGTCGGACGAATGATCTGCTCGGCAAACACACCGCCTGTCTGCTCCATTTCCCACGGCCCCGGCGTCGCGGAGACGAAAATCGACTGCGGCCGAAACGCATTCCACTCCCCGAAGGCCAGCGGACGGTTGTCGATGCAAGACGGCAGACGGAACCCATAATCTGACAGCACGCTTTTCCGCGCCCTGTCCCCACGCTCCATCCCGCCAATCTGCGGTACCGTGACGTGACTTTCATCCACGATCAGCAGCGCATCTTCTGGCAGATATTCGAACAGAGTGGGCGGCGGATCACCCGGACCACGCCCGGACAAATAGCGCGAGTAGTTCTCGATCCCCTTACACGCACCCGTCGTCTCGATCATTTCCAGATCGAACGTGGTGCGCTGCGACAGACGCTCCGCCTCCAGCAGCTTTCCATCCTCAGTGAACTGCTCAAGGCGTCCGCGAAGCTCGTTCTTGATCCCGATCATCGCCTGATTGAGCGTCGGCCGCGGCGTCACGTAATGCGAGTTCGCATAAACGCTGATTTCCGCCAGATCCGCCGTCTTGTTCCCCGTCAGCGGATCGAACTCCACAATCTGGTCGATCTCATCGCCAAACAGCGACACGCGCCAGGCCCGGTCCTCGTTCTGCACCGGGAAAATATCGATCTGCTCGCCCCGCACCCGGAACGTCCCGCGCTCGAACGCTGCATCATTGCGTCGGTACTGCAACTCCACCAGCGCCTTGATCAGCCGCTCGCGGTCAATGGACCCGCCAACCTCAAGCCGCACCACCATTTTCGAATACGTCTCAACTGATCCGATACCGTAAATACAGGAGACGGACGCCACGATAATAACATCATTACGCTCCAGCAGAGCCTGCGTGGCGGCATGGCGCATCCGGTCGATCTGCTCGTTGATCTGGCTGTCCTTCTCGATATACGTGTCCGACCGCGGCACATACGCCTCCGGCTGGTAGTAATCGTAGTAAGACACGAAATACTCGACCGCATTATCCGGGAAGAACTGCTTCATCTCCCCATAAAGCTGCGCCGCTAGCGTCTTGTTGGGCGCAAGAATAAGCGTCGGCTTCTGCGTCGCCTCAATGACTTTCGCCATACTGAACGTCTTGCCCGAGCCCGTAACGCCAAGCAGGACCTGGTCCCGCTCACCGCCCTCAACGCCCTGCACAAGCTCCGCAATCGCCGTCGGCTGATCGCCCGCCGGCTCGTAATCCGATTTAACAACGAATTTACGCGTCTTCGCTTTCGCAGGCTGCCGCTCCGGCAAAAACTGGGTCATCGGCATTGCAGTCGCATTACGGACGGACGAGGATTCTTTTATGGCCATCATGCCAAGATGGGAAAGCGCATCACGGACAGCAAGAGCCTTCCCTACCCTCTTCCATAAAGACAGCATTCCACCTGCGTATCTTTATGACAACTTATTGCTGAAAGGGATGGAGAGACTCGTTCCCCAGAGGTATCAACACTCCTGCATCTCTGAAGAAAGAACCGTCATGGACGTCCAGACAATCGAGCAGACCTACACTCAACTTCAGCAACAGGCCCAGCAGTCCGCCCAGGCCCTTCAGGCCCTGGGGTCCAAAATGCAGGCCGCCGCCCAGACCGGCGACATGCAGGCCCGCGAATGGTCCCTCGACCTGCGCGAACTCGCCCTCGCCTTCCAAGCCGAACAGCAGCAGGTCACAAACCTCCTGCAACAGCTCCACGCAGCCCTCGCCAATGCCCAACCGGACTACAGTACACAACCCACCTATCAGGCCCCGACAGAGCAGGCCCCCGTCCAGCCGGTCCAGTCCGTACCGGACAACAATTTCATTTCGAACATCCTCAATTCCGGATTCGCCCGCTCTGTCGAAGCCGGTGCCGGATTCAGCATCGGCAACGATCTGATCAAGGAAATCTTCTGATTTTCGCTTGATATTTCTGAACTGTTTTTTTCAGTACCCCTACCCGGTACCCCCGCAGGCACCCAATCCCGACCCGGCTGATCACCGGGTCAAGTCTTCTCCCCGCGTCAGACTTCATTCCACAGAAAAAACCGTCTCCCAGAGCGGATTTCAAAGAGCTTCCAAGAAATCGTATACGAAAATAGAACGCTCTCATTACAAACCGACGCCATTCGTGCTGGTATAAATTAAAATTCTTTCAAGAATTTGTTTTCAATAATGAAATTAATAAAAATCATTCCACTTGAATACAGACTATATATTTAACTGTATTCATAAAAAACAACGCCCCTCCTTCCTACTGAACTGAGGCGGAAGGTGATGTATTTATGAAACATAACGGAAAAACTGCGCGATTTTTTCGGCAAATATCTTGTGATATTTCATTTTTATGACGTAGCGTGACTTTCAGGATTTACTTGGACAAGAATTGGGACCAACCCGTGCATTCAGACTTGGGACGATATCTCTTATCCGGTGTCGCGTTGATCGGCCTTCTGATCAGCCCGACTCACGCCGCAACTACCAGTCATAAAACGCATCCGCATCGTTCGAATCACAGCCGGACCACAACGCCCGCACACCGCACGCAGCCTGCCCGTACCCACAAACACGTAGAAGTGGCATCCGGCTCCGAAGACATGACCATTCATGCACAGCGCAGAGGCTCTCACAGCGCGGTGGAAGTCGTCACACGAGAAACGATGGATCACTTCGTCGCCGGCACCAGCCCGATGCAGATCCTCGCCCTCACAACACCCGGCGCGAACTTCGCCTCCGATGACGCTTTCGGTCTCGATACGGTCGCCAACACCCTCTATGTCCGCGGTTTCAACCAGACCCAGCTCGGCGTCTCGCTCGACGGCATCCCGATGGGCGGCCAGGGCTTCCATAACTGGAACGGCCTCGGTGTCGACCAGATGGAAATCCAGGAAAACATCAGCAGCCTGACCATGTCCCAGGGCGCAGGCGCTCTGGACACACCCTCGGCACAGACCCTCGGCGGCGCCATCACCTTCACCTCAGCGGATCCGTCCGACAAAGCCGGCGGTCAGATCAGCCAGCTCTTCGGCAGCTATAACGGCTTCAGAACCTTCGGCCGGGTCGACAGTGGCAAGCTGAACGCCAGCGGCACCAAATTCTACGCCGCCTATGCCCGCACGGATCAGGATCTTTGGAAAGGATACGGGGACCAGCAGGAGCAGCAGGCCAATTTCAAACTGGTCCAGCCCGTCGGTGACCGCGGCAAGATCACGGCTGTCTTCGACTACTCGAATTTCGAGCAGTACAACTACCTCAGCCTGACGAAGAACATGTGGCAGAAGATGGGACGCAACACGACCTATCTGAAACCCAATTACGCCCTCGCCAAGGAATACGCCTATTACGCCCAGAATGGCGGTGTCCCCGCTGGTCTTGAAGGCGTTCTGTCGAACGACGAAATCGGCGATTACGCCTATGACGGCACCCAGACCCAGAGAAACTACCTCTCAGCCATCACGGGCGAATTCCAGCTCTTCCCCAACGTGACATCCAAGACAATCGCCTACGCGCATGTCTCGAACGGTGATTACAGCGCCACCAACCCGTTCCTGATCTCGCCGACCTCACAGGTCCCGATGGCGATGGAAACCGGTCATCCCGACGTCCGACGTCTGGGCTTCGTCCAGAACTTCGACATCCATGCCGGTCATCACAACGATATCAAGACCGGCATCTGGTACGAGAACGATCGCTTCAACTACCCGATGATGATGTATGAAGACGGCGTCAATACACCGCATTCTTCCATCGCCGACTTCAAAAACGGCACGACCTGGTGGGCTGATTCCTTCAACACCAACACGTTCCAGTTCTATCTGCAGGACACATACCAGATCATTCCGGGCATGACCGTTGAAGCAGGCTTCCGCTCCCTGCTGCAGACAACACATGGTGGAACCAGCGTCGATAACACCAGCACGCTCTCTTCATGGGGCGTCTATTACAGCCACCCTGCTTCCGGCAACCTGACAGCCGCGAACGCATTCCTCCCGCATTTCAACTTTGACTACCACTTCCTCAATCAGCACGAAGTCTATTTCGATATCGCTGAAAACATGCGCGCCTATGACTACTCGGCCCAGAGCTCCAGCGGCTCACCCTGGTCCGGCCTCGGAAGCGCCTCCAACCCCGCACAGACGGTCTTTGACGAAAACAAAAAATCCCTGCGCCCCGAGCGTACTTGGAATTACGTGGTCGGATACCGGTTCAACTCCCACTTTTTCTCCGGAAGTGCCGATTTTTACCACACCGATTACTATAACCGCCTTGCCGCCATCACCAGCGGATCAACTGGCAACACCTACAGTTCATTCATGAATGTAGGTCGTGAAACCATGAACGGCGCAGACGTCGCCGGTACGTTCCGTCCACTGCCCGGTCTGGCCATCACCAACAGCTTCAGCTGGAACGATGCCACCTACGAAGACACGCATCTGCCGTATAACGGTGGTTACGTTAACATCAAAGGCAAGCAGCAGGTCTACTACCCGAAGTTCATGTACAAGGCTGACGTGAGCTACACGTGGCACCACGCAACCTTCAACTTCAACACGACGTACACAAGCGCACGTCAAATGACCTACACCAACGATGAGCAGATCCCGGCTTACTGGACATCAAACCTCAACGTTGCTTACGATTTCGGCAAGGTCGGCTTCGCCCAGAGCCTGAAGACCTCCTTCGGAATCACCAACCTGTACAACCAGAACTATATCGGTGGCGTCTATGGCGCAGCATCCGTAGCGGGTGACGACAACGCCAACCTGTTCGTCGCAGCCCCGCGCGAATTTTTCGGAACCGTCGCAGCACAGTTCTGATCCAGTCACGTCCCAAGCACATCCCCAAGCCATGACACCAATAATAAAGGGCGCTTCCCACAAAGAAAGCGCCCTTTATTCCATGAACCCCAAACCCTCAGAGCGAAGATAGCGCCGGCGGCACCTTCGCCTTCACCAGAGCCTCTTTCTGACGCGCTGCCAGCACGTTCACGTCGAAGCCCTCGATCAGCTCCTCGAACATCTTATGCCAGTTCAGCCGCGCCTCCAGACGCAGGAACGCACTCCCCAGCCCGATCGCCGAACGATCCATCAGCACGAACTCACGCGGCAGCTTCACACCGCCCGTCCGCTTCAGCCCGTCATAGACCTTCTCCAGAACCTGACGCGCCTCCGCCGGATCATTGCTCTCCTGCATGGAGCACACACGATCCGTCATCAGCGGCCGGTAGAAGAACCGCGCCCATTCATTCAGGACACTCGCCGTCTCACGCGAAATCCCGACAAATCCCCACTTGCTGTAAGCGTGGAACGCCAGTTCCTCGTTATTCTCCCGCAGCGCCTTGAACAGATCAATGATCCCCTCCACAAAACGCGGCGAGAAAATCCGAACAGCCCCGAAATCCAGCAGGTTCAAACCATAATCATCCCGCACGGTGAAATTGCCCATATGCGGATCGCCGTGAATGACACCGTAACGATAGACCGGCGTGTACCAGGCCTTGAACAGCGCCGTGGCCATCGCATTGCGATCCTCCAGCGGCAGGTTCTCACCCAGAACGGTCCGCATGCTACGCCCGCTCACCCAGTCCATCGTCAACAGCCGCCCGGTAGACAGTTCCTCAACCGGCGCCGGAACCGTCACCTCAGGCGTCTCGGAAAGCATGTCCCGATACAGCCGCAAATGGCTCGCTTCCCGACGGTAATCCAACTCTTCGCGCAGCCGGTCCGCAAGTTCTGTATAAACCTCGTCCTGCCGGATCGTCGTCTCGAACTGCTTGTAAAGACCCAGCGCGGCCCGGAACTGCCGCAGATCTGAATCCACCGCCGCCTGCATGTCCGGATACTGCAATTTGCACGCCACCTCGCGCCCATCGACCAGACGCGCCCGGTGCACCTGCCCAAGCGACGCCGCCGCCACGGCCTCATGGCTGAAGGAACGGAAATGCTTTTCCCAACCAGCTCCAAGCTCAGCCTGCATGCGACGGCGTACAAAGCTCCAGCCCATCGGCGGCGCATTGGACTGCAGATGCGCCAGCTCTTCGGCATACTCATCCGGCAACGCACCAGGAATAGTCGAGAGAAGCTGGGCCGCCTTCATCAGCGGCCCCTTGAGGTTTCCCAACGCCGACTTCAGGCCCTCTGCATGAACGCCCTTGTCCGTCTTGAAGCCCAGACGGTTACCTGCCATCCGTGCCGCAATACCGCCGACCGCGCCGGAGGTCCGCGCCATGCGACGCAGCTCCCCCATGAGACCGGTGTTGTCGAGATCCCTCGCCATGATGCTCCTCAGTCCTCCTGCTCGAGCTGATCAATCAGCCCCGAGATCACATCCAGTCCTTTACGCCAGAAACCCGGATCTGTCGCATCAAGTCCGAACGGCGCAAGCAGTTCCTTGTGACGCAGCGTCCCGCCCGCTTCGAGCATGGTGCGATATTTCGCAGCAAAACCCTCAGGTTTTTCCTGATAAACGCCATAAAGCGCATTCACCAGACAATCCCCGAAAGCATACGCATAAACATAGAACGGCGAATGCACGAAATGCGGGATATAGGACCAGTAGAGATCATAATCCGGTGTGAAGTGGAATACAGGGCCGAGACTCCGCACCTGAACCTCACGCCAGATTTCTCCCAGACGCTCCGGCGAAAGTTCACCCTTCGCCCGCTCGTCATGAACCTTCACTTCGAACTGGTAGAACGCAATCTGCCGGACAACCGTGTTCAGCATATCCTCGACCTTCGCCGCCAGCATGTGACGGCGACGCTTCGGGTCGCTCTCCGCATCCAGCAGCGACTGGAACGTCAGCATCTCGCCGAACACCGAGGCCGTCTCCGCCAGCGTCAGCGGCGTAGACGCGTTCAGATAGCCCTGCGCCTTCCCAGCGAGCGTCTGATGCACGCCATGCCCCAGCTCATGCGCCAGCGTCATGACGTCACGCGGCTGCCCGCGATAGTTCATCAGAATATACGGATGAACCGAAGGCACACAGGAATGGGAGAAAGCCCCCGAAGACTTCCCCGCGACCGGAGCAGCATCAATCCACGGATGCGTCAGGAACTTCTGAACGATCTCACCCAGCGCAGGATCAAACCCGGCATAGGCATTCTGCACGATCTCCTTGCCCTGCTCCCAGTCAATCTTGCGCACGTCCACACCCGGAAGCGGCGCATTGCGGTCCCAATGCTCCAGCGTCTCAAGCCCAAGCCACTTCGCCTTGAGCGCATAATACCGATGCGCCAGTCGGGGATAAGCCTCGTCCACCGCGCCAACCAGCGCATCGACAACCTCGTCCTCGACCATATTCGCCAGATTGCGCGAACTCGTCGGGCGCGGATAACCCCGCAACTTGTCCCCGATCGCCTTGTCCTTGGCGAGCGTGTTGGTAATCATCGTCAGCAGGCGCGAATTTTCGCCCAGCACCGCACTGATCTGCTGCGCCGCAGCCTCGCGCTTCGTACGATCCGCATTCGTCAGCAGATTGAACGCCTCGCCCAGCGGCTTTTCCTCACCGTCAATCGTGACACTCAGCGTCGCCATGGTCTCATCGAACAACCGGTTCCAGGCATTACGCCCCGTCACCGACTTGTCCATCAGCACCTGCTCGACCTCATCGGAAAGCTGATACGGCCGGTACATCCGCAGATCCCGCAGATACGCACCCCATTTGTGCATTTCCTGCGCCTCGCAGATCAGCGCCAGCGTCTCGTCGGGAATGCGGTTCAGCTCCAGCGTAAAGAACATCAGATCGGAGGCCACCTCCGTCATCCGCTCCTGCACGCCCTGTGCAAACCGCCCCCAGACCGGATCAGTCGTATGCGCCGCAAAGCCAAGGCTGGAAAAAGATCCAATCTTCCCCAAGCCCTCCTCGATCGCTTCGTATTCCGCAAACGCCTTCGCCAGCTCCGCACCCTTCAGCGTCTCCAGGCGCCCCTTGTACGTTTCGCAGAAACTGCGCGCCGCCCCGGCCCAGCGATCAAAATCCGAAGCCAGCACCGGATCTTCCGGCGACGCATAAAGATCAGAGAGATCCCAACGGGGAGGCATCTGCTCCTCGGAGGACGCATTCGATGTGCCATCAACGGCAGAAAAGAGCATGGTCATATCCTGACCTTAAAGCCACAATCCCCCCCGTCAAACGGGATGTTGATGACAAAACCGTAGTGTAAAACCGCCGCAAAGCCCGCAACTCCGGATCTCCCGCCACTTCATGCAAATATACCCTCCTCAGGCATCCGTTCCGCTGACATCCTTTGAAAACCTGCGCGAACGAATCGCAGGCCCCGACCTGGTCCGCACGGTCGCCATTCTCGATGTCCTGATCTGCCATGACGGAAGCCTGTTCTGTGCATGGTGGCACCAGCCCCTCCCGTTTCACCTGGCCGTGCTCGGCTTCTATGGCGTCATGCTGTTCTTCGTCCTCAGCGGCTTCCTGATCGGCACGATCATGCTGGGCCTGCTGGAACGCAGAACATCCGTGAAAGGCTGGGGCATCTTCCTGCTCCGCCGCTGGCTGCGCACCCTGCCCGCCTATTATTTCTGGCTATTCGCGCTACTCATCCCACTCGCGTATTTCGGCCCTTACGGCGTGCCATGGGACGAAGCCCGCCACGCCCTGCCCTGGTTCCTGACCCTGACACAAAATCTCGGCTGGCCCATGGTCTCGAACTGGTACGGCGCCACCTGGTCGCTCTGCGTGGAGGAATGGTTCTACATCGCCTTCCCCGCCCTGCTCCTCACGCTCCTCGCCTGCCGGATCAAACCCGCCACAGCCTTCGGAACCACACTCGCGGCCTTTTTCATCGTCCCGCTCTGCTGGCGCCTCTCGCTCCCCACGGACGTCAACTGGGACGAAGTCACCAGCAAAATCGTCCCCTGCCGCTTCGACTCAATTGCATGGGGCATCGCCGCCGCCTGGCTTTACAGGTACAGACCCGCCGTCACCCGCTACAGCACACTGCTCGCCATCGCAGGCACGGCGATCGTGCTCACCGTCTGGTGGCGCAATACCGGAGATGGTGCACTCTGGCCCCCGCGCTTCAGCGCCATGGCTTCATTTGATGTCATGGGACTGGGCTATGCCCTGTGCATGCCCGCCATGATGCGCCTGCGAACCCTGCCGCCCCTGATCGGCCCGGCAGTCCGCAGCATCAGCACCCACAGCTACGCGCTCTATCTGTGCCATCTCCCGCTGGTGATGATGGTGAGCGACCTTCAAACCCGCTACGGCCTCGGACGCAGATACGCCCTGCTCCTCACGATCCTCACCACCCTCGGCGGCGCGATCCTGTCATGGCACCTTGTGGAACGCCCCTGCCTGAAACTCCGTCCCAGACAGAGGTAACCAGACAGGGGTAAAACGCTTGTTCAGGCCGAAAGCTGGGACAGGTCTTCCTGAACGTAGCCGATGATCCGCGCATAATCGCGCGGCACAACATGCCAGAACCGCTCCAGCGTCTGCTCCCAGCAATGCAGCAGATCCGCAGCATAAGTACTGCCCGTCTCCGCTACATGACGTTCCACGAGCACGCGCAGTTCCTGATCCCAGCGACTGCCAGCCGGCACACGGTTCCAGATCACCGTATCCGGGTTGATCTGCGCCTCGAACCGCCCCTTCACGTCCAGCACATAAGCCATGCCCCCCGTGAAACCGGCGCCGAAATTGTCGCCCGTCTCCCCAAGGATCACGACCGTCCCACCCGTCATGTATTCACAGCCATTCGAGCCACAGCCCTCAACCACGGCCGTCGCCCCCGAGTTACGGACCGCAAAGCGCTCACCCGCCTGCCCGGCCGCAAACAGCGTCCCCGCCGTCGCCCCGTACAGAACCGTATTGCCAATGATCGCGCTCTGCTCGGACGCCCACTGCGCCGACGGTGACTTGCGAACAACAATCGTCGCCCCCGAAAGCCCCTTGCCGACATAGTCGTTGGCATCGCCCTCGACCTCGATCTTGAGCCCCTGCACACCAAACGCCCCCAGAGACTGCCCGGCAGACCCGCGCAGCGAGAGCGTAAGCTGCCCTTCCGGAAGCTCCTTCATGCCGAACTTGCGCGTAATCAACCCCGAAACCCGCGTGCCGATCGCACGATGCGTATTCTGCACCGTGTAATGCAGATGCAGCTTCTCCCGACGTTCGAACAGCGCCGTCGCATCCGGGATGATCTGCCCGTCCAGCGTCTCCGGCACTTCGTTACGCCCCTCACGGGTGCAGAACCGCGCATGCTCACCCGGATCGGCCTGAACCAGCAGGGAGTTCAGATCCAGATCATCCAGATAATCCGCACCACGCGACACCTGGCGCAACATGTCCGTCCGCCCGATCACCTCTTCAAGCGACCGCACGCCCAGATCCGCCAGAATATGCCGGATGTCTTCCGCAATCAGCGTGAACAGATTGATAACCTTCTCCGGCGATCCCCCGAACTTCTCCCGCAGCTTTTCGTCCTGCACACACACACCCACCGGACAGGTGTTGGAGTGGCACTGGCGCACCATGATACAGCCCATCGCCACAAGTGCGGCCGTGCCGATACCGAACTCTTCCGCACCCAGCATCGCCGCCATAACAACATCGCGGCCCGTCTTGATGCCACCATCCGTCCGCAGCACCAGACGATGACGCAGCCGGTTCAGCATCAGCACCTGATGCGCCTCCGACAGCCCCATTTCCCACGGCAGACCCGCATAATGGATCGAAGACTGCGGGCTCGCACCCGTCCCTCCCGAATGGCCGGAAATCAGGATCGCATCCGCCTTGGCCTTCGCCACACCGGCGGCAATCGTGCCGATGCCTGTCCGCGCCACCAGCTTGACCGTAACAGTCGCCGTCGGATTGATCTGCTTGAGATCGTAAATAAGCTGCGCCAGATCCTCGATCGAATAGATGTCGTGATGCGGCGGCGGCGAAATCAGTGTGACCCCCGGCGTCGCATGACGCAGACGCCCGATCAGTTCCGTCACCTTGAAGCCCGGAAGCTGCCCGCCCTCGCCGGGCTTCGCACCCTGCGCCATCTTGATCTCGATCTCGCGGCAGTCGTTCAGATACTGCGCGGTCACGCCAAAACGCCCGGACGCCACCTGCTTGATGGCCGAAGACGCATTGTCCCCGTTCGGACGCGGCTTGGAGCGCTCGGCATCCTCGCCACCCTCACCGGAATCGGACTTCGCACCAATCCGGTTCATGGCAATCGCCAGCGTCTCATGCGCCTCGGGGCTCAGAGCGCCCAGCGAAATTCCTGGTGCCACCAGACGACGGCGGATCTGCGTGATGCTCTCCACTTCATCCACCGGAACCGGCGCATGAAGCGGCTTGAAATCCAGCAGATCACGTAGCGCCACCGGCGGCATCTGACGCACCGCATCCGCATAACGCCGATACAGCGTGAAGCTGTTCGCCGTCACCGCACTCTGAAGCATATGCACAAGCTGCCCTGAGAACGCATGCGTCTCACCCTGACGCCGCAGCTTGTAACGCCCGCCAACTGGCAACGCCTCAACCTTCCGGTTCCACGCGGCGGCATGAGCTCCAAGGATGTTACGCGCAATTCCCGGCAGACCAATCCCCGAAATCCGCGACGGCATGCCCGGGAAAAACTCCGCCACCAGCGCGCGGGACAGCCCGATCGCCTCGAAATTATACCCGCCACGATAGGCCGAAATGATCGAAATGCCCGACTTGGACATGATCTTGAGCAGGCCCTTATCCACGGCCTTGCGATACCGCTCCATCGCCTCACGCAGCGACATCTTGCCGAACAGCCCGCGCCGCAGCCGGTCCGCCACGCAATACTGCGCCAGCGCCGGATTCACCGTCGTCGCACCAACACCAATCGTGACGGCAATCGCATGCACGTCGATCGCCCCGGACGTCCGCACGTTCAGCGACGTGAACGTCCGCAGCGAATTACGCACCAGATGGATATGCACGGCCGCGGTCGCGAGGATCATCGGAATCGCAACCCGCGTTGCATCCGTATTGTCGTCCGTCAGGAACAGATGCGTGCATCCGCCGCGAACATGATCTTCCGCCTGCGCCCGGATGGAGGCAATCGCCGCCCGCAGACCTTCCTCGCCCTCTTCGGCCGGGAAAGTGCAGTCGATCACGCCAGCATTCTCGCCGCAGACCTTCCGCAGTTCGTCAAACTCACCAATCGTCAGAACCGGGCTCGGCAACTGCAACAGATCGCACTGCTCCGGCGCTTGGTCGAGAATGTTCCCCAGATTACCCAGCCGCGTAATCAGGCTCATCACTCGCGTCTCGCGCAGGGAGTCGATCGGCGGATTCGTTACCTGACTGAACCCCTGACGGAAATAATGCGCCAACCCGCGATAGATCGTGGACAACACCTGAAGCGGCGTATCATCGCCCATCGACCCCAGAGCCTCGGCCGCATTCTCCACCATCGGGTGCAGAATGGTCTCCAGCTCCTCATGCGTCAGACTGACCGCGACCTGATGCCTCCGCAGCAGATCGGCGTCCAGCGCCTCAGGCTCCACAACATCGCGCACGATCGGCTCGATATCGCGGATGCGCTTCACCCAGCCTTGGAAATCCTGACGTGACGCCAGCATCTCGAGCAACTCTTCAGACTGGTAAAGCCGCCCTTCCTTCAGATCCAGCGCAAGCGTCTGCCCTGGACCAAGGCGCCCGCGGCTTTTAACCCGCGCATCCGGCACCCGGACCATCCCCGTCTCGGAGCCCACGATGAGCAGACCATCCTGCGTGATGCTATATCGCAGCGGACGCAGCCCGGCGCGATCCAGCCCGGCCACAACCCAACGCCCATCCGTCGCACACAACGCCGCCGGACCATCCCACGGCTCAATCACCGCATTACAATACCGAAACAACGACCGCGCCGCATCGGACATCGCGGAGTTCGCGCCCGCCGATGCCGGTACCAGCATCGTCTTCGCCATAGGCGCATCCCGCCCAGCGAATGTCAGCAGTTCAAACACATTGTCCAGAACCGCCGTATCGGAACCCGCAGCCTGCACCACAGGCTTCAGATCCGCCATGTACGGGTCCAGATCCGGATGGGCGAGCCGCGTTTCATGCGAGCGCATCCAGTTCGTATTGCCCGAAATCGTGTTGATCTCGCCGTTATGCGCCACTTTGCGGAACGGCTGGGCGAGCTTCCAGGTCGGGAACGTATTGGTCGAATACCGCTGGTGGTAGATCGCAAACCGCGACACAAACCGCTCATCCAGCAGATCCGGATAAAAATCCGTCAGGTTTTCAGCAAGGAACATGCCCTTGTAGATTACCGAGCGGCAGGACATCGAACACACATACAGATCAACCTGCTGCGCCGTCGCCTGCTTCTCGATCCGCCGGCGCAGCACATACAGGTCGCGCTCGAACTCGTCCTCGGACCGGCCAAGCCGGTTGCGGATCATGATCTGCTCGATTTCCGGCCGCGTCTGGTTGGCCTTCTCGCCAATACACGCCGTATCGATTGGCACCTGACGCCAGCCATAGATCCCGTAACCGAAGTTCAGGATCTCCGTCTCAATGATCTGGCGGCCCCGCTCCTGCGAGCCCAGATCGGTCTTGGGCAGGAACACCATACCCACTGCGATACGACCATCAATCGTATCGTCGCTGGAACTGTTATGGATCGCCTCGGCAAAGAAATCTTGCGGAATTTCTACATGAATGCCCGCACCATCGCCGGTCTTGCCATCGGCATCGACCGCACCGCGATGCCAGATATTACCCAGCGCCTCGATGCCTGCCTGAACCACACTGCGCGACGGCTTGCCGTCCAGCGCCGCGACCAGACCCACACCACAGGAATCGCGCTCCTGCGACGGGTCATACAGCCCCTTCAGACGCTCGACATTCTCGGCATACTCGCGGATGAAATCGTTATTCTGTGTCATTCCGCGGCCTCCAGAGAACCGGTTACTGTTTCAGTCAGATGATGATGGATCGCATCGGCCGCATCCCGGCCGTCCTTGATCGCCCAGACGACAAGGCTCGCTCCGCGCACGATATCGCCCCCGGCGAACACACCCGGCAAGCTCGTCTCAAAGCCACCCGGCGGCACCGTTAGCGTGCCCCAGCGCGTCACAGCCAGATCAGGAGCCGCGAACTGCCCCGGCAGATCCTCAGGATCAAAGCCCAGAGCCTTGATGACCAGATCGCCCTCAATCACGTCATGCTGCCCCGTGCCCTCGATGGACCGGCGCCCCGACGCATCCGGAGCCCCCAGTCGCATCTTCAGAACCCGTACGCCCGACACGCTGCCATCACCGAGAAATGCCTCAGGCGAGCCCAGCCATTCGAACTGCGCACCTTCTTCCTCGGCATTGTAAACTTCCTGCCGCGATCCCGGCATATTCGCCCGGTCCCGGCGGTAAACACAGGTCACACGCTCAGCACCCTGACGGATCGACGTGCGCACGCAGTCCATGGCCGTGTCACCACCGCCAATAACCACAACCCGACGGCCCTTCGCATGAAGCACCGCATCCTCGCCCGGATCCTCGTCATAACCCCGGCGGTTGGACGCCGTCAGGAAGTCGATCGCATCGACAACACCCTCAAGACCAGCCCCCGGCACCTTCACATCGCGCGAGCGATACACACCCGTCGCGAGAAACACCGCATCATGCCGCGCCCGCAGATCCTCAAGGGACGTCTCGCCTTCACCAGAACCAACAGGCGTGGAGAGATGGAACACGATCCCCTGCGCCTCCAGTAACGCATGACGGCGCGCCACCACATGTTTTTCCAGCTTGAAGCTCGGAATGCCGTAAGTCAGCAGTCCACCCACACGGTCCTGACGCTCATAGACATGAACCTCATAACCCTGCGCCCGCAGCCGCTCCGCACAGGCCAGCCCCGCAGGACCAGACCCCACAATCCCAACACTGCGCCCAAGTTCACGATCCGGAAGTGCCGGCTTCACCCAACCCTGCTCGAACGCATTTTCCGTAATGAACCGCTCGACAGCACCAATGGTGACGCTTTCAAAGCCCTTGTTGATGACGCAGTTGCCTTCGCACAGCCGGTCCTGCGGACAGATCCGCCCGCAGATCTCCGGAAACGTATTCGTCGCGGACGACATCTCATACGCTTCCTCAAGCCGGTCCTCAGCCGTCAGCTTCAGCCAGTCGGGAATGTTGTTCCCCAGCGGACAATGCACGGAGCAGAACGGAATCCCGCACTGCGAACACCGCGACGCCTGCTCTTCCGCCCGGCTGCGCGCGAACCCACGATAAA
Source organism: Gluconobacter sphaericus (assembly GCF_016757795.1). GTDB lineage: Bacteria > Pseudomonadota > Alphaproteobacteria > Acetobacterales > Acetobacteraceae > Gluconobacter > Gluconobacter sphaericus. Next base: position 2,236,754 of record NZ_CP068419.1, on the reverse strand, counting down.
TCTCCCCGAAGTCCTGACGGCGTTCAGCCGCATCGCGCTTCTCCGGAAGCACCTGGGGGTGGGTGACGAACTGCAACATCCGTTCGGCCATGCGTCGTGTCTCCTGCAAACATGCGAGTAAGAATGCAGCTATTCCGTCACTTTATCCAATAATAGTCAGCAGTGCTGACCCTTCATTGGAAATACCCCATCCACAGCCTTCCTGAGGCATTTTTCACACACTTATTTAGGTCCATATCGGACCCATCATTTCCGAAACCGCCGCCAAGTCTCACAAACACTACCATTCAAATAACCCGGCACCACACTCCGCATCGCCGTCGGCTTCATCCCGAGCGACTGGAGATCATCCGCACCCGGCTGCACCACATTATCCAGCCCCATCATCACGACCTGATCCCGCGTCAGCAGATGCCCCGGCAACGCCTCAAGGATTTCCGCCTCCAGCTTTGCCACCCAGTCCGGCACCGGCAACAGCAACCGACGACGACCCGACGCCTCCAGCACGAACGCCATCAGCTCTTTCATGGTCAGCACATCCGGCCCACCCGCCTCGACTGTCATGCCCCCACGCTCCGGCGTCAGCAGCGCCATCGCCGCCCGCGCCACATCCCCAACACAGACCGGCTGGAACCGCGTCCCCGCCGCAAACACCGGCAACACCGGCGAGAGCTTCGCAATCAACGCGAACATGTTGAAGAAACTGTCGTCGGGCCCAAAAATCACTGAAGGCCGCAATAGCGCAGCTTCCGGAAACACCTCCCGCACCACACGCTCGGCCAGCCCCTTGCTCCGCCCATAATTCCCAGGCGAGCGTATCGAAGCCCCGATGGCGGACATGTGCATATACTGCCCCACGCCCTCGCGCTGCGCCGCAAGCGCCGCCAGACGCGCACCCTCCACATTGACGCGATGCATCGCCTTCACATCCGGCGACATGATCGACACAAGATTGATTCCCGCATCAGCCCCAGCGAACAGACGCTCCAGCGAACCCACGTCATTCACGGACGCTTTGATGAACTCCACACGCCCATCACCCGGAAAGCGGGCCAACGCCTGATCGCCCTCGGGATTGCGACTGCCAACACGCACCACATGCCCCGACGCCACAAGCCGCCCCACCAGCTCGCGGCCAACAAAGCCTCCACCGCCCAGAACCGCCACAACCCGCCCCACGGACTGCACGCCCCTGTCCGGCCCGCTCCCTTCACAAATCCCGTCACTCATGCCGCCGCCAGTCCCCTCTACGGAAAAATTTGTACGCATTGTTGTTTTTCTTTCAGTTTAGCTGTTGACGCCCCACACGTGCAGGGGTAAACGCCTCTTCACCGAGCCGGGATGCTCCAGGAAACTGAAAAAACCCGGTGCTTTCTGAGCCCAGATGGCGGAATTGGTAGACGCGCAGGTTTCAGGTACCTGTGTCCGAAAGGACGTGGAAGTTCGAGTCTTCTTCTGGGCACCACAGACGATCAGGCAAAATACTGCCTCGATCCTCTGGTGATCAAAAAAATTTGGTGACGACAAATGAGTTCGCAGAGCGCCATCCATCTTCATGACGGCGATCTGCCGGATGACTTTGATTTAGGCCCTCTCGTCGCCATCGATACCGAGACCATGGGTCTCAATCCCCATCGTGACCGCCTCTGCCTCGTCCAACTTTCAGCCGGCGACGGTGAAGCCCATCTCGTCCAGATCAAGCCGGCCTCCATGGGTGGCCGCGGCTATGACTGCCCGAACCTCAAGGCTCTTCTGACAGACGATTCCGTCACCAAGCTGATGCATTTCGCACGCTTTGACGTCGCAGTCCTGCAGAACGCCTTCAACATCACAATCCCATCGGTTATCTGCACCAAGATCGCCGCCCGACTGGTCTACACCTTCACCAACCGCCACGGCCTGGCCTATCTGTGTCGCGACCTTCTTGGCGTCGAAATCTCCAAACACCAGCAGAGTTCAGACTGGGGCGCACAAACCCTCACCCCTGACCAGCTCCTCTATGCCGCTTCGGACGTGCTGTATCTTCACGCATTGTGGGATAAGCTCGAAGCCATGCTGATCCGTGAAAACCGCCGTGACCTTGCGCAGGCCTGCTACGATTTCCTTCCGGCCCGCTGCCGACTGGACCTCATGGGCTACGAAGAGCCCGACATTTTCTCGCATCGCGCCTGATTTCCCGCCTGGCCTGAACATGCACCGTCCGTCGCCCCGCCCCTTCCGTACTGCGCTCGATTCGGCACTCCAGACCGTCTCTATCGAGCGCAAAGGCCTTCAGGCCCTCGAACACGCCCTCTCCGGCCCGCTCGGAGAAGCCTTCTGCGAGGCCGTGAACCGCATCGCCGAGAGCGAAGGCCGACTGATCGTTACCGGGATCGGCAAATCCGGCCATATCGCCCGCAAGATCCAGGCCACCCTTGCCTCCACTGGCACGCCCTCCCTTTTCCTGCACCCCGCAGAAGCCGCCCACGGCGATCTGGGCATGGTGGCCCCGGGCGACCTGATCCTGGCCTTCTCCAATTCCGGCGAAAGCACCGAACTCGCCGCGATTCTGGCCTATGCTGCCCGACAGAAGCACTGCGTGATCGCCATCACCTCGGTCGGTACCTCTGCCCTGGCCCGCGCTTCCGAGATCCCACTGGTCCTCCCCACGAGCACCGAGGCCTGCCCGATGGGGTTGGCGCCGACGACCAGCACCCTGCTGCAACTCGCCCTGGGCGACGCACTTGCCCTCGCACTGCTTGAAAAACGCGGCTTTACCGCCCGTGATTTCGGCGTTTTCCACCCCGGCGGTCTCCTCGGCGCCCGCCTGCGCCCCATCAGTGACCTGATGCACACAGGTGACGCCCTCCCTCTCGGACAGAGCAGCCTCCCGTTGCGCTCCGTTATTCTCGAGATGACACGCAAGTCATTCGGGTGCATGGGTGTGACTGATGACAATGGTGTACTTCAGGGCCTCATCACAGACGCCGACCTGCGCCGCGCCCTCTCCGGTGACCTCGACACGACCACGGCGAAAGACGTCATGAACGCCGCCCCCGTCACCGCCACCCCCACGACACTGGCGCAGGACGTGCTGCAACTCATGAACCAGCGCGAACGCCCCATCACGAGCCTCTTCATCGTGGATGAAGACCGGCGCCCCACGGGAATCGTCCACGTCCACGACCTCCTGCGAAGCGGCCTGTCATGAACGGCCCTACCCCGAACGTTCCCGGCCCCAATGCTCCGCCCCCCGAAAACGGCGAGCCCCGCATCCGCCGCGAAGATTTCGATCCCGACCGCGCCGAGAGTCTCGCCCGTCTCGACAGCCTGCGCCGCGCAGCCTTCCAGCGCATCCGTCAGGCTCCCGACGCCGAACAGCTTGCCCGCCGCCGCTCCCTCCTAGGATTCGCCAAATGGGCGCTGCCAGGCCTTGCCCTCGTCCTGCTCAGTTCCATCGCCGCCTGGCCCGAGATTTCCCATCTCGTGAACCAGAACCGCGCCGCCCTGAAGGAAATGGCTCGTCTGCGCGTGGAAAGCGGCAACATGGAACAGGCCACCTATCGCGGCCTCGATGCCCATAACCACCCCTACATGATCACCGCCCGCACCACCCACCAACAGGGCCCTGATCGCGTGGATCTGATCGACCCGGTCGCCGACATCCAACTCTCCGGCAACTCCTGGGCCCATATCCGCTCCGATCGCGGCGTTTACATGCAGCACGAACAGACGCTGGATCTCGACGACAACGTCGTGCTCTACCGTGACGACGGCCTGCTGTTGAACGGCCCCTCCGCCGATCTGGACCTTAAAGCCGGCGTGATCGCATCCCGCGACTGGGTCCACGCTGAAGGTCCCTTCGGCCGGCAGGACGCCCAAGGCTATTTTCTGGACCAGCATGCAGGTATCATGCAGTTTACGGGACCGGGACTGACGGTCCGCAACGATGACAACGGCCCTCCGAGTGCGGCGGCCCGCCTGCACCTGCAAGGACTGAAGACCGAAAAATGACCCCCCGCCCCGCAGCCCTCCTCCCCCTCCTCATCGCCCTGCCGCTCGCGCTTCCCCCAGCCCCGGCACATGCGGACGGACTGGACATGTCCCACGGCGAAGCCGTCCAGCTCTTCTGGAAAAAAGAAGAGATCTATGACCGCAACGCCCAGACCGTGACGCTTACGGGAGGCGCACGGGCCGTGCGTGGAGATGTGACGGTCGATGCGGACACGCTGATCGGATATCTGCGCAAGAAAACCCCGCCTCCGGGACAGCCTGCTCCTCCTCCACCCCCGGCTAACGCCAAGGATAACAGCGGCGACCCGATGGGAGGTTCTCTTGAGCTCTATCGGATCGAGGCTCGCGGCGACGTCCATATTTACAACCAGACCGATCAGGGTTGGGGCGATCATGCCCTGTACGACATGGATCAGGCCGTAATGGTTATGACCGGAAAGCATCTCAAACTGACGACCCCGCAGGACGTCCTGACTGCGCGTGACGTGATGGAGTATCACTCGAAAACACGCATGTCGGTCGGTCGCGGTGATGCCACCGTGACAACCAATGATGGCAAGCAGGTCAAGGCGGACGTGCTGGTCTCCTTCAGCAAACCCAGCGACGCACCTGCATCAGGACAGCCGCAGTCGGCCAAGCCGGCCCAGGCCACCGATTCCTCCAATCCGATGGGTGGCGGCGCCTCAAAGCTCGACCGTGCCTACGGATGGGGACACGTTGTCCTCCGTACCCCGACCCAGACCGCTACCGGCGACCGCGGCGTCTATGTTTTCGACACCCAGATCGCACGCCTGATCGGGCATGTGCATGTCACGCAGGGCCAGAACCAGAACAATGGTTCGCAGGCCATCGTGAACATGAAGACCGGCATTGCAACCATGCTGCCAGGCACGGATTCGCCCATTCAGGGGCTCGTCGTGCCAAACGAGGCCAACAGCAGCCAGGCACCCAAGTGACAGACAGCTACATCCCCTCTCCGCCGCCTCCAACAGGTCTCGTCGCAAGCGGCATCGGCAAGTCCTACAAGAAGCGCGCCGTCGTCAAGAACGTCTCGCTTCAGGTGCAACGCGGCGAAGCCGTTGGCCTTCTCGGCCCGAACGGTGCGGGCAAGACGACCAGTTTTTATATGATCGTCGGCCTCGTACAGCCCGACACCGGGACCATCACGCTGGATGGCGCGGACATCACGCAACTTCCGATGTATCGCCGTGCGCGTCTCGGTGTTGGCTACCTGCCGCAGGAAGCCAGCATTTTCCGTGGCCTGAATGTCGAACAGAACATTATGGCGGCACTTGAGGTCGTCGAGCCCGACCCGGAAAAGCGCGACTTGATGCTTAACGGCCTGCTGGCCGAGTTCGGCATTACCCATCTACGCCGCTCGCCTTCGCTCGCCCTGTCCGGTGGTGAGCGCCGCCGTCTGGAAATTGCCCGTGCACTCGCCAGCCAGCCGAACTACATCCTGCTTGATGAACCGCTTGCCGGCATTGATCCGATTGCCGTCGGTGAAATCCGCGATCTCGTTTCGCATCTGAAGGATCGCGGTATCGGGGTGCTGATCACGGACCATAACGTCCGCGAAACGCTCGAAGTCATTGACCGCGCCTATATCATGCATGGCGGCCAGGTCCTGATGGAAGGGACACCCGAAGCCATTGTTGCGAACGAAGATGTCCGCCGGGTCTATCTCGGAGAGAATTTCTCGCTGTAACATGCCGGGATGCTTGTCCCGGGCCTGATCCAGCGTCAGTCGCAGTCTCTCGTCATGACGCCTCAATTGCGTCAGGCGATTGCGCTACTGCAATATACGCAGACCGATCTCGCCCAGCATCTCCGGCAGGTCTGTGAAACCAACCCACTCCTCATTCTGGAGCCCGGCGACACAGCCCCTGACGCCCTGCCTGCGTCAGACGAGTTCCACGATGACGACCCGGACCGATTCACCGTAGCGCCCGACCGTCCGGAAGCCGCAGCACCACCCCCGTCCGATCGTGACGATCTGGTCCTTCAGATCCGCCTCTCCATTCCTCCGGATGAGCAGACCGCCGCTTTTCATCTACTGGACACGCTCGACGAAACCGGTCGTCTGACTGTGTCTGTCACGGATCTCGCGACCGCGCTTGGTATGGATACCTCCCGGCTCGAAGAAATCCGACAGATCCTCATGCATTTAGAGCCAGTGGGGCTTTTCGCCCGCTCACTTGAAGAATGTCTGGCCGCACAACTCCGGGCCCGAAACCGGCTCGATCCCGCGATGCAGATCCTGCTCGACAATCTGGATCTCCTCGCCCGACGAGACTGGCGCAAACTCCGCGAAAAATGCGCCCTCGATCAGGAAGACCTGCTGGACATGCTGGCCGAGATTCAGGCCCTTGATCCACACCCTGGCCTCAGCCTTCCGCCACCCGCGCCACCTATTGAACCCGACCTGATCGTTCGCGCTCACGGCTCTGGGTTTCGCCTGACCTTCAACACGCGCCTGCTTCCCAAACTCCGCTTCGACGATGCACTGCGTGCGCAGATTGACAGCCATACGGACGCCGGAAAAACACTCCTCACCTATGCCACCGAAGCCACAGCGCTGATCCGTGCCCTGCAAAACCGCAAACAGTCGCTCCTCACCGTCGGTTATGCCATCGTCCAGCATCAGGCCGCCTTCCTGCGCGACGGTCCAGCCGCCCTGCGTCCCCTGACCATGCGCGAAATCGCCGAGCGCACGGAGCTGCATGAAAGCACCATCAGTCGCATTGTCAGCAACAAATACATCGACACACCGCAGGGAACCGTCCCACTGAAGCTCTTCTTTTCAACCGCTCTTCCATCCGGAAACGGCACGACCCAGAGCGCCCACGCCATCCAGCATCGTCTTCAGGGACTGATCTTAGCCGAAGGCGACGACGTCCTGTCCGATGATGCCCTGACAGCTCTCCTGCAACAGGAAGGCTTCGCCATCCAGCGCCGCACCGTTGCGAAATATCGCGAGGGGCTTGGTATTGCGAAATCCAGCCAGCGCAAGCGTCTGCGCCGCACGTCCTGATACATCAGGCAGAGATGCAAGGCTTTGACAGGCTGGCAGAACTTCCCTTACGGAGCCTGAATGTCCCGCGTTTCGCCGCCTCTCACTGAAATTCCCTGGAGACCGCCTGAACAGGCGCTTTCCGCCATGGAATCCGCTCCCTGGGCCGCATTTCTCGATAGTGGAGGTCCAGACACGAACGAACGTGCCCGCTGGTCCTTTCTGTGCCTGTCTCCTGCCGAGACCCTCGACTGGAACGCGGTAAGCCTCCGCAGAAACGGCATGTCCGTAAAAGGCGATGTCTGGTCGCATATACGCGATATGGCCGCTGCCTCGAACCGCTGCCCCAGAGCAGAAAGCATCATCCCCTTTACCGGCGGGGTGATTGGTATGATGAGTTATGAAGCGGGCATGGCGCTTGAAAACGTTCCGTCCCGACATGTTTCTTCTGCGCCCAGACTGGTAGCCGCTTCCTTTAAGGATGTGTTGGCGTTCAACCGGCATGAAGAACGCTGCTGGTGGATCAGCCAGAAAGGAAACCCGCCCCCTGATCTGACCTCACCCGCAATACGACCTGCCAAACCCTTCCTGCATTTTCGGCCCGAACAGCCGCGGGACATTTGGATGGACGCAGTTCGCAGAATCATCGCCTTCATCCGGGCCGGCGATATTTTTCAGGCCAATCTGACGATGCGCTGGATTGCGAACTGTGGTGACGATTTCAATGAACTGACTGCCTACCAGACACTGCGGCAGACCTCCCCGGCACCGTTCGGGGCCTATCTGAAAACGCCGAATTTTTCGCTGCTTAGTGCCTCTGTGGAACGATTCATTTCCCTTTCACGGAACAGGCTGATCGAGACGCGCCCCATCAAGGGCACCATTTCCCTGGGGCAGACGGCGGAAGAAACGGCCAGGAACAGCCGCCTCCTGGCTGCAGACGAAAAGGAGTGCGCCGAAAACCTGATGATTACGGATCTGATGCGGAACGACATTGGTCGCGTCTCGCAGATCGGCTCCGTGCGCGTTCCACAGTTATCGAAGGTTGAACGGTTCCCACATGTCCTGCATCTGGTCTCGGCCGTTCAGGGACAGCTTCGTCCCGAACTGGACGCCATTGATCTGCTTCAGGCCACGCTTCCGCCAGGTTCCGTCACGGGGGCTCCGAAAAAACGCGCTATGGAGATCATCGACCTTCTGGAAGCCTCTGCCCGTGGATCCTATTGCGGCAGCCTGTTCCGCATTGGCGAGGATGGGGCCATGGACAGCTCCGTCATCATCCGCAGCATGGCCCGGTCGGGCAACACCATTTCCGTCGGTGCAGGAGGCGGCATTACCGTGCTGTCCGATCCGATGCGGGAATATGCGGAAATGCTCCTGAAAGCCGCCCCGATCCTGAAGGCCTTTGAAGCATGAGCGCTACAGTCTGGCTCAATGGACGCCTTCTGGGCATTACAGATGCATATATTGCTCCGAATGACCGAGGATTTCTGCTCTCCGATGGTCTGTTTGAAACAATCCGCGTTGCGAACGGACAAACGCCTCATCTGACGCGACATCTCACACGGCTTGAGGAAGGATGCGCGATTCTTCGCCTGCCTGCGCCGGATCGAATGCTACTGACACAGGCCGTATCCGACCTGGTGCACGCCACGAATCTATCAGACGGATCGCTGCGCCTAACGGTCACACGGGGCACCGGGCCGCGTGGCCTTGTGCCCCCCGCTATGCCGAATCCGACAGTTCTCATTCAGGGCACGGCTTCCACAATGACTGTGTCGGCTCCGGTCCGGCTGGGTCTCAGTCGCTACCGGCGGGACGGAGATTCTCCACTGGCGCGTGTCAAATCACTTGCTTTCCTCCCCTCCATTATGAGTCGTATGGAAGCCAGCGCAGCAGGACTGGACGATGCGCTTCTTCTGGGAACGACGGGAGCTGTTGCCGAAGCCAGCGCTGCGAACATCCTGTTTCTGAGGGAAGGACGTCTGCACACGCCGCCCATCCATGACGGCGCGTTGCCGGGAACGTCCCGGGCCCGGCTTCTGGAAGGCGGCTTCTGCACGGAATGTAGTCTTCTGCCTGAGGATCTCAAAACGGTCACAGGCGCGTGGCTGGTCAATGCATTATCGCTGACCGCCGTATCGGGTATTGACGAGCATGGTCTGTCCCTGCACGAGGCACTGGACAGGCGACTGAGAAAGTTTCTGTTCTCTGTCTGAACCGCCCCTTGCCGGCACAAAAAAAGCCGCCTTCCTGATCGAAAGACGACTTTTCAGTGCTCCGGTAGCAGTCTCTTATTTCAACGCCGCAATCGCTGTCATCTCAACACGCCATTCCGGCACGGCCAGCTTCGCCTCAACCGTAGCGCGCGCTGGCTTGTTCGTCGGATCGAGCCATGCGTCCCAGGCACGATTCATCGCACCGATTTCTCCGATATCCGTCAGGAAGATCTGCACCGACAGGATCCTGCTTTTGTCTGTCCCCAGAGAGGCCAGAAGCGCATCAATCTGGCGAAGGACGTCGACCGTCTGCCCTTCCGTATCGAGACTAGCATCATCCGCAACCTGACCTGCCAGATAGGCTATCCCGTTATGGACGACCACGCCCGCAAGGCGCTCTTCTTCGAGGTGACGGGAAATATCAGCATTCTTGCTCACGGGCGTGGACTTTCTGACTGGATTTACTGAAGCAGGGTCGGGATCATCTCATGCTCGAGGATCGCATCAAGCGCACTTTCCTCGTCTTCCGCGACCGCCATGGGCGTCCCGTCGGCGGCATGGATGGCCACGACCAGTTCCCCGTCATGCATGACGGATTTGACGTAAGCGAGATGCGACATGCCCAGCGTCAGGAGCTGCGGCCCCGTGATGCGGCGCAGATCCGCAGGGAGTTTGTCGTCCGAACGATCACCGTTTTCGAAGGGATTGTTCAATTCAGGTTCCTTCTGAAGCCACGACGGCTCACGCCGTCTGGCCCTAGGGTTTAATTTGTAGAAAGTGTGACCGTCAAAGGGACGTGCCGGATCTATTCGTCATCGATATCGCGAGCCGGCCGTGTCGTACGCCGTGCCTTCACGACAGGGGGCACTACTTCATGATGGACCGTTGGCCCAGGTGCCGGGCTGCGCCGCCCTTGCGAAATGGCAATTCGCTTGACGCGCACTTCCGGCTCCGGACGCAGGAGATCGATATGCAGTAGGCCATTATCAAGCCAGGCGCCGCCGATTTCGATACCTTCGGCCAGCACGAATGCCTTATGGAACTGCCGCGCCGCAATCCCGCGATGCAGGAAGATGCGTCCCTGACTGTCATCCGCCTGACGGCCGCGGATCACAAGCTGATTATCTTCCTGCGTGATCTGCAGATCGTCCATTACGAAGCCCGCGACAGCCAGCGTAATCCGCAGGGCCGTGGCGCTGAGCTGCTCGATATTATAGGGGGGATACCCGTCGGACGTCGATTTGGCAGCACGTTCGAGCATTTGCTCAAGGTGATCGAAACCGAGAAACATCGGGGATGTGAACAAGCGACCGGACATAGGGCTAAAGCCTCCTCCATGAGCGAGACATACACAGGGCCGGCCCCATACATGCGGCAACCGGCTGACCCTACGATATGGTGTCCACCCACACAGATGCAAGCTCTACCCTTACAGAACGCAACGCAAAACCTGCACTCAGACCTGATCTTAGACTGGCATTTGGCGCCCGCGCTCGCTACATCGCAGGACATGAGCGAATTCGATTTCCTGTCCGGCATCGACGCGGTGCCGCCAACTCCGATCCTGATTGCCCCCCAGCCCGTGCTGCGAGAGGTCACCCGTGACGTGCGTCCTGAAGACATTGCCTTTATCCGCGAACAGCTTCCGGGCATGTTTTCCGCCATGTACAAGGCACCAGGCATCGGCCTCGCCGCTCCGCAGGTCGGTCTGGGCATGCGCTTCGCCCTGGTGGACGTGGCCGAGGAAGACGCACCGCGTGAGCCCATGGTGCTGATCAACCCGGAAATCATTTCTGATTCCGATCAGCTTGCCGCGCGTGAGGAAGGCTGCCTTTCCCTGCCGAACCAGTATGCCGAAGTCGTCCGCCCCGAATCGATCCGCGTGCGCTACCGCAACCTTGCGGGCGAGACGATCGAGCGCGATGCATCCGGCCTGCTTGCCACCTGCATCCAGCATGAGATGGACCATCTTGACGGCATCCTGTTCGTCGATCACCTCTCGACGCTCAAGCGCAACATGATCATGCGCCGCTTGGCCAAAGAGCAGAAACTCGGAAGGCGCTGATCCCCGATGCGGCTGATCTTCATGGGAACGCCGGACTTTTCGGTCCCGGCGCTGCATGCCTTGCTCGACGCCGGTCACGAGGTGGTCGCGGTCTACACGCAACCGCCCCGTCCGGCAGGACGTGGTAAAGCGCTTCGCCGCTCGCCGGTTCATGAAGCCGCCGAAGCTGCCAGAATCGAGGTACGCACGCCCGCACGCGTCCGCCGCGACGCAGCTGAACACGAAGCCTTCGCTGCCCTGAATGCCGACGCCGCCGTGGTCGCCGCCTATGGCCTCATCCTGCCGAAAGCAATGCTGAACGCCCCGCGTCTGGGCTGCCTGAACATCCATGCGAGCCTCCTGCCCCGCTGGCGTGGCGCATCACCCATCCAGTCCGCCATCATCGCTGGAGACACCCAGAGTGGCGTTTCCATAATGCAGATGGATGAAGGCCTCGACACCGGCGCGGTGCTGCTGGAAGAAGCCACCCCCATCAGCCCGACCGATACTGCCAGCACGCTGCATGATCGCCTGTCCGAAATCGGCGGCCGTCTGGTCGTACGTGCGCTAGCCGAACAGCCTACACCCATGCCGCAGCTCGAAGACGGCGTCACCTACGCCGAACGTCTGACCCGCGATCACGGACGTATCGACTGGACGCGCAGCGCCGCGGAGATCGACCGTCAGATCCGTGGTCTAACGCCGTGGCCCGGCGCGTTCACCACGCTCAACGATGTCGTCCTCAAGATCGGCGCAGCTACCCCGCTACCCGCCGAAAGCCATAGCGCTGCCCCCGGCACTACGCTTGATGACAGTCTCACCATCGCCTGCAGTACCGGTGCCCTACGTATCAATCGCCTGCAGAAACCCGGTCGTAGCATGATGTCCGCTTCCGACTTCCTGCGCGGTCAGCCCGTGCCGAAAGGCATCCGCCTTGTCTGATACGAATGCTGCGGAACCTCTCGCTGAGCCTACCGGTCTGAACCGCTGGGCCCTACGCATCGAATATGACGGCACCGGCTATCTCGGCTGGCAGAAGCAGAACGACGGCACCTCCATTCAGGGCCTGATCGAAGCCGCCGCCTCGAAACTGGTCCGCAACCGCCCGGTCCCCAGCATCACCGCCGGGCGCACCGATGCCGGCGTGCATGCGGCCGGTATGGTTATCCATCTTGATTTTCCGGATGACGCCCCAATCGACGCCCGACAGATCCGCGACGGCATGGGCTATCATCTCAAGCCACACCGCGTCGTTGTGCTGGAAACCGCGAAAGTCGGCCCGGAATGGAACGCGCGTTTCTCCGCCACATGGCGCAGTTACCGCTACACCATCCTCAACCGCCCCGCCCGTCCGGGGTTAATGGAAAACCGCGTCTGGCATATCAAGCGCCCGCTGGACGTGAACCTCATGCAGCAAGCCGCAAACCATCTCCTCGGCCCGCATGACTTCACATCCTTTCGTGCCGTCGCCTGTCAGGCCCGAAGCCCCATCCGCACGCTGGACGTCCTGAACGTCCACCGTGATGCCGAACTGGTCATGATCGACACGAAAGCGCGCTCCTTCCTGCACCATCAGGTCCGCAACATGGCCGGCACCCTGATGATGATCGGCTCACGTCAGTGGCCAGTCGAAAAGATTATTGAAGTTCTGGAAGCAAAAGACCGCTGCGCGGCTGGGCAGACAGCTCCTCCCGAGGGCCTCTGCCTGATGGATGTCGGCTATCCCGACGATCCTTTCAACCGCGCCTAGGACGACAGCCCGAGCAGATCGACAACCGCGTTGTAATGCGGCGGCAGCAGCCACAGGATCCAGAGCAATCCTCCTACCGGCAGGGTTTGCAGAACAGTCATGACAAAAGCCTGCCAGCCGGTCGTCACAAGCCCGACCTTCGTCACATACCAAGTCAGCCATAGTGTATAGAGTTGCGCCCCGAAAGCGAGACCGCCCAGCGCCTGGCTGGAGGCCTCAGTGCCCGGAATCATGAGATGCAACACACCCTGTGCCATGATCAGCATGGCCAGTGGCAGCCACCCGCACCAAAGCGATGCCGTTGCATAACGCGTCCATAGACCCTTGCGCTTCAGGACGTCCGCATAAAGCTCCGACACAACAAGCTGCAACAGTGTGCAGACCAGCGGCACCACAGCCCGCACCAGCCCCATGATCCTTTCGGCAGGTGAGAGCATAAACGCCATCCACACACCGATGACCGCCAGCGCAACCGTCGGCGCCAGAGCTGCGAACAGGGCTCCCGCTCCTGGTGCAAAACAGTTGATCCCTTCGGACCGCCCCCGCCCCAAAAGCCATACGCCCAGCGGAATGGCCATATTTCCGGTGGGAGGGAGCGGCCCCGGGCGTCCCGAAGTCACAGCCCGTATCCTTCCATGAACGCGAGATAAATCCGTGTCAGATCCTCCAGCGTCCCAAGCTCCACGTTCTCGTCACGCTTGTGCATGGTCGCACCGACAAGCCCGAACTCGGCCACCTCGCAGTATTGCGAAATAAACCGAGCATCCGACGTCCCGCCGCCGGTATCGAGCCGGGGCGTCCGTCCCGTGACACTGCGTACAGCCTCGGACAGACACGTCACCGCATCGCCCGGCTGTGTCAGGAAGGCCTCGCCACTGATAGACACCTGCACGTCAGCCCGGGGCGCATGACACTGCACCACGTCCTCGATCCATTCTGTCAGAGCAGCCCCGGTGTGTAGATCATTGAACCGGATATTCAGCCGGCCGACAGCACTTCCAGGAATAATATTGGTTGCCCCGTTCCCGACATCGATGCTCGTGACCTGAAGGGACGATGGATCAAACCACTCGCTCCCCGTATCCAGTTCTCGCGCCGTCAGTTCGGAAAACGCTGCCAGAAGGCGATGGACCGGATTATCCGCCAGATGCGGATAGGCCACATGCCCCTGCATTCCATGGACGGTCACGACAGCATTCATGCTGCCCCGACGGCCGATCTTGATGACATCCCCCAGTGCCTGGGGATTCGTAGGCTCACCCAGAACGCAGAAATCAGGCAGTTCACCCCGCTCTGCCAGCCATTCAATGACCGGCTTCGTCCCGAAATGCGCCGGACCTTCTTCGTCTCCCGTAATCAACAGTGAGACGGAACCCTTCAGTGCCCCCAGCGCCAAACGGCGAGCAACAGCCGCCACGAAACAGGCCACCCCGCCCTTCATGTCCGCAATCCCGCGTCCATAAAGCCGGTCACCCTCTATAACTGCTGCAAAAGGATCATGCGCCCAGCCCTCGCCCGGCGGCACGACATCTGTATGCCCCGCAAAGCAAAGCGCGGGATGCTTTTTCCCCAATCGTGCATAAAGATTGGGTGTCGGCGCGTCAGCAGGCCCGAACGGGAGATGAAACGTCTCAAATCCCATCCCTTCCAGCACACCAGCCAGAAGTGCCTGAGCCCCTCCGTCGGCGGGCGTGACCGACTGGCAGCGTAACAGATCCCGGGCCAGCGCCACAGGATCCGTTGGAAAGGTTGACCCCGTCACGGGATCAGTCGCGCAGAAGATCGTTGATGGAGGTCTTGGAGCGGGTCCGCTCGTCCACGCGCTTGACGATTACCGCACAGGCCAGCGACGGCATACCCGGCTCCTTCGGCGGGAGCGTGCCCGGCACAACGACGGAATAGGCAGGGACGCGGCCCATGAAAACTTCGCCCGTCGCACGGTCTACGATCTTGGTGGAGGCGCCAAGGAATACGCCCATCGACAGAACGGAACCCTTCTCAACGATCACGCCCTCGGCCACTTCCGAACGCGCCCCGATGAAGCAGTCATCTTCAATGATGACCGGAGCAGCCTGCAGCGGTTCCAGAACGCCACCAATGCCCGCACCGCCGCTGATATGGCAGTTCTTGCCGATCTGGGCGCAGGAGCCAACCGTCGCCCAGGTATCGATCATTGTGCCGCTATCGACGCGCGCGCCAACATTCACGAAGCTCGGCATCAGCACCACATTCGGCGCAATAAACGCAGAGCGACGTACGATCGCACCCGGAACCGCACGGAAACCGGCCTCGGCAAAACGGAACTGGTCCCAGCCATCGAACTTCAGCGGAACCTTGTCAAAGGCCGGCTCACCACCACAACCGCGCTCCATGACCCTGCTGTCATTCAGACGGAACGACAGCAGGACCGCCTTCTTCAGCCATTCATGAACAGTCCAGCCATCTGCAAACGGCTCAGCGACACGCAGCGTTCCGGCATCCAGAGCAGACAGGACTTTCTCCACGACATCGCGGTCTTCGCCTTCCGTACGGGCGCTGAGCGTCGCACGACGCTCCCACAGAGCTTCAATGGCGGTACGAAGGGGTGCATTCGGCATCAGGTCGGTCCGGTAAAAAAGAAGCAAAAATCCGCCGGACCATGCGGTTCCAGGGGTTTCATGTCAACGGATCTTTACTCCTGACGGCCCTTCTGCCCATACCCCAGCATTGTTAATGACTTTTTAACTAATCACGCTTATGAAAACCAGAAGCTCTCAATGACTGGCCCGACAGAGAGCTTTCTGCGGGATATGTCACCCTTGCCTGATCTGCATTCCTTACTCTCCCAGTTCATGAGCAATTCGTCCCCGGACAGGATCCCGCAGGACCTGAGAAACATGCTGGCGTCAACTCTCGAAAGCCGTGAACGCTGGCGCTCCCTGCTTTATCAAGCGGTGGATCTGGTCTTCGAGACTGATAACCGGGGTCGGATCATCCTGATTTCCCCCGAAACATGGCTTGGACAGCCCACGACGCCCCTGATCAGCCGGCCATTCAGCGCGCTGTGCGACACCGTGAACATCCTTCAGCCCCATACTGGCACGCCCGTCCAGATCACGGACCCGCAAGGTGAGGCACTGACCGTCATCCTCTCCTCATGCCCTTTCCAGGACACCGAAGGCCAGGTCACCGGAATACGCGGCACTCTCAAGGCGGTCTCACAGACGCTGCCCGGAACATCCACCGTCATTACGACAGCCCCGGTCGAAAGCATTTCTGCTCCCCAGCCCGATACCACTCCTGTCACAGGTAGCCCCGCCACCACCACCGGGATCGCGATTCTCGCTACCATCACTACCGCACTTCGCAGGGCCATCGTTCCCAGACTGGCTTCTGCCGCCGCGATAGATGCCCTGCTCATCCCCCTTCTCGCAGAAGGCGCATTGCTGGATACTTCGGCGCCGAAAACCTTTCTTTTCAAATCGTCCGCCCTGCCTGAGGACATCCAGTCCGCCCTATCGACGCCAGCGCCCCCAGCGGGCACGGAGTTGTTCAGAAGCGGCAACAGCCATGTCATGATCTGCCGCGAAAACATCCGCAGCCTCAGACAGCTCTGCCTCGTCCTCTGGCGCTCCGAGCCCTGGTCTACGCAGGACCAGCAGCTCTGCGAGACGGCCTGCTCCCTGCTGGCCGGATTCTGGGAACTGGACAGCATCCACCGCCGGATCCTGACAGATTCCGACTACGACATCGCGTCGAACCTTCTGAACTGGAACGGCCTGAAATCGGAAATCGAGCGCCGCAGCCGCCGGCTGGATCAGGAGGCGATGGCCGCAACCCTAATCATCGCCCGCGTGCCCGGCCTGACAGAGCTTTCAAAGACCCAGGGCTTCGAGGCTGGCGAGGAAGCGCTGCGTCAGTGCGTGGCTCTTCTGCGAAAAGCAATTCGTCCGACAGATGCCATCGGCCGGATCAGCAACAACACATTCGGACTCTGGATGGATGGCGGGGACCGCTTCGCCGCAGCCGAACGGGCCGAGCGCATGACGGCCCATGGCATTCCCATCCTGATCGACCCGCCGGTCCACCTGCCGCTTCAGCTAGGACTTGTCTCCCGCGAAGCCAATGCCGAAGAAACCCCCGAGAGCCTGCTCGAACGTGGCATGCAGGCCCTTCAGGAAGGGGTGGCCGAAAATAGAAAATGGCGCTTCTCACACGAAGCGCCATAATCCCGGTCCAGTCCTGCTACCAGTTGGTTACGCCTTGATAAGCGTCCCCGGTCCGGCCCGTGTGAACAGCTCCAGAAGGCAGCTATGCGGCACGCGCCCGTCCAGAATGACTGCAGCTTTCGCCCCCTTGCGGACTGCCTCGAGGCAGGTCTCGACCTTGGGGATCATGCCGCCCGAAATCGACCCGTCCGCAATCCGGCGCATGGCCTCTTCCGCGCTCAGCTCTTCGATGAGCTTGCCGTTCTCGTCCAGAACGCCCGGAACATCCGTCAGCATCAGCAGACGCGAAGCATGCACCGCACCGGCAATCGCGCCAGCTGCAGTGTCAGCGTTGATGTTGTAGGTCTCCCCATCCTCGCCGACACCCACAGGGGCGATCACGGGGATCAGGCCCGCGCCGAGCAGCGCATACAGCACCCGCGGATCGATTTTTTCCGGCTGTCCGACAAATCCCAGATCAATGACCTTCTCGATCTCACTGTCCGGATCGCGCTTGGTGCGCGTCAGACGACGTGCCTGGATCAGCCCGCCATCCTTGCCGGAAATGCCGACAGCCAGTGCTCCGGCCCGGTTGATCAACTGCGCCACCTGCTTGTTGACGCTGCCGGACAGAACCATCTCGATCACATCGACCATGGACTTGTCGGTCACACGCAGCCCGTCGATGAACTCCGAACGGATCTTCAGCCGGTCCAGCATGGCGCTGATCTGCGGCCCACCGCCATGCACCACAATCGGATTGATTCCGACCAACTTGAGCAGGGAAATGTCATAGCCAAAGGCATGCGCCAGCTTGCCCTCGCCCATGGCATGACCACCATATTTAACGACAATCGTGTCACCAGCATAGCGCCGCAGGAACGGCAGTGCGCTAGACAGGATGGCAGCCTGCTGCTGCGCTTCCTCCGCATTCACGACAGGTGCCACATCCGGCAGCTTGTCGCTGTGCGTCCGGCTGTTGTTTTCAATGGGGGTCTTACTGGTCATGATCCGGACTATCCTTCCCCTGACGCTTGGAGTGGCACGGCAAAACGGGCAATTTCAGCCCGCAGATCCTCGATTCCGAAACCGGTCTCGCTGCTGGTGGCAATGATGCGCGGATAGGCTGCGGCATGCTTGAGCGCAAGCGCCTCGACTTCCGCAATTTTCGCCGCCAGCGCTTTCGGCTTCACCTGATCGCATTTGGTCAGCACGATCTGGAACACCACGGCGGCCCGGTCCAGCAACTCCATGACATCCTTGTCCGATGCCTTAAGCTCGATCCGCGCATCCAGAAGCAGGATGACCCGCTCCAGCGTTGTCCGACCACGAAGATAGGCGAACATCATGTCCTGCCAGTCTTCCTTGACCGACTTCGCCGCCTTGGCAAACCCGTAACCCGGCATGTCCACGAGAGACAGCCGGTCAGCCAGATTGAAGAAGTTGAGCTGCTTGGTCCGGCCCGGTTCGGACGAGGCCCGTGCCAGCGCACGACGCCCCGTAAGCGCATTGATGATGCTCGACTTGCCGACATTGGACCGACCGGCAAATGCTACTTCGGGACGGCCGACGGGCGGAAGCTGGTCGATCTTCTGCGAGCCGAAGAAGAACTCACATTCCCCCGCGAACAGAAGCCGCCCATCCTCGATCTGGGCCTCGGTCGGAGGCCCCGGAATTTCTTTCATCATGCCTTTGCCGGGCCTCAGGTCCGCGAGACCGGAACGGGCAGACCCGTCCGGCGCTGGATGAACATCTGTTGCGCAACCGTCAGCAGGTTGTTCCAAGTGTAATAGACCAGAAGACTGGCCGGGAAGCCGGACATGAAAAACACATAGACCAGCGGCATGAACTGCATCATCCGTGCCTGTGCCGGATCAAGGCTCGCCGTCGAGCTGGTCTGGCGCTGCAGCAGCCAGAACGTCAAGCCAAGCGCCGTGCCCCAGATGCTGACATGCAGGAACGACGAGTAATGCGTCGGATCAAACGGCAGCAGCCCGAACAGATTGAACACGTTCGTCGGGTCCGGCATCGACAAATCATGGATCCAGCCAAAGAACGGCGCATGGCGCGCATCAATGCTGATGTTCAGGATTTTGTATAGGCAAAAGAAGATCGGCGCCTGGATCAGCATCGGCAGACAGCCGCTCGCAGGGCTCACCTTCTCTTCACGATACAGCGCCATGACCTTCTGGTTCATGGCCATCGGATCGTCCTTGTTCTTCTCCCGGATCTCTTTGACCTTGGGCGCCAGTAGACGCATCCGCGCCGAGGACTGGGCAGCCTTGGAGGCCAGCGGGAATAGAACGATCTTGACAATCAGCGTCAGCGCCATCAGCGCCAGACCGAAATTACCCAGATGCAGATACAGCCAGTGCAGCAGCGTCAGCAGCGGACGGGTCAGGAAGCTGAACCAGCCGAAGTCGATCGCCTTGTCCAGATCCGGAATGCCGAGCTGTTTGCTATAGCCCTGAAGCAGGCTGACAACCTTCGCACCTGCAAAGACATGGCTCTTCTCGGTGATGGAACCGTTCGGCATGATCTGCTGGGCGTTCTGGGTGGACATACCCACCTGATATGACCCCGGCGTTCCCGGCACGTAAGCAAAGCTTGCCGCAACCGGCGTGCCGTCAGCAGGGGCCACGGCCGTCAGCCAGAACTTATCGCTGATGCCATCCCAGCCATTCGTACCCGTGGACGACCAGGACACGTGATCCGGATGGTCAGCCCCCTTGCGCAGGTTCTTGTAGCTCTCATCCTGCATCCGGCCACCGATAACGGCGATCGGCCCCTCATGCGCCGTGAAAGCCCCTTCAGGTGCATCATAGTCACGCTGCACGCGCTCGAACGGTACCAGAGCCACCGGCTGACCCGAATGGTTCTCGACCGTCTGGCTCACGGCGAACATGTAGTGCTCGTCCAGTGCGATCTGGATGGAGAACACCAACCCCTGCCCGTTATCCCAGTGCAGCGTCACCGGATGGTCCGGCGTCAGCATCTCGTCGGAGCTCTCCCAGACCGTGTTCAGATCCGGCAGGCGGGCATTGGAGCCCGGAGCATTCGTCCAGCCGATCACGACGAACGTGGGATGCGCACTCCCCGCCTTGTCCAGCAGCCGCACCAGCGGGCTGTCCTTGGCCAGGGTCTCACGATATTTCGTGAGGATCAGATCATCCAGCACCGCACCCTTGAGGTTAAGGGAGCCCTGCACGTCCGGCCCCGTCACCGGAATGCGCCGCGCAGTCGCCTGCGTTTCAGCAGCAGCCTCGGCAGGTGGCGCAGCCGTGGTCGGCGCGCTGTTCTGAACCTGTGCTGCAGGCGCATGTGTGACGGAATGGGGATCGTCCTGATGGGGCTTCGGCATAAAATAGTCGAAACCGATCAGGATAAGGGCCGAGAGAAGTGTGGCCGCAATAATGCGTTTGGTGTCCATCGGGCGGATGCCGGTCTTTCGTCTCACTGAATAGGGCTTGCGCCTCAAGTGGCCGAAAACCGCATTCAAAACAATAGGCGGAGGGCTTTTTTAATGCTGGTGTGGCTTCGGAGGCAGGTCCACACCCCCTTCTGACCAAGGATGACAGCACCCGATCCTGCGCAGTGCAAGCCATCCCCCACGTACAGGCCCATGCTCACGGATGACCGTCAGCGCATAGGTACTGCATGTCGGATCGAACCGGCAGTTCCTGCCAATGAACGGGCTGATGAAGAGCTTGTAGGCGTCGATGAGCGACAGCATCAGGGCCGTAACGGCTTTCCTGATCACGGACGCGATCATTTCGCCCGGTACCGGCCTTTGCCGGACGGCCCGCGGGGGCTTTCCCGGAAATTAACGTCCAGCCCCTTGCGAAGAGCCTGACGCAGATCATCCTTGAGAAGGAAAAAATCGCGCTCCCGGGTCTTGTCCCGTCCGATGAGGACGAAATCGCCGGAAGGCAGACCGTCTTCCCGCGCAACGAGGCGCAGGGCCTCGCGGAGGCGACGGCGGGTGCGGTTACGGATGACAGAATTACCGACTTTTTTCGTGACCGTGAAACCGACGCGGGTTTCGGTCGCTGTGTCATCCGGCAGGATCTGCACGACCATACCGGGAGTGGCGACCTTGCGCCCCTTCCCGGCCACACGCAGAAACTGCGGCCGTTTTTTCAAACGGCGCGGAGTGTGGCCTGTTGTATGGATCGTACCGATCGGGTCAAACTCAGGCAGAGAGCTTCTTGCGACCCTTGGAGCGACGGTTGGCCAGTACGCGGCGGCCACCGACGGTTTCGCTACGCGTACGGAAACCGTGACGACGCTTGCGAACCAGCTTGGAGGGTTGATACGTGCGCTTCATGACGTTGATCCTTAAAAACCAGGCGGACGCCTCAACTGCTGGACATCCGCGTCGATCGGGCGCACGAAACGCCCGGTGATTGAGACCCGGGCTTGTAAGCACGCAGGCCCCTCATGTCAATGCCAGACCTACAGGAACTTCAACCTATGCCCGAGTCCAGCAATACTCTCCCCGCCAGCAACTCCCCCCAGGACGTCGCGACCTTCCGCCACGACATGCGCAACGCGCTCGCCCCTGCCCTGCTCTGTGCCGACATTCTCGGCACGCACAAGGACAAGGCAGTCCAGCAGAACGCAAAGACGATCGTCGATGCGCTGGAAAATGCCCTGAAGCTGCTGAAAAACTTTACGTCTTCTCGATAAGTTCGATCTTGTAGCCGTCGGGATCCTCGACGAACGCAATGATGATCGTTCCGAATTTCAACGGACCGGCCTCACGCGTCACCTTGCCGCCTCCGCTGCGGACCGTCTCCACAAGAGCAGCCACATCCGGCACGCCAATCGCGAAATGCCCGAAACCGGTGCCGACCTCGTAGTCGGTTTCCTGGTCCCAGTTATAGGTCAGTTCAATCTCGGCCTGTCCGTGTTCGTTGTCATCGAATCCGATGAAAACAAGCGTATAACGCCCTTCACGCACTTCCTTGCGACGAAGTTCCTTCATTCCGAGCAGCTTGTAAAACGCCAGACTCCGGTCGATATCCCGGATTCTCACCATCGTATGCAGAAACGTGCTCATCACTTATCCTTCAGATCTTCCGGCGTCAGTCCATATAAAAACAGCCCGTAACGATCCGCTAGCTTTACGCAGCCAGCGGGGTCCGTCATGAGGGTCACTCCGGGCTGAAACGCAACGCCCCGCAATCCGTTCCGGGCGGCATTTTCCAGCGTCTCCGGCCCGATCGTCGGCATGTCTGCCCGAAGGTCCTGCCCTGTCTTCGGCATCTTCACCAAAACGCCCCCACTTCCCGCCTGCATGAGGCGCCCACAGCGTCCCAGCATGGCATCCGTCCCCTCCAGAGCCTCCACAGCCAGCACAAGACCGTTCTGAACAACGCAACCCTGACCAATATCCAGAGCTGCCATTACCTTCAGGACCTCGACACCACGAGTAATATCCTGTTTAGCTTGAATATCAGGAAGTACGCGTCCGAGGGTTCCGGAGCGGCCGGTGGCATGCTCGAGGAATTCGTGGGCGCCCCGCACATGGAAGCCCTCCTCACCGAGAACACGAACGACTGCTCCGAGCAGTCCATCATCCCCCGAGAAAATAGCGCGGCCCAATCTGGCCAGGATACGCGCTCCTTCGGCATCGGGACGCAGGTCACGCCAGGCGGGACGACGCACCGGCCCGATCAGAACCAGTTCGCGACAGTTGTTCCGTTTGAGAGCACCAAGAATGTCACCGGCGGCGGCAAGACGGATGATTTCATGCGGGTAAGGTTCGAGAAGTACACGATCGGCAAAATCTCGAAACCCGATAATGAAAACCTTGCGCCCCTTGGCGATGGCTGCAGCGGCGACCTGCGCGGGAAGCGGCCCCGAGCCTGCCAGAATACCGATACAACCACGATCCCCCACGATCAGGCGCCTTCGGTTTCGAACTGCCCTTCCTGACGCGCAACGCGGGTCAGGCCTCGACGACTGGGAGCTTCCATGAAGTCCAGCATCTCGGCGATGCGGGGGAGATGCCCATATTCCTGCCGGACTTCGGCAATCCGGGTTTCCAAGACAGTCTCTGTCGCACCATGACGCGGATAAAGCGTCCGGAAAGCGCGCCGCATGGCCCGCATTTCCTCTGGACCTACGCCAGAACGCTTCAGGCCGATCCAGTTCAATCCAACTAGACGGGCGCGATTTCCCAGAACGCTTCCATAAGGAATGACGTCCATTTCCACACCGCAGACACCGCCAACAACGGCGCCACGGCCGATTCGAACGAACTGGTGCAACGCGGCAGATCCCATGATCTTGGCGTCATCGTCGATCTCGACATGGCCACCCATGACGACATTGTTGACGATGATAACACGGTCACCGAGGACGCAGTCATGGGCGACATGTGAATTGGCCATGATCAGGCAGTTCGCACCGATCCGCGTCAGGGCATGCCCCTGCGCGGTGCCACGGTGAATCGTCACATTTTCACGAATAACAGTATTGGCGCCGACCTCGCACAGCGTCGGCTCGCCAGCATATTTGAGGTCTTGTGGGGCCAGGCCGATTGTCACGAAAGGATAGATTTCCACGCCTTCACGCAAGGTCGTGTAACCATCCACGAGAACGGACGCATGCAGACAGACCCCGTCGCCGATCGTGACATTGGGACCGACTTGACACCAGGGGCCAATGCGCACGTTTTCCCCGATGCGCGCGCGTGGATCGACGATGGCGGTCGCATGAATTTCAGCTGTCTCGGGGCGATTTCCTGCCATCTGCATCAGGGTCAACCCATGATCATCGCACTGAAGGTCGCTTCGGCAACGGCAACGTCGTCAACGCGGGCTACACCCTTGAACTTCCAGACGTTGGCGCGAGAGCGCTCCTTATCGACATGAATCCGGAGTTGATCACCAGGACCGACCGGGCGGCGGAATTTCGCATTTTCGATCGTCATGAAATAGACCAGCTTACCTTCAAACGCCTTACCCAACGTCATGACCACTAGCGTCGCTGCCGTCTGAGCCATAGCTTCGACGATCAGCACGCCCGGCATGACGGGATGAGACGGAAAATGTCCCTGAAAGAACGGCTCGTTGACCGTCACATTCTTGATGCCGATGGCGGACTGCCCGGCGTGGATCTCGACCATCTTATCGATCAGCAGAAACGGATAGCGATGCGGGATCGACTGCATGATCTTTAGGATGTCGATGCTCTGCGGAACCTGATGGCTGTCAGCAGCGGCGTCTGTCGCGGGAGTCATCTGTTCGGCTGGAGCGTCCACTCGGTCCATCGTTTCACCATGCCCTTCAAGCGGTGTTAGTCTGTCAATCTCTGCCCTGTGGCAGCACGAATGGCTTCCCTTAGCAAACCTGCGGGGGAGTTACCATCCGCGCCGCAAGACTGCTAGTCCCCGCTTTTACGAGAAAGTTTTCGCAAGGTCGCAACATTACGAAAAAATTCACGGAACGGCATCGCGGGGCTGCCGATGACATCGGCGCCAGCGTCTACATCCGACATAACGCCACACTGAGCGCCTATCCGGGCCTTCGCGCCGATCTTAATATGTCCGATCAGGCCAGCCTGTGCAGCAATGGTGACAAAATCACCCAATTCCGTAGAGCCGGAAATTCCGGCCTGCGAGACGATGATGCAACAGCGTCCCAGACGGGCATTATGGCCGATCTGCACGAGATTATCGATCCGGGTTCCGGCTCCGATCAGGGTGTCACGCATGGAACCACGATCGATGGTGGAGTTCGCCCCCACTTCTACGCCGTCTTCCAACACAACAAGCCCAAGTTGCGGGACCGTTTCGAAACCTTCGGGGCCGACGGCGAACCCGAAACCATCCTGACCGATACGCACACCAGGATAGAGCGTGACGCGATCACCGATCCGGGCATGAGAGATGGCGACATGAGCGCCGATCCGGCAACGCGCCCCGATCTCAACACTCTGGCCTATACTGGCATGGCTTGCGACAATGCTGTCACGACCAATACGGACACCACTACCAATCACGGCAAAAGGACCGATCTCAACGTTTTCGCCAATTTCGGCATCTTCCGCGATCCAGGCACTCGGATGGCGGACACCCGTGGACGCGGAGGCCGGGTGGAACAGCGTGGCAACACGTGCCCAAGCCAGATAAGGCGCCTTGCAGGCCAACCCCGCCGTATCAGGCGGCAGCTTGCCGGTGAAGGCCGGGGAGAGAATAACCGCTCCGGCCTTCGTTTCCGCCAGAAGTGGCAGGTAGCGGCGATTGTCGAGGAAGCTGATTTCATCCGGCCCTGCAACATGGAGGGGCGCAACACCACGAAACTCGGACTGCCCCTTCCCTGATGAAGCCGGAATGATGTCGCTACCCGAGACCTCTGCTAGCCGTTCCAAACCGAAAGGTCCGGAACGCTGAAAGAAACGGCTGTCGCCCGGTCGGCTGTCACTTGCTGTCATGTCAGACACGGCCCGTCGCCTCAGTGATGCTGACGCAGAACGGACTCGCTCGGAGCGGACGCCGCAGCTTGTTGAGGCCCAAGAGGCTGCTGACCCTGGGCCTGCCGCTGTTCGTCAGCCGTAGTGGGCATCTTACCGGAACGAGCGAGCTGCTCGGGGTCCACACCATCATCGGGAATGAAGACATGTGGCAGCGTCTTGTTGAGCTGCGTGCCGACTTCCTCGGTGATGTCCTGACCGCCAACGTGAAGCACAACCTGCTCCGCATGCAGGATCAGATTCATGTTATGGGCAGCAGCGACAGCGGCGATAATGCCGTTTGGCTCTTCCAACTCACGCTCGATCTGGTGCATGGCAACCTGTGCCGCTTCCTGGATGATACGAGCCTGATTGCCGAAATCGTGCTGATCCTTGGCACGGCGTTCCTGCAGGTGACGCTCACGCAGCTGGATCTGGTCGGACGTCAGACTGCGAGCTTGGGCCTGAAGCTTCTGCTGCTCGCCACGCCAGGCAGCCTCCTCACGCTGAACGGCCTGCGCGAGACGGTCACGGCGGGCACCCAGAACCTGCTGAATTTCCTGCCAAGCGCTGGAAATCTGCATAACGGCCTGGACATTAATCACGCCGATGACGGCAGCCGGCGGGGGAGAGGCCTTTGCGATGCTCGGAGGAGCCGGGATCGGCGGCAGCGGAAGGACCGGCGGAGCCTGCTGCTGTTCGGCCGGTGCAGAGTCTTCTTCTTCATCTGGCGTAGCTTCCGGAACACGGCGCTGAATGGGCCGCGGCGGAGGGGCGTCAGGATGAGCAGCCTTGGGAACAAACCAGCCACCATTGCCGCCGGCGGCCTGAGCCTGAGCGACCGGAGCAGAGACGAGAATCGTCGCTGCCAGAAGCGCGCCGGCCGAAACCGTGCGCATCAGGGAATTGAGGGTCATGACCACCTCTCGGCAAGGGGTTGAGAAACAGGACGACAAGGCCTCGAACAGTTCAGAACTGCTGACCAAAACCAAAACGCAGCGGATAGAGACGGTCACCATGCTCCTTACGGATCGGCACGGCACCATCGATGTTAACCAAGCCGAACGGGCTCTTCCAGGACACACCGAGACCACCAGAGACACGTGGGATCAGGTTGTCACCAGTGATCGGGGTATAGTTGTCCCCATCATTCGTACGGTTCGTATAAAGATGCTTAACGCGCACGCCCGCAAGGCTGCCTGCGTCAATGAATCCACGGCCCGAAACCCCAAGATCGTCCCCCATGGGCAGCGGGAAGTTGAGCTGTGCGGAAGCTGTATACATAAAACGGCCACCGAGCAGATCTTCCTGACCTTGGGCCGGGATATAGACACCGTTGATCTTGAGATGGCCTGAACGCGGGCCGACACCACCCTGAAGGAAGCCTCGCAGGTTTTCACCACCAAGATAGAAGTTATCGATGATGTTGCGGTTTCCGCTCGAACTCCAGTCACCCATGTAGCCGACGCCACCCTTGAACTGGAAGGTCCAGTCATGGTTTCCTGTCAGGTCATCGAGCGGCAGATAATAAGCACCATCCGCCTTCACACGAGCATATTTCGAGTTACCGCCCAGACCTGCGAAATCGCCACCGACTTTGAACATATAACCCGAATGCGGCTTCATGCGGCGATCACGACGATCATACGTCACGGACGTACTGATCTGCGAGAGAAGCGACCAGCCGGCCGACTGCTGGACGTAGATCGACGGAACATACTGGATCAGACTCGGATCTTCAGCAACGGCAGCGGCGTCGTAGAAATTGCCGACCTGACGGTCAACGAGCGTATAGTTCCAGGACTGGGATAGGTATCGGTTATAGGCATACCCCAGACGCAAGCTCATGCCGTACTGGGATTCCTTATAGCTCTGATACGTCTGGTAATTGTTCTGGATGAAGTAGAAATCCGCACCGGCCACAAGGTTACGGTTCAGGAAGTACGGATCGGTGACGGAGATGTCAGCCTGCTTTTCATAGTAGGCGACCGTCCCCGAAATACCGGCATCCACACCCGTTCCGAGCAGGTTGTGCTGCTTGATCGAGGCGTTACCAAGAATACCAACGTCCGTCGAGTAACCGCCGCCAAGGGAAAACTCACCGGTCGGCTTTTCGACTACGTTTGCGGAAACGTTCACACGGTCGGGCGCAGAACCCTGCGTTTGATCGACGGAGACCGAACTGAAATAACCAAGATCCTGGAGACCAAGCTTGGAATACTTGCGGTCGAACGGAGTGTACGGGTCCCCTTCGGCCATCGGAAGGTTCCGTCGGATCACGTCATCATGGGTGATGGTGTTACCGTTGATGTCGATACGCTCGACATAGACATGCGGACCTTCCGTGACGTCGAACAGCAGGTCAACGATATGCTTTTCCGGATTTCGGGCGATCTCTGAACGAACCATCGCAAAGGGATGGCCTGATGCCTGGAGCCATTCCTGCATATTCTTCGTGTTATTCTGAATCGCCGTGCCGTCATAGATCTGATGCGGAAACAGCTCGATATGCGGGCGCAGCATCTCGGGCGTCACGTGTCGCACGCTGGAACGCACATCCATCTTACCCAGACGATAGCGGTCGCCCTCATGAATGGTGAAGGTGATGTAGAACGACTTGTGGTCGGGAGCCAGCTCTCCTGTGGCATCCACCATGTGGAAATCGACAAAGCCGTTGTGCAGGTAAAAACGACGCAGCAGCTCTGCATCGTACTTTACGCGCTCGGGATTGTATTCATCCGAAGACGAGAAAAAGCGGTACCAGATCGTCTCCTTGGACGAGATGACCTGTGCGAGGCGTGCTTCGCTGAAGGCATGATTTCCAACGAAAACGATCTTCTTGATGAGCGTCTGCTGCGCTTCGTTGATGTTAAAGATTACGTCGACACGGTTATGGGAAAGCTTGACGATCTGCGGCGTGACGGTCGCACCGAAGCGGGCCTTGGAGGCATACTGGTTCAGTATCTTCTGGCGATCGGCGGCAGTCGTCTGAGCAGAAAACACGGCGCGAGGACGCAGGCTGATTTCCTTACGGAGGTCCTCGTCCTTCAGCGCGTGATTCCCCTCGAACACGATACGGTTGACGATCGGGTTTTCGACCAAGTCCACCAGAAGCGTGTTGCCGTCACGATGCAACGTCACGTCCTTGAACAGACCCGTGGCATAAAGTGTCTTCAGAGAGCGGTCGAGGTCATCCTGATTGAACGTGTCACCAGGCTGGGCGACCATATAGGATAGCACCGTACTCGTCTCGATGCGGGTGTTTCCCTTTACCGAGATGGCCTGGATGATGTTTCCACCGGGGACTGATGCCGGGGCCTGATGACGAACGGAACGCGCCTGAGCCGTTCCGAGGACAACGGGCAGCAGACAGGCTGATGCGAAAAGCACCAGACGCTTGTTCGAAGACCGGGAACCTCTTGACCGTGATCCTGACAAACCGGCTTTCCTTGTAACATATTTTTTGCAGGCGACTGACACGTTACGCCATTTGCGGAGGTATCCGATAACCCCTGTCCCGCGCAAGATGCCCTGACGTGTTCAACTGTATCACAAGTCTTTTCAGAATATTTAGCTTACCGCGTGAAAAAGCCAGTGAAACAGTCCGATGTTGGATAGATCGTTTAACGTTGAGAATAGGAAAAGAGCGCCGATCAGAGCCATTCCGACCTGCATACTCACCTCCTGCACCCTGCGTGAAACCGGGCGGCCGCGGATAGCCTCGCAGACATAAAACACAAGACGCCCCCCATCGAGCACGGGAATTGGGAAAAGATTAATCAGCCCAAGATTGATCGAAAGCAGCGCCATGAAGGAAATGATGCTGGGCAGACCGTAACTGGCGACCTGACCTGAGAGCTGCGCGATGCGAATCGTCCCTCCCAGTTCCTTCGCACTCCGCTGCCCGCTGAGGATCTGCCAGACACCCTGAAGCGTCATGACCGATTTGTCCCAGGCCTCCTGCATCCCCATGATGAAGGCCGAAGGCAAGGAAACGGGACGTCCCCTCGAGACGGCAAATGCCACGCCGAGACTCCCCATGTCGTGGCCACCGTTCTTCAGGATGCCGAGCGTAACCGGAAGACTAAGGTCTTCCGTGCCACGATGGATGCCCAGAACCGTATGCTGACCGGGATGGGATGCGACAGTCGCCATGACATCCTCGGCACCGAGAATATGCGTATTGCCGATCCGGGTAATCACATCACCAGGCCTTACGCCCGCACGGTCCGCAGGACTTCCGGCCGTGACTTGCGAGATATCCCCGTGGATCTCAGGCTTGCCCACCACCGCGAACAGCACCGTGAAGGCCAGGATCGCGAAGATGAAATTGAAGACCGGCCCCATAAGGATGACGATGGCCCGGGATCCTACGGGCTTGTCATGGAAAGTCCGGCCCGGAATCCAGGCAGCTTTCTGTTCGTCAGTTGCATCTTCCGGACCTTCAAAGCCGTGCGGCTTGACGAACCCGCCCAGGGGAATGGCACTGATACGCCATTCCGTGCCCGAACGATCGTACCAGCGATGCAGGGCAGGCCCGAAGCCGATGGAAAAGGTATCGACCTTCACACCACGCCATCGTGCCGCGAGGTAATGCCCGAGTTCATGGATGAAGACGAGGACCCCCAGAATCAGGACATAGGCCAGAATGGTCCGCAGAAGATCATGCATTCAGCGCGTTCTCGCTCACGTCATTTCGCAGTCCCCCACTCTGCCTCAGGATATAGGCTTCGGCGAGGGCCCTGCCCCGCGCGTCCCAGTGCAGCACGTCATCGAGGGTATTGAGTTCCGGATTTTCATCCATGGCCTGCAGCGCAGCGTCGATTGTCTCACCGATACCGAGGAAGCCGATGCGTCTGTTTAAGAAAGCATCAACGGCAACTTCGTTCGCAGCGGAGAAAACGGCTGGTGCCGCACCACCGGCTCGGAGAACCTGACGGGCAAGACACAAGGGAGTGAAGCGCACTTCATCCGGCGCCTCGAACTCCAGACGCCCGTAGGCGGCAAGATCAAGACGCTCGCAGGGTGTCACCATGCGCTTCGGCCAGGCGAGTGTGTGGGCGATGGGAATACGCATATCAGCAGAGCCCATCTGGGAAACGAGGCTGCCGTCGCGGAACTGCACCAGTCCGTGCACAACCGACTGGGGATGAACCAGAACATCGATCCGGTCTTCGGTCAGGCCAAAAAGACGGGCTGCCTCGATGACTTCCAAACCTTTGTTCGCCATGGAGGCGGAATCGATCGTGATCTTCGCCCCCATCGTCCAAGTCGGATGCTTCAGAGCCTTTTCTGGCGTGGCGGCACGCATTTCCTCAATCGAGGATTTGCGAAACGGTCCGCCCGAAGCCGTCAGAATGATCTTCTCGACGCTGTCCATGTCACAGGCGCCAAGAGACTGGGCGATAGCATTGTGTTCCGAATCGACTGGTAGCAGCGTCGCACCCGCTTCAGCAACAGCGCGCAGCATGACATCACCGGCGCAAACCAACGCTTCCTTATTCGCAAGCGCCACGGCATGACCGTTGCGGGCAGCCGCGAGCGTAGGTTCGAGGCCCGCAGCACCCGTAATGGCTGCCATGGTCCAGTCGGCTTCCATAGCGCCAGCCTCAATGACGGCCTGACGACCAGCCGCGGTCCGGATGCCCGTCCCAGCGAGGCAAGATTTCAGCTCTTCGTGACGGCTCTCGTCATGAATGACGGCGACTTCGGCGTTCAGACGACGCGCCTGCTCGGCCAGCAGCGCGGCGTTGCAGCCGCCGACCAGAGCCCGCACCTCGATCTCATCAGGAATCCGGGCAAGAAGGTCGACCGTCGAAGTTCCGATACTGCCAGTGCTGCCGAGCACCGTAATGCGGCGGCGTGTTTGGCCCGCAGAACCGTCAGTCATGAGAAGAACTCCCCTGAAGAATGGGTGGATGTACAGAACCGCCTGTCAGATCTGCAGGCAGGATGGACCAGAAAGGCTGCGCGGCAACCGCGAGCGAAAGCAGTGCCGCGGCAGGCGCTGCCGCGAGAAGACCGTCAAAGCGGTCCAGAAGACCGCCATGTCCAGGGATCAGACGACCTGAATCCTTGACGCCGAGACGACGCTTGGCGGCGCTTTCCAGAAGGTCTCCGCTCTGGGAAAATACGCTAAGGATAGCGCCACATAGCAGACCACCGAGTTGGGTGCCCGGCACAGTCAGCCAAGCGACCAGGCCACCGGCAAGCGCCGAACCAACGAGGCCGCCGATTGCGCCAGAGCGTGTCTTGCCCGGTGAAATCGAAGGCGCCAGCTTGGGGCCGCCGAAAATACGACCGGCCAGATAGGCGAAACTGTCGCTCGCGACCACAACGGAGATGACGAACAGAACTGACGCCATGCCAAGCGGCAGGTGTCTCAGCCACAGGAGCGACAGCCCCCCGATGATGGCAACAACGACGGGAACGCTGGCCGGAAAGCCGAAAATCAGGGTTGGCCAGATCATCCAGAAAGCTGCGCTCCACTCCCCTTTCAGCGCCGCGAAACCGGCGATGACGGGCCAGGCCAACAGAAGGCAGCCGCGCCATGTCTTGAGGGGCTGGCGGATGAGGGTTTCGCCTTCCCAGGCCAGACCAAACATCGCCAGCAGGATCAGAGCATCATAGACCGGACCACCCTGCCAGATGCAGAAAGCCGCAATCGGGATCAGGACCGCAGCGGACAGCAGGCGCAGGCGCAGGTCAGACCATCTAGAAGAGGCACTCATGCGGGGCGGCCGCCAAACCTGCGCTGACGGCTCGCAAAGCGCGAGAGAGCTTCGAGAAACTCGACTTCGCCAAAATCGGGCCAGAGCACATCCATAAAAACCAGCTCGGCATAGGCGCTCTGCCAGAGCAGAAAATTAGACAGACGACACTCGCCACTGGTGCGAATGACCAGATCGGGATCGGGCATGTCGGAGGTCTGGAGCGCATCGTCGAGCATGGCTTCGCTGATGCTCTCGGCCGCGATTTTACCGGCAACGGCATCTTCAGCCAGCCGGCGGGCAGCCTGCACGATATCTGCACGGCCACCATAAGACAACGCGAGCGTGAGGGTCAGGGTCGTGTTGTGGAGCGTCAGGGATTCGGCGCGGCGCAGTTCTTCGCGCAGGGAACCCTCGAAACGCTCGGGCTCACCGATGATCCGCAGGCGCACACCCTGGGTATGAAGCTCGTTGATCTTATGACGCAGATAGAAGCGCAGCAGGGACGTCAGATCCCCAACTTCCTCTGCGGAGCGGCGCCAGTTTTCCGACGAAAACGCATAGAGCGTCAGGTATCGTACGCCCTGCCGGATGGCCGTGCGAACGCATTGCTGTACGGATTCCGCACCCTGACGGTGCCCTGCGGCCACAGGGAGTTTGCGCGCGCGTGCCCAGCGGCCGTTCCCGTCCATAATCATGGCAATATGGACGGGAACGACGCTCACGCCGCCCCCGGATGAAGAGGAGACGATACGGTCGTGACGGGGAAGAGATCCTGCAGACAAATGCGCAATCAGACCTGTTTGATCTCGCGTTCTTTGTCCGCGAAAATATCGTCGACCTTCTTGATGTACTGGTCCGTCAGCTTCTGGATGGCGTCGGTCCAAGTCTTCATGTCGTCTTGGCTAATCTCACTCTTCTTTTCCAGGGCCTTGGTCTGCTCCATGCCGTCACGACGCACGCCACGCACGGAAATTTTGCCGTTCTCGGCATAACGGCTGGCGGCACGGGCCAGTTCGTTGCGGCGCTCTTCGGTCAGGGCCGGAATGGGAACGCGGACCGTCTGACCGTCCGTGGACGGATTGAGGCCAAGACCGCTGTCCCGGATGGCACGCTCGACGGCGCCGACAACCGTACGGTCCCAGACGGACACCGTCAGCATACGGGCTTCGGGAACGGCGATGGACCCGACCTGCGACAGCGGAACTTCCGAGCCATAGGCTTCGACGCGTACCGGCTCCAGGAGATTTGGGCTTGCCCGGCCCGAGCGCAGACCGGAAAGGTCCCGACGCAGGCTTTCGATCGCACCGTCCATACGGCGGGTCAGGTCGGTGAGAAGGTCATTCAGGGCAGCGGACATAAGCTGTTCCTTTCAGTTCGGCGTGGTTTTCAGGAGAGAGCCTGAAGATTTCGTTGAAAATACGGAGATCAATCCGCTTCGATGATCTTGGTAAAGAGCCCTTCCCCACGCATCACGGCCCCGAAGGAGCCGGGAGCATGCATGTTGAAGACCACGATGGGCAATCTGTTTTCACGCGCCAAGCTGATGGCTGCGGCGTCCATAACGTTCAGATCGCGGGCCAGGACCTCGAGATAAGTTAATTGGTCATAGCGCTGTGCGTCCGGATTGCGGCGCGGGTCGGCGGAATATACGCCGTCCACCTGCGTACCCTTGAAGAGGGCATCGCACTCCATCTCGTTGGCGCGCAGGGCGGCGGCCGTGTCCGTCGTGAAGAAGGGATTACCAGTACCGGCTGCAAAAATAACGACGCGCCCCTTTTCCATGTGGCGCACGGCGCGGCGGCGGATATAGGGCTCTGCAATGGAGGCCATCTGGATGGCGGTCATCACGCGCGTCTCCATACCGCGACGCTCAAGCGCGTTCTGCAGCATCAGCGCATTGATGACGGTAGCCAGCATGCCGGCATAGTCACCCTGCGCGCGGTCCATACCCTTGGCGGCGGCGGCGAGGCCGCGGAAGATGTTGCCACCGCCGACGACGAGGCAAACTTCCACTCCGGAAGCCACCACATCGGCGATGTCGGCGGCAACCATGTCCACCATTACGGGGTCTACCCCTGACGGTCCGTTACCCATAAGTGCCTCACCGGACACCTTGAGAAGGACGCGCTTGTAGGAGGGGCTCTGTTCTCGAATTTCGGTCATCATGCCCGTCTCTGGCTGGATGTGTCTTGAAGTGCGCCTGTCATACAGACGTGGCGGGATTGGAACAAGCGATGTCAGAATGCCGGATTTCAAACACTACGGCACCTGTCTTTTTCAATCGTCGAGACCAATGGCGCGCAGCCTGGCCTTTTCCTCGTCCCATCCCGCACGTTCCTTGACGTTCAGAAAAAGATGGCATTTGCGGTCCAGAAGCTCCTGAAGCTCCATACGCGCCCGCGCACCGAGTGACTTGATCTTGTGACCGCCCTCCCCGATCAGGATGGCCTTGTGTCCAGGACGGGAGACGTAAATCGTCACCTCGATCCGTACCGATCCGTCCGGACGTTCCTTGAAGCTCTCGGTCTCGACAGTGGCCTGATAGGGAATTTCCTCATGCGTCTGCATGAAGATCTGCTCACGGACCAGTTCGGCGGCGAGCAGACGGTCCGGAAGGTCCGTCAGGTCGTCTTCGGGATAGAGAAAAGGACCTTCGGGCAGTTCGGCAGCCAGACGGGCCATCAGATCGCTCACGCCCTCACCCGAACGGGCGCTCAGCATGAAGACATGCTCGACATTGATGAGACCGTTGATTTCCTGCGTCAGAGGCAGAAGTTCACCACGCTCGACGAGGTCCGTCTTGTTCAGAACGAGCCAGATGCGATTCTTACTTTCGGCCAGCTTGGCGATGATCTCGCGGACATCCTCGCGCAGGCCGGATTTTGCATCCACCAGCAGCAAGGTCAAATCCGCATCCTGCGACCCAGACCAGGCTGCGTTGACCATCGCCCGGTCAAGACGGCGGCGCGGCTTGAAGATACCTGGCAGATCCACGAGAATGATCTGAGCATTGTCCTGCATGACGATGCCCAGCGTCCGAAAACGGGTCGTCTGGGCCTTAGGGCTGACGATGGACAGCTTGGCTCCGGCAATCCGGTTAAGCAAGGTGGATTTCCCCGCATTCGGGGCGCCGACGAGAGCCACGAAACCGCAGCGCGTGGTCATGTTCTGATCCTTTATTAATGACATCTCAGGACGCCACATTCTGACCGAGGTGTTTCAGCAGGGCGGTTGCCGCTGCGCTTTCTGCCAGCCTCTTACTGCCGGCTTCTCCCGTTCCCGTGTGCCCCATAGTCGTGACGCTGACGCGAAAGACCGGCGCATGTGAGGGGCCATCCGAAGACAGGAGTTCGTAACGGGGAAGCGGCAACCCCTGCGAGAGCATGTATTCCTGCAGCAACGTCTTGGGCTCCTTGTGGGGCCGGTCGGCGCTTTCGATGCGGGACTGCCAATACTGGTGGACCACACGACGGGCCGGTTCCAGACCGCCATCGAGATACAACGCGCCGAGAAGGGCTTCCATTGCGTCCGCACGGATGCTGGATAAACGCCGGATACCGGCATCTTCCTCATGTGGCGAAATCTGGAGCGAGGCCGAAAGACCGACCTGATCGGCGATTTCGGCCAAGACGGTTCGCGATACCAGATGAGCGTGACGGGGACCGAGAGCCCCTTCCTGCTCGTCCGGATAGCGCTCCAGCAGCCACTCAGCCATCAATAGGCCTAGGACACGATCCCCGATAAATTCGAGGCGCTCGTTCGATCCACTCCCCTTGGGACGCTGGTTCCGGCGGGCACGACGCGGGTCACGCCCGGAGACGGCAGAACGGTGCGTCAGGGCCTCGCTCAGCAGTTCAGGCTTCTTGAAATCATGCCCCAAGGCAACCTGCATCGAGGCCAGGGCTTCTGTGGAGGAAAGTGTCATCTGACGGGATGCAGGAAGCGGTTCCAACGAATCTCGGTCGGCCAATACCAAAACTGCCAGGCGGGATGACGCATATCCATGGAGAACAAGACGATAGGCGCGCGGCCGACAAGGTTCTGCATAGGGACAAAGCCGAGATCATCCGGGCCATCGCCTTGAAAACGGCTGTCGGCACTGTCATCACGGTCATCGCCCATAGCGAAAAAGGAACCCTCCGGCACGACATATTCGGGCGTATCGTTGGCGAACCCTTCATCCGTCAGCTTGAGAATATCATGCTCGACAGTGGGACGACCAGCGCTTCCGGGAAGGCTCTCGCGATAACGCTCTCCGCTGAGAAGACGGTTGTTTTCGTCCAGCACCTCGTAATGACCAAGCGCCGTACGCGGAACTTCGATGCCATTGAGGATCAGCTTGCCTCCCGTGACCTGAATATGGTCTCCGGGCAGGCCAATGATACGCTTGATATAATCGACTGACGTATCACGCGTGAAACGGAAAACCGCAACGTCACCACGATGAGGCGTGGAGTTCAGGATCCGGCCACTGAAGACATTCGGCGAAAACGGAAACGAGAAGCGCGAATAGCCGTAGCTGAACTTCGAGACCAAAACGAAATCGCCGATCTGCAGCGTCGGGATCATCGAGCCGGACGGGATGTTGAAAGGCTCCACCACGAGAGATCGCACTGCAAATACGGCCAGCAGCAGTACGCAGAAATAACGGATGCTCTCGCCAAGCGACTCTTCGCGGCGCGCAGGCTTGTCGCCGGCACTTTCTGAACCCTGCACGGGCCTGTTCTCCTTGGTCATGAGACGCTCTTAACGCAGCTTGACGGCGTTGGCGAGCGGTTCAATCCGGACGAAGGGTTGTGACGCGGACTGTACGACCGCCAGAGGGATCGATTGGATGATGACCTGAGCAAGAGCAAAGGGCGGATCATCGCTCATGCTGACCAGAATCTGGGCCACCTGCCCTGGGGGCGTCAGGCGCTGAAGGACCTCTTTCGCGCCACCTGAAAGCCGTAGTTCCGGCGCGCCGCCCGGCCCATTGAAGACCCCGATATCCTGAAGCATGACCCCATTAGCGAAGCCTGTGCCCAGCGCCTTCACGCAGGCCTCCTTGGCCGCCCAGCGCTTGGCGTAACTACCCATGCGCGCAACCCCCTTAAAGCGGTCGGCATAGGCGCGCTCGGCTTCGGTAAAGACGCGTTTCAGGAAACGGTCCCCAAAGCGTTCTACACTTTTTTCAATGCGCGAAATCATGCACAGGTCCGTACCCATGCCGAGGATCATGACGTCATCCCTTGGCCCGCTCGACCTGCATGACGCCCACCGCCGTCCGGAACGCCGCAATCATGGACGAGAGATGACGCAGATCCTTCACTTCAAGATCGACCAGAATTTCCATGAAATCGAGCTGCCGGTTGACGATCTTGAGGTTGATGACGCTACCATTATGCTTGGCAGCGGCGTTGGTAAGCGTTGCCAGAACTTCGGGTTCGTTCGCGGCCACGACCGAAAGCCGGGCAGTATAGGGCTCAGCGCCCTGACGGCGGCCAAGAGCCTCGTAGTCCCAGTCCACTTCCAGAAAACGCTCGGGCGTATCAGCGAAACTGGACAGATTCTGACAGCCACGACGATGAATGGTGACACCCTTGCCCTGGGCAATGATGCCAACAATCGGATCACCCGGCAAAGGTCGGCAGCATCCTGCGAAGCTGACGGCAATGCCCGAACCGATTCCCTTGATTGTGCTTCCCGAATGGGCCGCCGCATTCTTGGCCCCGACATGTCCAACACCAAGCATGAGGGATTGCCCGAAGCGCGGGGACAGGCCAGGCACCATTCTCGGTGCCCGGACGCTCTGACGCAACTCCGGATAGGCCGCATTGACCACATCCTTGGGGCCAAGCTGTCCGTTTCCGACCGAGACGTACAGGTCTTCTACCGACGCCTGACGCAACTCCTTGAGAATCCCATCGAGGATCTTTTCGGAACCATCCACACCTTCCTGACGGAACGCCTTGGCTATGGCGGCGCGGCCGTTGTCCAGATGGACCTGACGCTGCTGCTGCGCCACGAAACGTCGGATACGGGCGCGGGCCTTGCCAGTTGCGACGAACCGCTCCCAGGACGGGGATGGCGTACCACCGCGGGCCGTCATGATCTCGACCTGATCGCCGTTCTGCAATTCGTGCCGCAATGGCATCAGACGGCCATTGACCTTCGCCCCCACGCAGGTATCGCCGACCTGACTGTGCACGGCGTAGGCAAAGTCAACGGGCGTTGCACCACGTGGCAGGGAAATCAGCTGCCCCTTGGGGGTGAAGCAAAAAACCTGGTCCTGATAGAGTTCAAGCTTGGTATTTTCGAGAAACTCGTCGGGAGCCTGACTATCCTCGAGGATTTCCAGCAGATCCTGAACCCAGCGGAGCTTGCGGGTCGGCGCGCCAAACGCAGACGACAGTGCAGCAGCTTCACGCTCGCTCGGTGTCGCATGTTCCTTGTACGCCCAGTGTGACGCCACTCCGTTTTCAGCCAGATCGTGCATTTCGGCGGTCCGTATCTGGACCTCGATTTTCTGATTGCGTGGATAACGCAGAGTCACACCAGTATGAAGGCTCTGGTATCCGTTGGCTTTGGGTGTAGAAATGTAATCCTTGAAGCGCCCGGCGATCATCGGATAAGCGCCGTGAATCGCGCCAAGCGCCATGTAGCAAGCGTCGCGTGTGGGAACGAGCAGACGGAACGCCATAATGTCCGAGAGCTGCTCGAACGCTACATTTCGACGCTGCATTTTTTCCCAGATCGAATAAGGCGATTTTTCACGCCCGGTCACTTCAACCTTATCGATTCCGCTTTCGGCGCACAGAGCCATCAGTTCCTGACGGACCTGCTCAATGACATCCGCCCCCTGCCCTCGCAGGAAGTTCAGGCGGGCACGGATCGTAGCGTCGGCTTCGGGCTCAAGCTGGGCGAAGGAAAGGTTCTGAAGCTCCGTCTTAACGCGATCCATACCGATGCGCTCAGCCAGAGGCGCATAGATGTCCATTGTCTCACGGGCGATACGCTGCCGGCGGTCTGTGCGCTGCACGTAATGCAACGTGCGCATATTGTGCAGACGATCAGCCAGCTTGACGATCAGGACACGGATATCCCGCGACATGGCCAGAACGAGCTTGCGAAAATTCTCAGCCTGTTTGGTGCGATCGGACTGGAGTTCAAGCCGGGTAAGCTTCGTCACGCCATCGACAAGGGCCGCGACATCCTCGCCAAAACGGGCTTTTAGGGTATCACAGGAAACGCCCGTATCTTCGACGGTATCGTGAAGCAGACCCACCATGATTGAGGTCGCATCCATGCGAAAACCAGCAAGGATATTGGCGACAGCAATAGGATGAGTGATGTAGGCATCGCCATTATCGCGACGCTGCCCGTTATGGGCATTGGCAGCCACATCATAGGCCGCTTCGATCCGAATCAGATCGGCGGACGGATCGTAGCTTTCAATCCGGCGGAG
This sequence comes from Gluconobacter sphaericus, assembly GCF_016757795.1. Taxonomy (GTDB): domain Bacteria; phylum Pseudomonadota; class Alphaproteobacteria; order Acetobacterales; family Acetobacteraceae; genus Gluconobacter; species Gluconobacter sphaericus. Next base: position 2,196,928 of record NZ_CP068419.1, on the reverse strand, counting down.
CAGTCCGGCGATAGGCGGCTTGAAGTCCCCGCTCGCTACGGGCGGAGGCGCAATCGGGGAAGATGCATCAGGCATGAAGCATATCCCCCTTTCAGTAGAATTGGGCAGAAATCAGCGACGACCCCGACCGCCCAGTTCAGCTTCGATCGCGGCAGCCTCGTCAGCAGACATATTCTCTGCCATGTGGGCGTGCTCTTCCTCGGCGGAGACATCCTGCAGACCGAAAATGTTCTGGTCTGTCGGAATAAGATCCAGCACTTCCTCGTCGACGGGCTCCGGCTCCGGCGCACGAGCCAGGGACCGAATGATACCTTCGCGCAGAACCGGCAGACTTACCTTGTCTTCAGCGATTTCGCGCAAGGCGACGACCGTGTTTTTGTCGTTTTCACGATCCAGACGGATTTCCTCACCGCGAGACAGGCCGCGTGCACGCTGTGCAGCAAGCAGAACCAGTTCGAAACGGTTAGGAACCTTCTCGATGCAATCTTCGACGGTTACACGCGCCATGCGACAGCCCCCCTTCGGGTAAGACTAGGAATAAAATAAGAGAGAATGCTGGCAATAACATGCGGTTCATGCGATTGCAATCCGCACCTGCCTCACCCCCGGAATTGAACCTGAGTGCATCCAAGCTCGTTCGTAGCTGGAAGGCAGCCTTTGTCCCTGCCGTACAGGGAAACATATTTTACATACCAGGATTACCATTATGCTTCTGCGCCAGAACGAACGCACAGCCCTTTTCATCGACGGCGCCAGTCTCCATCATGCAGCCCGCAATCTGGGGTTTGAAGTTGACTTCCGCAGCCTGCGCAACCTGTTTGAAAGTCAGTGCCTTTTCCAGCGTGCCTTCTATTACGCTGCAATACCCGAGACGGACGAATATTCCCCCGTTCGCCCCCTGACCGACTGGCTGGCCTATAACGGCTATCACCTCGTTCTGAAAAATGCCCGTGAGTTTACGGATCATTCAGGAAGACGGCGTATAAAGGGAAACATGGATGTTGAACTGACAGTAGATCTTCTGGAACAGGCCGGCCGCCTCGATCATGCCGTGATCGTAAGCGGTGACTCCGACCTGCGGCGCGCCGTGGAAGCAGTACAGGCGCGGGGAGTCCGGGTCACGGTCATTTCCTCGATGCGCTCGACGCCCCCCATGATCGGGGACGACCTGCGCCGTCAGGCTGACTTGTTCGTGGAACTGGCCGATATTGCGCCCTCATTCACACGCCGTCCGGCGGAACCGCGCAATCTCCCCAGACAGGGACCTGTCCGTCATCCTGCCGACATCAACAGTGACGAGACCAGCGATTCATGACAGCTCTGGCTTCTACCGGACCGACCGCTTCCCCGACGCCGCCTCTTCCCGCTTCAGAAGGGGCGCGGTCAGGGATTGGGCCACTTTCAGCTGAGATGCTGATCGTGTGCCTTGATCCGGAAGACGCCATGGAAACTCTGGGCTCCTTTCTACGGACCAACAATATCGTTTTCGATTCAGCACCCGAATCGCCAAACGCAATCGTAGGACGCATCACCACCGTGATGCAGCCTCTCTCTCCGCAGCCGCTGGCCCTTCCTTCCGAACTTGAGGAGTGCAGCGCGGCTCTGTGTACCGAACTGCAAAACATGCACAGGCTCAAACTGGTCCTGACGCTCGGGATTAGCGCGCATATCGCCGTGCTCGGAGCATGCGGAATTCCACTTTCACGGCTTGATTTTCGGCCCGGCGAAATCACTTATCTGCCGGACGGACTACTTATGGCAGACGGATGCCACTTCCCGACCCACCCTATCCCGGCTGACATACTGACACAGCGGCGCTCTGCCCTGACGGAACTTTCCCCCAAAATCCGTGCAGCCCTGCGGCCGATAGCCTGCCGCTTCTGTGCCTAGCTGTTTAGTCCCATGCTTTGGTGGCTTGGATTGACGATGACTTTTTCTGGCTCTGAATTCCAAAGTTTGCAGACGTATTCGTAAGGTGTGAGGCCATTCAGCGTCTTGAGCCTTCGCCCGAAGTTATAAGCCACCATGAAGTCGTTGAGATGTGTCCTCAACTGCTCATGACTGTCGTAATGGAAGTGTTTGACAGTTGCTTCCCTGATCGTCCGGTTCATCCGTTCAACCTGACCATTGGTCCAGGGATGATTGGGTTTTGTCAGACGGTGTTCGATCCCCTGGGCTTCGCAGATCATGTCGAAGCGCAGGGGACGCGACAGGTTGTCTTCCGATCGGCTTTTTCGACGCTTCGTCCGTTTCGGCAAGGACCGTTGATCGCAGCCCTTCAGGGCCTGTCTTCTGATCCTCAACCGTTTGATTCTTGCGCCATTTTGCAACGGTTTTCGGATTGCCCCCACTCCTTACTCAACGCCGCGACGTACCTACCTTAATAATACTTCCCTACAATTCACGTAAAAATATCACGCCATCAAACTCCGGACTAAATAGCTAGATCCCGTTTCCTGTCTGTGAACGCGGCAGGAAACGGATCAGCAGAATCAGGGCCAATATTGCAAGATAAGGAGCGGACACCCTGTTCAGGGTCTTGAAGGAGAGGAAGAAGTGGATACCCGCCAGAATTGCAGCGGGATAGATCAGCCGGTGCAGAAACTTCCAGCGCCGCTTGAGCAAACGCAGGAAAAGGGCATTAGACGTAAGGGCAAGCGGAATAAGCAGAATGAGCGCACTCATTCCCAAAATGATGAAATAGCGGTGCGTCATATCCGCCCACAGGACTGACAAGTCAAAGCCATGATCGAGGCCGACATAGACCAGCAGGTGCAGACTGGCATAGAAAAACGTCAACAGACCGGTCAGGCGCCGGTATCGAAGCAGGTTCAGACCTGTGAAGCGCCTCAGCGGCACGAGAGCAAGACAGACCAGCAGGAACCGGAATGCCCAGAGACCCAGTGAGCGTTCAAAGACATTAACGGGATCAGCACCGAGCGCACCGTGTTGCCCCTGCCAGACAAGCCACACTGCCGGGATCATGCCAATCGGATACAGAACCAGACGCCAGTGCCGTTTCAGAACACCGGATATCTCTGGAACAGCATGCGGAGGAAGCGCCTGCATCAGAAATTTTTCCGCAGATCCATGCCACGATAAAGATCTGCAACCTGCTCCCCGTAACCGTTGAACATCAAGGTTGGCTGCCGCTTGGCGCCGAACAGGGAATGCGCGCCAATGACCCGCTCGGTCGCCTGGCTCCAGCGGGGATGATCGACCTGCGGATTGACGTTGGCGTAGAAGCCGTATTCGTCAGGAGCGAGCCTGTTCCACGTTGTCGGAGGCTCATGGTCCAACAGCCGGATGCGCTGGATCGATTTGATACCCTTGAACCCATACTTCCATGGCACAACAAGCCGCAGAGGGGCGCCATTCTGGTTCGGCAAGGTCTCACCGTAAATGCCGAGCGCCAGTAGGGTCAGCGGATTCATGGCCTCATCCAGACGCAACCCCTCAACGTAAGGCCATTGGATGCCGGACAGGGCTTCGTTCTGGCCGGGCATTTCAGAGGGGCGTACAATGCTCTCGAAAGCAACGTGCGTGGCGCGGGGATCGGGATCGGCATCCTTCAGCAGCGTGGCAAGTGGTATACCATCCCAGGGGATGACCATGGACCATGCCTCCACACAGCGCATGCGATAGATGCGCTCCTCGATTGCCGGGGAGCGCAGAAGCTGCTCCACATCCAGCCGGACCGGCTTGCGAACAAGACCCGTGATTTCCAACGTCCATGGCAGTGGATGGAAATCCTGCGAATGGGCAGCGGGGTCGCCCTTGTCCATGCCGAATTCATAGAAATTGTTGTAATGGGTCACGTCTTCCTTGGGCGTGGGCGTGAGGTTACCGGAATACGGTCCGGGATGTGTTTTAAGTGAAGCCGCGTTTGCCGCGCCCGCAAGCGTCGTCAGAGCCGCTGCGCCGCCGATAAGGCTGCGTCGGGAGAGATACATCTCTTTGGGAGTGATTTCGGATGGCAGGGGACGGGGGTAGCGAAAAAGTGCCATGATCAATTTCCGGACTGTGCAAAACTCTGGCACCTATGATGCGTGAGTCTATTGTAACGCATCACAAGGAGCCAGTTTCCATGTCCAGTCCAAAGATCGGTTTTATCGGTTATGGCGCCATGGCCCAGCGTATGGGGGCCAATCTTCGAAAAGCCGGTTATCCGGTTGTGGCGTTCGCCCCGTCAGGTGGCAAGGATGAAACGGAAATGCTCCCCTCGCCACGCGCGATTGCCGAGGCAGCCGAGATCATCATCTTCTGTGTGCCGAATGATGCGGCTGAAAACGAATCCCTGCATGGTGAGAACGGCGCGCTTGCCGCTCTGACGCCCGGCAAGCTGGTCCTCGACACCTCCACCGTCTCCCCCGATCAAGCCGATGCCTTTGCCCGTCTTGCTGTCGAACATGGGTTTTCCCTTCTGGATGCCCCCATGTCCGGCAGCACGCCTGAAGCCGAGAGCGGCGATCTCGTCATGCTGGTGGGCGGTGATGAGGCGACGATCAAGCGCGCGCAGCCGATTCTGGATGTCATCGGCAAACTGACGATCCATGCCGGTCCTGCTGGTTCGGCTGCACGACTGAAACTGGTTGTGAACGGTGTGATGGGGGCAACGCTCAATATCATCGCGGAAGGCGTGTCTTACGGGCTTGCCGCAGGACTGGACCGCGATGTCGTATTCGAGACGCTTCAGCAGGTGGCCGTCGTCAGCCCGCATCACAAGCGCAAGCTGAAGATGGGCCAGAACCGGGAATTCCCGTCGCAGTTCCCCACACGCCTTATGTCCAAGGACATGGGCCTTCTGCTGGATGCCGGACGCAAGGTCTGCGCGTTCATGCCCGGCATGGCCGTCGCCGATCAGGCGCTGGCCCTTTCAAACCGTCTGCATGCGGATGAGGACTACTCGGCCCTCATCGGTGCGATGGAACACAGCGTTGCCAATCTTCCCCATAAATGAGAACGATATGCGGGAGCGGCTGTCTCTGAGGACGGTCACCTCGCCTTACTGTGCCAAGGAGTGACATCATGGCTTTCGAACTTCCTCCCCTGCCCTATGCAGAAAATGCCCTCGCCGGTGCTGGCATGTGCCAAGAAACGCTGGAACTGCACCACGACAAGCACCATCAGGCTTATGTCACGGCCCTGAATGGTTTCGTCGAAAGCAAGCCGGAACTGGCTGGCAAGACGCTTGAAGAGATCATCGCGTTCTCCCACGGCAAGCCCGAGATCGCTCCGGTCTTCAACAATGCGGGCCAGCACTGGAACCACATCCTGTTCTGGAAGAACCTGTCCCCCAAGGGTGGCCAGATCCCGACCGGTCTGGAAAAGAAGATCGCTGAAGACTTCGGCTCTGTCGAAGAATTCAAGAAGCTCTTCAAGCAGGCTGCCACGACGCAGTTCGGCTCTGGCTGGGCCTGGCTGGTTCTGGACAAGTCCGGCAAGCTTGCTGTGACGAAGACGGCAAACGGCTCCAACCCGCTGGCCGAAGGCCAGGGCAAGGCGCTGCTGGGCCTCGACGTCTGGGAACACGCCTATTACCTCGATTTCCGCAATCGTCGTCCGGATTACATCACGAACTATCTGGACAAGCTCGCCAACTACGAGTTTGCGGAAGCTGAACTGAAGTCTGCCTGATCCCTCTCGGGTTCATCAGACAAAAAAACGCCCCGTCCGGTTCTCCGGGCGGGGCGTTTTTCGTGAACGGTTTTTTTTGAAACCCTACTCAGGAATCGTTAGCCGGCTTTTCGCGGGATGTGATGTTCGTGATGGTGCTGCGGACAATCTTCACGCGCACGCCCTGGGCGATCTCAACGTCCACTTCATCGCTGTCGTCCCGCGTGGCCTGCACGACGCCAACGATGCCGCCTGCCGTCACGATGCGATCGCCACGACGCAGGGAGCCCTGCTCGTCACGTAGCTTACGCGCGCGCTGCTGCTGGGGACGGATCAGCAGGAAATAGAACACCACGAAGATGAAAATCATCGGGGCGAACTGAAGCACCTGCGGATTGGACAGGAGGCCACCACCATCGGCGGCCTGGGCGGAAGAAATGAACAGACTGCTCATGGATGTAAGGGTCCAGTCTTGAGTGAAGCTGGCGGGGACCATATCGTCCGGGGGCTGCCCGTCAAGCACGGCGCTGTTGTCTTTTGATTTCAACCCCTCGTTCCGGAACCGTTTCCCATGACCGACCATGCCCTGCTCAGTGTTCTCGAACGTATTGCCGACAGCCTGGAACGGATGAGCCCGCCCCCCCCGAGCGCGGACACCCTTCATCGGCATGATGCTTTTCTGTGGCAGGCCGCGCTCGGGGTGCTGACGCCGGTGGAGAAGGTTTCGGCCGTACCGCTGTCGCTCCTGAGCGGCGTAAAGCGGCAGATGGATCAGGTGATGACCAATACGCGGCATTTCGCGGAAGGATTCAGCGCCAACAATGTCATGCTCTGGGGCGCGCGCGGGATGGGGAAATCTTCGCTCGTAAAAGCGTCTGTCGCCGAGGTGAACGCGGAACAGCGAGCCAAGAGCGGCGGGACACTCGCACTGATCGAGATCCAGCGGGACGAGCTTTCGTCGCTGCCGAAGCTACTGGCCGTTCTGCGCACCACGAAACGCCGCTGCATCCTGTTCTGCGATGACCTGTCATTCGAGAGTCAGGACGCGGACTACAAATCCCTCAAATCCGTACTCGATGGCGGGATCGGCGGACGTCCTGAGAACGTCCTGATCTATGCCACGTCAAACCGGCGTCACCTGATGCCGCGGGACATGATCGAGAACGAGACGGGCAGTGCGATCAACCCGTCGGAAGCGATTGAGGAAAAGGTCTCCCTGTCAGACCGGTTCGGTCTGTGGATCGGGCTGTATGGCGCGACGCAGGACGATTACCTGGCGATCGTTGAAGCCTATGCGGCTTATTACAAACTACCGGTTCCACGCGATGAGCTCCGCCGGAAAGCCTTGCAATGGGCCATGGCGCGCGGCAGCCGCTCGGGTCGCGTGGCCTCGCAGTTCATTAGCGATCTGGCTGCGGAGCTAGGTATCACACTCGAACAGGAGGCCTGAATTTTACGGTTACTTTTGCTCGCACAAGACTATGATAATCGCAGCACTCGTTCCGCAGCAGTTATTCCAACGCACTGTGAGCCTGGAAATACGCATTGTGAGTGCAGCCCGCGCATGCCTGACGAAACGCCGACGCCCCCCCCCCCTGATCCGGCAGCTTTGCGAGCTTTCTCCTGACGACAAGGGCAAACGACCAAAGTCGTCTGCCTCGTCCACCGGTCAGAATGATGCGCTGATGGTGCCGAAGAACTCCCGAACGGCACCACGCTCCATCGACTGATAGTCGCCGACGGCAGGATTGTCGTTCTCGCCCATCATGGAGATGTATTTGGTGTTGAACAGATTATAAACGTTAAAGCTTGCCGTGACGTCCTTGAGAACACTCAGCTTGCCAAAACGATACTGTGCACCCGCATTGGCCAACCAGTATCCACCGATCGAAGTGTCATTCATGAAGCTGTAATAACGGCGGCTGTAGTAATTCGCATCGAAATGGGCGGTCATGCCCTTCCAGCTATAAGCAATAGCAGCCTTGTACATCCAGGCCGGGTAATTGACGATATTCTTGCCAGCCAGAGCGTAGTAGCCGCCGACCGTGTCGACATTCCGGTCGTAAGTGCCCTTGTTGTAGCTCAGGTTGTTGCTGATGCTCAGGCCGTCGATCGGAGTAACCGTGATATCACCATTCGCACCCGTCATGGAGATATGACCGAAATCAATGACCTGCGAGACCGGATTGGTCAGGGAGCCGACAGCTGCCGCCAGGATCGGGTGGATCAGGCTGGCATGATAGACGGTGGCGTTCGCCTGAAGGAACTTCGATGTGTAGCGGTAGCCGCCGAGATAGACCCAAGCCTTGGAGGGCTCTAGGGACTTCTTCTGGGCCTGGAACGTAGCCTGATCCTGCACGGAATAGACCGAGTTCGCGACGCCATAGGCCGAAACCTCATAGGCACGCATGTTCTCGGCCACGTCCACATAGATCTCGTGGTGACGGTTGATGTGCCAGTCCAGATTGACGTGCGGCAGGAAGGCCTGTGAGGCGGTCAGAGAGCCGTTCGGCAGGGCGTCGGCACCCGTCCAGTCAGCATTGTTGTACTGCGCACCGCCAGAAGTCGTCGCCGTCATGGACTTGAACCCGGCATGCAGGGTCAGGCCCTGGGCGAGCTGAATGCTGTCCTGCAGGTGGAACTGCATGACGTTCGTGGTCCACTGGAAGTTGTAACCTTCGAGGAAGGCCGGACCATAAACATCATAAGGCCCAACGGCCTTAAGCGGTGCACCATGCCCCAGAAGCGGCTGCTGATAATTGAACAGCCCTGCCTGCTGGTTGTTATTCTCGTACCAGACACCCCCTTCGAAGGTGTGACGGCCCCATTTGTAACGCAGGCTGGTGTCGAGGCCGTAGCGCTCCTGACGGTTCTGCCAGACTTCTTCGGAAAAGGGCGCACCATTCGGCGAGGGATCGTCCGAATCCGTATAGCTGTAGTAACCCGTCTGGCTGTGACCATAGATCGTGGTGTTCCAGGTCAGATGATCGGTCAGAGCAAGATCGAAATGCAGGCCGCCCATATAGTTGGTTTCGGCTTGACCACCGTCATACATGGCGATGTTAGCGCCATCGATGCCCGGTACGTTCCCATAACCGGCCGGCAGCGCGCTCGTCCCATTGGCAATCCCATAGGCCAGGGCGTAATTCGGATAGAGATGCGGCGTGCGCCAGCCAAGGTTCTTCAGGATACCGATGGATGTATCCGGATAATTCCACTGCGCCAGGCTGGACCAGTTGAAGAAGGCAGACATGCGGCTGCGTTCATTGATCGGCTGGACGAGCTTGGCATCGACCTGCTGCATGAACTGGTCTCCGCTCCCCATCCACATGCCTTCATCGGTGCGGGCATAGGACGTATAGAACTTCGTACCGGTCGAATTTAGCTTTCCGGAGTCCAAGCGGACATAGGTACGATACGAGCCGTAACTGCCGAAAGACTGGCTGACCTTGCCCCCACGTTTGCCCTCGGGGTCCGAAGAGCCAATCTGGATCGTGCCGCCCAGCGTGTTGGTTGAAGGCAGTTCGACCGAACCTGCGCCCTGCGACATGCGCATGGATTGGATATCGTCAGGAATGATGGCCGACGCAAGGCTCATGCCGCTGACGGACTGATACGTCTGGTCGTTCAGCGGAACACCATCTACCGTAACGCCCATCTGGTTCATGAAGAAGCCGCGAACGTAAAGATTGGCGCCGAAACTGTCGATTCCGAACGGATCGGTGGAACTGAAGCTCACGCCCGGCGTGCGGTCGAGCATTTTGTAAGCACTGGTCCCCGGAACATACTGGCGCATGATCGCCTTGGAGACGGCCTGCTCGGCATCGCGGCCCGTCAACTGACGACCGGTAACAGCGACGCTTTCTGTTGCATGGGATTCCAGTGCCTTGCTCTGGCGGCGGGCAGGCACGTTCCAGGTCGGCGTGTTTTTGCCTCCCGCAGTCTGAGCGGTATTCCCGGCATGGCGCGCGGCCACATGCGTGCGAGCATGTGCCGTAACCGGCGCCGCATCATCAGCAACCTGAAGAGGCGGATGACCCGCAGCCAGGGCTGACTGACGGACTGCAAACAGTGCGATGGAGGAAAGAAACAGGGATCTGGTTCGCACCGTGGCCGAAACTCCGGAAACTGGGATTTATAAACTTTGGGAAGCGGTCTCCTAAACGTGCCTGCGCCGCCCGCAAAGCGCCAGCATTGCCAGATGATGTTTCAATGACACCAGAAAGATGGTTTTTGTGCCGCATGTTGCGGGAAAGACGCGCTGCGTCGGTGAAGAATGATCTCTTCCTGTGGTGGGGCTTTGCCTGTTAAGTTCATTCTCAACAAGACGACGTCGCGGTTTCATCACGGATCAGGATACTCATGTCGCAGACTATTTCTGCCTCTTCTGCTGCCGCCGAAAGCACATCTCCGAACCCGGATCGGGTCATCGACCCGAATATCGGTGAATATTCTCCCGTAGAAGATGTAATCCGGAAGAGCGGGGATCTTCGACGCGTCCTGTCCAATCCTGACTACTGGTACCCGGTTGCCTGGTCGCGCGAACTTAAGCGCGGCAAGACCATCGGCACGCGTTATGCCGGACAGCCGATCGCACTCATACGCCCCATGGACGGCAGCGTATTCGCATTGGAAGACCGCTGCGCGCACCGGCAGGTTCCGCTTAGCCTCGGCAAGGTCAGTGGTGAAGCGGTCCAGTGCTGCTACCACGGATGGGCCTATGGCCGTTCGGGCCGCTGCATCGACGTGCCTTATCTGGGCAAGGGCAAGCTTCCGAACGGTGTGCGGACCTATCCGTGCCGCGAGGAGGGCGGGCTGATCTTCATCTTCCCGGGCGATCCGGCAAAAGCCGAGAGTACACCGTTTCCGCAGTTGGGCTCGGTAGGCAACCCCGAATACAAGACCCGCCGTTTCGGCGAGACCGTCTCGTGCCATTACAGTTTCATGCATGAGAACCTGATGGATATGAACCATCAGTTCATGCACATGAAGCAGATGGGCCAAATGAAACCCCGCTTCCTGGGCGGGCGGGACGAACCCACACTGGTCGAAGCGCGCTATAGTTTTGCCCGGACCGGCGGCAAGCAGCCCTGGGGCGAGACATTCATTTTCGGCGAGCGCCGCGACGCGAGCGAAAAATACGCCCACAAGGACGTCATGACGATCCGGACGGAATATCCATACCAGACACTACGCATCGCGACGGGTGACGAGCCGCCGGTCATGGATCTGTGGATCGTCTATGTCCCGCAGGATGCGGAGCAGAAGACCTGCCGCGTGTTCGGACTACTCTCGATCCGCCGCCCGAAGGCGAAGCTGGTTCTAGACATTGCCTGGCCGTTTCTGGTTGCATTCACGGAGCGGATCTTCAAGGAAGACCGGGACATCGTGGAGCTGGAACAGGCTGCGTGGAACGAACAGGGCGGCGACCGCAATCAGGAAGTCTTCCCGGTCATCAACATGCTACGCCGGCTTCTGGCCCGCTGTGGCGTTCCGACCGACAAGCCCGCGGACGATCAGGTGTCTTCATCCTGACATGACACCAGAACTCAAGGCAGGGGAACTGGTTCTGCGCTCCCTGCAGCCAGGTGACGCTCCGGCAATCCATCGTCTCATCAATGACTGGAGCGTCGTGCGGATGCTCAGTCGTCTGCCCTTCCCCTATCCCCGCGAACTGGCGGAGCAGTGGATCGACTCCACTCGCCGCGACAGCGCCCAGGGCATCGCACATCACTTCGCCATCACCCGCGACGGAGCCCTGCTGGGCGCAATCGCGCTGGTACTGTCTAATGACCGGCGTTCAGGGTCGCTCGGATACTGGCTGGCCCCGACGGCGTGGGGACAGGGTCTAACCACGCTGGCGGGTCAGCGCGTCGTGGAATGGGGCCTAACGGTTCTGCAACTGGAGAGAATCACGGCCGACGCCGCACAGGACAATGTCGCATCAGCGGCAGTTCTAGGAAAACTCGGCTTTGTGAAGACGGGAACATCCAGCCGACGTTTCGTCTCGCGCGGGCAGGACTGCCCGATCGATCTGTTCGAGCTGCCGCGCTCAACGTTTCTCACAAAGACGCTGGAGCCAGTCGAGGCGCCAGCTCCCCCTCCCGCTGAGGCCATTTCAGTCGTCGCAGAACGGCCAAAACCCCGGACATTGCTGGTCGTGGCGGCTGCCCTGCTTGATGCTCAAGGACGGATCCTTCTTGCCAGGCGTCCGGAAGGGAAGCGTCTTGCGGGACTTTGGGAGTTCCCCGGTGGCAAGGTCGAGCGCGACGAAACACCTGAGCAGGCGCTGATTCGGGAAATGCGCGAGGAACTGGGGCTGGATCTGACGGGGGCCTGTCTGGCGCCCTTCACCTTCGTTAGCGAAAACGCCGGGCCGTTTCATCTGCTGATGCCGCTTTACGTGGTGCGACGCTGGCGGGGTGTTCCCACCCCGCGCGAAGGCCAGACGCTGGAATGGGTCGCGGCCGCCGATCTCGGCCGCTATGCCATGCCCGATCCTGACCTTCCCCTGATCCCGCTTCTGCAGGAACTTCTGGGCTAGGTCAGCCGTTCAGGCGGAACACCTGCTGCGGAACACCCGCGACATCCGTGCGGAAGGTGAACAAGGAGCCGGACTGCGGCTCTTTCGCCAACGTCTCTGCGTCCAGTCCCTTGCGCGCCGTCGTCACGAAAACTGTTTTCAGGTCATCGCCACCGAAAGCGACTTTCGTGACATTCGTGGCGGACATGGGAATCGGCGGCAGTTCCGTACCATCCGGCTTGAAACGCGCCACACGCCCACCACCCCAGGCTCCACACCAGATGGTCCCTTCACTGTCGGTCACGATCCCGTCGGGGTAGCCATGCTCCAGTCGGGCGAAGACACGCTCATTGGCGAGATCGCCATCTGCTTTGATATCGAAGGCGTAGATCGTCTGCTCCGGGCTATCGCAGACATACAGCACCTTGCCGCACGGAGAGACGGCGGGACCGTTGGAGACGGTATAGCCTTCGTCGTGATGGGTGATGTTCAGCCCCTTGCCGTCGTGAACGACGCGATAGATTGAGCCGGAGGGATTTTCCTCACCATCGTCCATCGTACCGAACCAGACGCGCCCCTGCGGATCGACACAGCCGTCATTGAGCCGGTTGCGGGGCTTTTCGGCTTCCACGATCGTATGCTCGGAGAAGCTGCCGTTACGCGGGTCGAAGCGGCGCAGCCCGTCCGGCATCCCGGCCAGGAATGTTCCGTCCGCGACTGGAAGCAGGAACGCCACGCGGTCCGGCGCGGACCATGTCTGATGGGCACCGCTGGCGGGTGTAAAGCGATGGATCTTCGCTTCGGGGATATCCACGAAATACAGGCTTTTTTCACCCTCAATCCAGACAGGCCCCTCCCCAAGCGTCGTTCGCAGATCGAGAATGCATTCGGGCTGGTAAAGCATGATGCTGGTCATGGTTCCTCCTGATGAAAACGAAATTCCAGAGCGGGTTTGTCCTCGACAACGCGAGGGGAGCCGTTACGTTCTGTGCTGAAGACTATCAGGAGCGGACAGATGCTTCAAAAAACTGCGTGTTTTCTCGTCATCGGCAACGAGATCCTCTCGGGGCGCACACAAGACGCCAATACCCGGGTTCTGGCCCAGGCGCTCAATGCGCAGGGCATCCGGCTCATGGAAGTACGGGTCATTCCGGACATCGAAGAGCGGATCGTGCGAACGCTCCGCGAATGCAGCGCGGCATTCGATCTCGTTTTCACGTCAGGCGGCATCGGCCCCACGCATGACGACATCACGGCCGAATGCGTCGCAACCGCGATGGGAGCACCGCTGGCCCGGCATGAGGAAAGCTTCCAACTGCTGGAAGCCGCGCTAGGTGCGGACCGGTTCAACGCAGCCCGCCAGCGCATGGCCTATCTGCCGAAGGGCTCCACGCCGATTCTTAACACGGTATCAGTGGCGCCCGGCTTTAGTATCGGCAACGTTCATGTCATGGCCGGCGTACCGTCGATTTTTGCATCAATGGTCGCGTGGCTAGTGCCGCAGCTGGAAAAGGGCGCACCGCTCGTTTCCGCCAGCTGGCACGCCGCAGGCCTGAAGGAAGGCGATTTTGCCGCCGATCTGGCGACGCTGCAGAGAACATTCCCGACGGTCGATCTCGGGTCCTATCCCTACCATCTGACTGATGGCGCAAGCGGCGTGGCACTAGTCGCCAAGGGCTATGAAGCGGGTCTAGTCGAGAAAGCGGCCCTGGCGCTGCATGATCTCATCATGGCGCATGGACGCGAGCCACTGGCCGGTGAAGCGGCGCACAAGCAACCAGCCTGAAAAAACAAAGCCGCTGCAGGGAAGCAGCGGCTTTTGAAGGCTTCCTCAATGCAGAGGGGCGCGGGTCATGGAGAGGAACTTGTCCCGGCGTTTCTGGATCAGTGCCGGTCCGGTGAGACCCTGAAGGGAGGTAAGCTCGTCAGCAATCGCATTCCCGACCGCCTTGACAGCTTCTTCCGGAGCACGCTGGGCGCCACCGAGGGGCTCTGGAATGATACGGTCGATCACACCGAGGGATTGAAGGTCCTGTGCCGTCAGCTTGAGGGCTTCCGCTGCAGCCGGAGCCAGCTTCGGATCGCGCCACAGGATGGACGCCGCTGCTTCTGGCGAAATCACGGAATAGATCGAGTGCTCGAGCATCAGGATGCGGTCGCCCGCGCCGATGGCAATGGCACCGCCAGAACCGCCCTCGCCGATCACGGTCACGATCAGCGGCACGGGAGCCTTGAGGCAGACATCGATCGACTTCGCGATAGCCTGAGCCTGTCCGCGCGCTTCGGCATCGATTCCCGGCCACGCGCCGGCGGTGTCGATGAAGCTCAGGACCGGCAGTCCAAAACGTCCGGCCATTTCGATCAGGCGCTGCGCCTTACGATAACCCTCGGGACGGGCCATGCCGAAATTGTGCTTCAGGCGCGTTTCGGTGTCGTGACCACGCTCAGTTCCGACAACAACAACCGGCTCGCCACGAAAACGGGCCAGGCCACCGATCATGGCGTTATCGTCACCGAAGGCGCGGTCACCGGCCAGCGGCGTATAATCCGTGGTCAACAGACGAACGTAGTCCAGCGCCTTGGGGCGCTGGGCGTGACGGGCCACCTGCACTTTTTGCAGCGGCGTCAACTTGGCATAGGTCGAGCGGAGCTGCTTGTCAGCCTTTTCAGACAGACGGGCAATCTCGTCATCGATATTAATGCCGCTGGTGCCGGAGTCCTTGCCCTGGCTGCCCATCTGGCGGAGTTCGTCGATCTTGGTCTCGAGTTCGGCGACCGACTTCTCGAAATCTAGGAATTGGCGCATGGCCAGCCGGATAGCACGCCTGCGCGTCCGGAAACAGTCCCTCCGACATGTGGAATGATCTGTTCAGTCCGCGTCGATCGGGGGCACTGCTTTCTGCGCCAGCGGATGATGCATCGCCACGGCCTGTTGCAGGCGTTCGGACATGACCTGCGTATATATCTGGGTTGTGGCGATATCCGCATGCCCCAGCAGCATCTGAAGCGCCCTCAGATCGGCCCCGTGCGCCAGAAGATGGCTGGCGAAGGAGTGCCTCAGGACATGGGGGCTGACACGGTCAGGGTCCAGCCCGGCTTTCAGGGCGCAGGCGAGCAGGATCTTGTCGAATCCCTGCCGTGTCAGATGTCTCTGCGGATTGCGTCCGGGAAAAAGCCAAGGACTGCAGAGATCGCGATCGAAATGCACGAGTTGATCCGCCGCCTCCCGCGCACTCTGGGACAAAGGCACCAGTCGTTCGCGTCCACCTTTCCCACGAACCAGCAGCATAGGTCCACGGACAAGCACACAGGTTGCCGGCAAAGCCAGCAGTTCGGAAATGCGCAGGCCAGTCGTATAGAGCAACTCCAGCGCCGCGCGGGAGACGATATCCCGGCGCTCATTTTCATGTCCGCGCGTACCGGTTTCCAGCAAGAGGCGGATTTCGTCTTCATCCAGCGGCCTGGGAAGAGAGGACGTTATTCGGGGGGCCTGCTGGCGCTCAGTTGGATCGTCCTCGCGTACCGACTCGAGCATCAGAAAACGATAGAACTGGCGCAGGCAGGAGAGACGCCGGGCCGCTGTCCGCGCCGCCAGTCCAGCACGGGAGAGTTCCGCAAGATAGGACCGAACCTCCTCTCCCCGGGCTTCAAAAAGGGAGAGCGGCGCGCAGTGTGTTGCGAAATCGGCAAGGTCAGAGGCGTAGGCCTGACGGGTTTTCAGCGCCGCGCCGCGCTCGGCGGCAAGCATCTCCAGAAAAGCCTCGACATGCCTGTTCTCTACCTGGGCGTCACTGTCGCGCGCCATGAAGAGCGGATCAGTGCGCAGGAAGCGGAGCGACAGGTGTGGGCTGGGCTGGCGATGCCTTGGGAGCCGGCATCGTCGGCAGCGGCGTGGAAGGCGTCAGCTGGGCAACGGGGGCAGCCGCGACGGGAGCAGAAGCCGGAGCCGGCTGGGCTGCAGGCATCGGTCCGGTTGCTGGCACAGGCGGCATAGCGGGGAGCGCAGCCTGCGGAGCGGAGGAAGCTGCGAACGCGCCTCCGGGCAGATCCTTGTGGACCATGGTCTGGACAGGTGGGGTGGCGGTCATGCCCAGACGCAAAAACGCTCCGCCGGCGCCCAGAACAAGAAGGACGGCAACAGCCCCACCGATCATCGGCAGGCGGAAAAGGGAACGATCAAGATTTGCCATTGGAAAAGGTCTCGAAGTGAAGGCAGGACGTGCTCCTTCTCCTATGATAGGTAGCAGGGCATGTCACGCCTGCCTTTCCCCCTTTCAGCCAAGCCAGAACCCTTTTTCTCACCCGATGGCATACCGTCACGCACGGTTGTGCTCGTTGGAATGATGGGGGCTGGCAAAACCACCATCGGACGGCGCCTTGCCCAAATCTGCGGGCTGCCGTTCGTGGATGCCGATATCGAGATCGAAAGAGCGGCTGGCTGTTCGATTCCCGAAATCTTCGCCCGCCATGGCGAGGCATCGTTCCGGGACGGCGAACGCCGCGTCATCCAGCGACTCCTCGACGGTCCACCCTGCATCCTTGCAACGGGCGGTGGGGCCTGGATGGATGCCCAGACGCGCCATCTGGTCCGCCGTCATGCGGTTTCGGTCTGGCTGCGTGCCCCGGTGCATGTCCTCGTCAAGCGGGTTGCCGGACGTACAGGACGTCCGCTTCTGGCGCAGGGACGCCCGGATGAAGTGCTGGAGCGGCTGGTCGGGCTGCGTTACCCCGTCTACGCCGAGGCGGACATCATTATCGATTGTGGAGATGATACAGTGGAACAGGGCGTGCAGCGCGTACGGGAAGTCCTGGAAGAATATCGTAGGCCAGAGACAGTTCACGTGTCGCTCAGCCATCATAATTATGATGTGCTGATTGGACCGGGTCTCATTTCTCGGGCAGGCGCCCGGCTGGCCGCGCACCTGCCCCAAAAGCGCGTCATCGTCATTACAGATGCAACCGTGGCTGAACTGCATCTGCCGCGACTTCTGGCATCGTTCGAGGAGACCGGCATCCGCGCGGATGTGATTTCGGTTTCAGGCGGCGAGGAAAGCAAGTCCCTCGCCTGCTACGGCGATGTCATGAACCAGCTTCTATCCACAGGCATCGAACGCAAGACAACCATTGTCGCCCTAGGTGGTGGCGTCGTGGGCGATCTGGCCGGCTTTGTCGCAGCGACAGCCCTGCGTGGGCTGCCCTTCGTACAGATCCCGACCACACTTCTTTCGCAAGTGGACAGCAGCGTCGGCGGCAAAACAGGCATCAATGCCGCGGCAGGTAAGAACCTGATCGGGGCGTTCCATCAGCCCATCGCAGTTCTCGCCGACAGCTCCGCGCTGGCGACCCTGCCCCGTCGCCAGCGGATTGCAGGATATGCCGAAATCGTCAAATCCGGCCTCATTGCCGATCCGGAGCTGTTCGCCTGGTGCGAAGCACATGGACACGCAGTGCTGGACGGCGATCCCGCGGCTCTAGCAGAGGCTGTGCGTCGGGCCTGCGCCTTCAAGGCAGCGGTCGTGGTGGCAGATGAAAAAGAACAAGCTTCTGTCGGCGGCCGGGCGCTGCTCAATCTGGGACATACGTTCGGGCACGCTTTGGAAGCAGAACTGGGATATGACGGACGCCTGCTCCACGGCGAAGGGGTCTCGATCGGGATTCATCTGGCCATGACCCTATCTGTGGAACTTGGTTACGCGCCAGTCGAAGACCTGCACCGACTGGACTGTCATCTGCGCAATCTCGACATGCCGGTGAGTTTTGACTGGTTCCGGGAGTCGTTCTCCGCCGATACGCTTCTGCGCCACATGACTCGGGACAAGAAAATGCAGGATGGGAAGGTTGCCTTCGTTCTGCTGCGCGGGATCGGGAAGGCCTTCACAACCCGTGATATTTCTTCAGAAATAGTGCGTAATCTACTCATCCGCGAAGGCTGCCGCCCGTGAGGAATCTTAAAATTCCGTCACATGACAGCTAAATAACTGTTTTACCTCCATTTTTGCATAGCTGATTTCTACTCCAGCCTCTGGCTTCTGCTGGAACCATGAGCTAAGGCAACATAGACGCGAGGCGTAGATCGTGAAGCGGGCGAAATGGAATGTGGCTTTTATGTCACTCCCCTACCCCGAGTAGAGCCTGAAGGCCCTGACTGGCTTTGTCGCAGGGAACTCTGCGCTCTATATGCGCTTATGCATCGCGCTGGGTCCGTTGGCGAAAGCATTTTCCAACGGCTCGAACGTTAGTCACTAAGAGGACGAAAACATGCGTCTCCGCACGGCACTCCTTGCCATGACGTCGATGGTCGCCGCACCGTCGCTTGCCATGGCCAGCACGATCACCGGCCCCTATGTCAACATTGGCGGTGGTTACAACCTGGTTCAGCAGCAGCACGGCTCCTTCTCGCCGACAACGCAGGCTGACGGCACGAGCAGCAACGCTGCTTCGAGCTCCCGCTACCGCCACCACGACGGCTTCACCGGTTTCGGTTCATTCGGCTGGGGCTTCGGTAACGGCCTGCGCGTTGAAGTCGAGGGTCTGTACAACTACTCTCAGATCAACCACCGTCGCCCGACGGCTGTTAACGGCATGACCCACGGGTCCGACCAGGCTTATGGCGGCCTCGTCAACGTGCTGTATGACATCGATCTCGCCAACTTCGGCCTGAACGTCCCCGTCACGCCGTTCGTCGGTGTCGGCGCTGGCTATCTGTGGCAGCACTACAACCCGACCACGACCAACTACGTGAACGGCGCTGTTGACCGCATGGGCGGCACGCAGGGCAGCTTCGCGTACCAGGGCATCGTCGGTGCAGCCTACGACATCCCGAACGTTCCGGGTCTGGCCATCACGACGGAATACCGCTTCATCGGTCAGGACTTTGTCAACGGTCCGTATCATTCCACGGCCTACAACGCTTCCGGCGTGCACAAGGGCAACGTGAACTTCGACCAGCGCTTCTCGCACCAGTTCATCCTGGGCCTGCGCTATGCCTTCGACACGGCTCCGCCGCCGCCGCCGCCGGCTCCGGTTGTTGTTCCGCCGGCTCCGACCCCGGCCCGCACGTATCTCGTGTTCTTCGACTGGGACAAGTCTGACCTGACGGGCCGCGCCCGTGAGATCGTCGCCCAGGCAGCCCAGGCTTCCACGCACGTCCAGACGACGCGCATCGAAGTCAACGGCTACACGGATAACTCTGCTGCTCACCCGGGTCCCCGCGGCGAGAAGTACAACCTGGGTCTGTCCAACCGTCGCGCTTCCAGCGTGAAGGCTGAGCTGATCCGTGACGGTGTGCCGGCTGCTGCCATCGACATCCACGGCTACGGCGAGTCCAAGCCGCTGGTTCCGACCGGCCCGAACACCCGCGAGCCGCAGAACCGTCGCGTCGAGATCATCCTGAAGTAATTCAGACATGATCTGACGCCGGGGTCTTCGACTTCGGTTTTGAGAAAGGCGTCCTTCGGGGCGCCTTTTTCTTTAGGTAGCCACCATACCGGAAACGAAACTCTCCTTGCAGCTGACTTTCCCTACAGGCTAGAGCGGGCGCACCCCGAGCCCCCGGAGACATGCTCCTTGTCACTCAGCCGCATTTTCTATCCACGCACCCGGTCGGAAATCATCGATCAGTTCCTGCGTTTCGGGGCGGTGGGCGGTCTAGGGTTTCTGGTGGACTGGGGAACGGTATCGCTGCTCCGCTCACCTCTGGGGCTGACCGCGGCAACCCTGACCGCATATTTCGTTGCGGCGACCGAGAACTGGCTCCTCAACCGGTTCTGGACTTTCCGCCTCTCGGCAGCCTCGAACCAGCACATGGCCCTGCAGTGGCTGCGATTCCTGCTAGCCAATTCGGTCGGCTTTCTCCTCAATCGCGGCATGGTCTTCCTGCTGTACGCAACGGTTCCGCTGACCGTTCGTCATCCAGTGATTGCACTTGCTGCAGGTGCTCTGTGCGGCATGATCGCCAATTTCAATCTTTCGCGACACCTCGTCTTCCGGGCGCAGGCTGACGGCACAATGCCGGCAGCTAACTCCAACCTATCTGTTTTCCCAGACAACAGCACCGGACCACATAACCGCAATGACTGAGGGCCGCATTTCCAAGGCGGCCACAATAGTCTAAGGACAGACAGATTATTTCCCTGTCTTCCCGGAACTGACGCTCCCTCATCATGACCAGCACCAACGATATCAGATCGGCCTTTCTCGAATACTTTGGTTCGCAGGGCCACCGCATCGTTCCTTCAGCATCCCTGGTGCCGCAGAACGACCCGACACTGCTGTTCACCAATGCTGGCATGGTGCCGTTCAAGAACGTTTTCACCGGTCAGGAAACACGCCCCTACTCCCGCGCCACCACGGCACAGAAGGTCGTACGCGCAGGAGGCAAGCATAACGATCTCGACAATGTCGGGTACACGGCGCGCCATCACACCTTCTTCGAAATGATGGGCAATTTCAGTTTCGGGGATTACTTCAAACCTGAAGCCATCGAATTCGCCTGGACGCTGCTAACGCGCGATTTCGGCCTTCCGAAAGACAAGTTACTCGCTACGGTCTATGCGGAAGACGAGGACGCAGCCGATCTCTGGAAGAAGATCGCCGGCCTGTCCGACGACCGGATCATCCGCATCGGCACCTCGGATAATTTCTGGCGCATGGGTGATACGGGCCCGTGTGGTCCGTGCTCCGAGATCTTCTATGATCACGGCGACAGCGTGTTCGGCGGCCCCCCGGGCAGCCCGGACGAAGACGGGGACCGCTTCGTCGAGATCTGGAACCTCGTGTTCATGCAGTTCCTCGACCAGCCGGATGGCTCGCGCGATGCCCTACCCCGTCCGTCGATCGACACAGGTATGGGACTGGAGCGTTTTGCCGCGATCATGCAGGGCAAGCGCGACAACTACGATACCGACACGATGCGCGCGCTGATCGAGGCCTCAGCCGAAATAATGCATCAGGACGCCGATGGCCCATTCAAGGCCAGCCATCGCGTTGTGGCCGACCATCTGCGCTCCACTGCATTTCTGATCGCCGATGGCGTGCTGCCGTCCAAGGAAGGCCGCGGCTATGTGCTACGTCGCATCATGCGTCGCGCCATGCGCCATCTGCACATCATGGGTGCGAAGGAGCCGGTGTTCTATCGACTGCTGCCGGCATTGATCCAACAGATGGGCGCGGCCTATCCGGAACTCGTCCAGCATCAGGCCCTGATTGCACAGACGCTGAAGGGCGAAGAAGAACGTTTCACTGCCCTTCTGGAACGCGGCCTGACGCTGCTCTCCGACGAACTTGACCGTCTGGGCGACAAGGAAGCTCTTCCGGGTGACGTAGCGTTCAAGCTCTATGACACGTTTGGTTTCCCGCTGGATCTGACGCAGGATGCGCTGCGTGAAAAGGGCCGCACAGTGGATGAGGCCGGTTTCGACACGGCCATGACCGAGCAGCGCAAGCGTGCGCGTGCGGCCTGGGTCGGGTCGGGGGATGCCGCGGCTGAAACGGTGTGGTTCGACGCACGGGACAAGCATGGGCCGAGCGAGTTCCTCGGTTATGTGTCTGAAAAGGCCGATGCGGAAGTTCAAGGAATCTTCCGGGGCAATGACGAACTTGCCGAGGCACCTTCTGGTGACGATACTGTTGCGATCCTGCTGAACCAGACCCCGTTCTATGGTGAAAGCGGCGGTCAGGTTGGCGATCATGGAACACTGACGGCTCCGGGCCTACGCGTCGAGATCACCGATACACAGAAGCGCAATGGCGATCTGATCGTGCATTACGGCAAGGTTGTCGAAGGGACGCTGAAGCCAGGCATGGCTGTGCATGCCGAAATTGATCACGCGCGCCGCACGGCGGTGCGTGGCCATCACTCCGCAACCCATCTGCTGCATGAGGCCCTGCGTCGGCAGATCGGCACGCATGTCACGCAGAAGGGTAGTCTCAATGCGCCGGAGCGTCTGCGCTTCGATATCAGTCAGCCGCGTCCACTGACGGATGAGGAGCTGGCTGCGGTCGAGGCAGAGGTCAATACCCGCATCCGCGAGAATGCCCCGGTCGAAACGCGCCTGATGACACAGGAAGAAGCCGTGGCAGAAGGCGCAATGGCTCTGTTCGGCGAGAAGTACGGTGATGAAGTCCGCGTGGTCTCGATGGGCAAGGGTGACGATGATCGCACGGCCTATTCCATCGAGCTTTGCGGCGGCACGCATGTGAACCGTGTCGGCGAGATAGGGCCGTTCCGGATCGTGTCGGAAAGTGGCGTCTCAGCAGGCGTGCGCCGGATCGAGGCTGTCTGTGGTCTCGCTGCTGAAGCACTGGCACTGGAGACCGAGAGCCGTCTGAAGCAAATTGCGGACCTGCTCAAGGTTCCGGTCGCTGATGCTACCTCCCGCGTTGCTGCGCTTCTGGAAGAGCGTAAGTCCCTGACGGCGCAGGTCTCGGATCTTCAGCGCAAGCTCGCGACCGGCGAAGGCACCAGTGCCACGGAGAGCATCAACGGTATCACGCTTTCTGCACGCGATCTGGGCGATGTCAGCCCTAAGGAACTTAAGGGCCTTGCGGAGAGCATCTCCAAGCAGATCGGTTCGGGTGTCGTGGCGCTGATGTCCAGTGCCGATGGCCGTGGCAGCATCGTGATCGCCGTGACCAAGGACCTGACGGACCGTCTGGATGCGGTCAAGCTGGTGCGCGAGGCTTCGGCGCTGATGGGTGGCAAAGGCGGCGGTGGCCGGCCGGACATGGCTCAGGCCGGTGGTCCGGATGCGGACTCGGAGGCGGTGTTTGCAATGCTGCACAAGGCACTGGAATCCGCATAAGAAAACACGTCATGGTATGTCAGGCCGGTTACAAAGCATGGGGGGACCGAAATCATGCTTTACCTGCCCTGACAAAGCCTTCTAACTGCCCGGTAGTTCAAGATGAAGGAGAACACCATGGCCTGTGGTCGTGATACTCTGGCGAAACTGCTGGGCGGCGTCCGTCAATTCGAAACGGACGTCTATCCGGAAAATGCGGAACTGTTTGAAAGCCTGGCCTCCAGCCAGTCTCCATCTACCCTGTTCATTACCTGCGCCGACAGCAGGATCAGCCCCAGTCTCATTACCCAGACGGAGCCTGGCGAACTCTTCATCGTGCGCAATGTCGGCAATATCGTGCCGGCCTATGGCGAGATGCTGGGTGGAGTGTCGTCCGCCATTGAATACGCGGTTGGCGCGCTCAAGGTGAAGAACGTCATCATCTGCGGTCACTCCAACTGTGGCGCCATGGGCGCGCTAATGGATCTGAACTCGCCGAAGCTGGACAGCCTGCCGACGGTCAAGAGCTGGATGCGCCACGGCGAAGCTGCACGCGCTGCTTTGGGCGATCTGAAGGCCGAGGATGCCGGGCCGGAAGACATCCGCTCCCTCGCAGAATACAACGTGCTGCTCCAGCTCGTGCATCTGCGCACACATCCCACGGTCGTTCGGGCGCTGGCGCAGGGTGCCCTTAAGCTTCAGGGCTGGTTCTACGACATCCCCAAGGGCGAGATCCTCATTCTCGACGAAGGCACGCGCAAGACGCGCACCGTCGAGAACGTGCTTGAGGAAATCCGCGCGGCCGAAGGACAGACAGCCTGAAGCACACTGCGGCTTCCATGCTGGCCAGTCTTTTTCTGGCCGGCAGCCTGAAGCCTGCTTCAGCTCACACCATCAAACTCTCAACCTGGAATATGGATTGGCTGACGCTGCGCCTGTCCGGAGATCCGGCCCTGCCGGAAGATGTTCCAGGGGGCGAGCACCGCGATTTCGCAAAACTTGCGGCTTATGCCCGGCATCTGGACTCGGATGTCGTAGCTTTTGAAGAAACAGACGGCCCCGTCGCCGCATCCCGTGTTTTCAGTCCTACAACCTATCAGATCATTCTGACGCCCGATTCTGTAGTGCAGCGGGTTGGCGTGGCCGTACGTCAAGATCTGCACGTGACGGTCAACGATGAACTCTCAGCTCTGAACGTCGCAAAGCCGGATGCGCCGCACCAATTGCGGGGGGGGCTGGATGTGACCATCAGCGACGGTCATGCGAGCCTGCGTCTTCTGGTAGTCCATCTCAAGACCGGATGCTGGGACCAGCCACTGAACCAGCGCCAGCATTCCTGCCCGATCCTGTACCAACAATTCCGCATCATGCAGGACTGGATGCTGGAACGGCACGATGAGGGCGAAGCCTATGCGGTTCTGGGTGACTTCAACCGCCGTCTGACCCTGCATGATCCGCTGATGCAGCAGATCGAGGCCGAAACGCCCGTTACGCTCGCGACGGCGGGCAAGGCCAGCCCGTGCTGGGGCGGAGAATATTTCATCGATCATATCCTGCTGGGAAATGCAGCGCGGGACTGGCTCGTACCCGACAGCCTGCGGGTCATGACCTATAAAAATGATACAGTGCCTACCGGACTGTCAGATCACTGCCCGGTTTCAGTCCGGCTTGAAATGCCCTGACGGCACGTTGCGGGGCCGGATATTCCGGTCCATGAAAGAAGCCCTTTCCGCTTTCTCGTCCGGAGCGACAGATGTCCCCCTCCCCGTCAGAATGGTCTGTGACGCTTCTGGAACCCGACGTCGTCGTACGGGTCGGACGCTCTATGCCAGTGCTGTCTCCGGAAACCGAAGCCTGCGTGGCATCGCACTGGGAGGCTACCCTTGCGAAGCATCCCAGCCTGTATAACGGCCGCGTTTTCTGTGCGGATTTAATCGAGCCTGACGTCATCAGCGGTCACTGGTCCGAATACCGCCGGGTTCTCGCCCAGATGCGCGAGCCGGATCTTTATGGCCCGCAAATACTACGCCCGCTGGCGGTTGTAGGACTGCTACGGACCCTCGACGGGATCATGATCGGTCAGCGGTCGGAACACTCCATCTACCTTCCCAGCTACTGGCAGGGCGCTCCGGCAGGCAATGTGGAAAGCCGCGAGGGCGAGGTGGAGATCGATCTGGCGGCCCAGCTTCTCGCGGAATGTCACGAGGAACTGGGTCTGACGGAAGCCGACTGTCGGGTCGGGGGCTGCCTTCTAGCCTGCGAGCATCCCCGGACGCATATCGTGGATATCGGAATGGACCTTACCACCACACTGGATTTCGAATCCCTGAAGGAGCGTTGCCGCCGTCTTGGCAATACGGAATATCAGGCGCTGAAACTGGTTCAGCCTGATACGGAACTGCCCGAACGGCTCGTCCCCACCCTGTCTGCCATGCTGGAGCAAACCCGATGACCTACCGCATTCTCGATGCTTCAGCCTTGCGGGACTGGCTGGCCCAGCGACATGACCTCTCAGAGCGTCTGGGCGGCGCGGCTGCCGACTGGGACATTCGCGAAGTCAGTGACGGCAATCTCAATACGGTATTCCTGGTGAATGGCTCGACGGGAGCATTGTGCTGCAAGCAGGCGCTCCCCCATGTGCGCGTGGCGCCGGACTGGCCGATGCCTCTGGAACGCGCCCTGTATGAGTCGCGCTACATGCAGGCCGTCGCCCCTGCCGTTACGGGGCTGATGCCCGAGCTTTTCGCTTATGCTCCGGACCTGTTCCTGCTCGTCATGGAATGCCTGACGGAGCATGAAGTGCTGCGTTCGGCCCTGATCGCGGATCAGGCCACTCCGGGATTTTCCACCGTAATCGGGTCGTATGTCGCCCGCACCGTCCAGGCGACGGGCTGGGTCAGCCAGCCCTTTGAAACCGGCGCGCATCTGCTGGAACAGTTTTCCGGCAATACCGCCCTCACCCGCATTACGGTCGATCTGATCCTGACGGACCCGTATCGTGTCTGCGACCGCAATCCGGAACCGGAAGAAGGCCTGCGAGCGGATGTAAAGGCACTTCAAACCGATCAGGTCCTGCATCAGGCCGTCGGACGGCTTCAGGACCGCTTCCTGACAGTCCGGCAAGCCCTGTTGCACGGCGACCTGCATACAGGCTCCATCATGCTGGATGGCGCGGATGTGCGGGTCATTGACGGTGAGTTCGCAACGATGGGGCCCATCGGCTTTGACTGCGGGCTTTATCTGGGCAATCTGGCGCTGCACCTCTGCGCCGCGCCCCACAAGGCGGGCGCAATCCGGACAGAGATGCTCGCCTTCTGGCAGAAGTTTTCCGAAGAACTGCGAACCAGCTTTCGGGCAGGCTGCGGAGATATGTGGGCGCTCTCCCGGCCCGATACCCGACCAGCCCTCATCGAAACCACCCTGAGCGAAATCCTGCGCGACACGGCCGGGTTCTGCGGACTGGAAATGATCCGCCGGACCGTCGGGTTCGCTCAGGTGGCGGATTATGGTCTCTGCACCACGGAACAGGAGAGTCTGCTCGCACGGCAGAAGGCGCTTCAGATCGGCCGGACGCTGATTGTTGAAGGCGCATCGCTCCAGTCCTTCGACAGCGTTCTTTCCCTGATGGGATTGTAAGAAAAAACCCCGCTCCTTGCAGAGCGGGGTTTTTCCGTTTCAGACCGAGGCCATGCCGATCTGCTTGATGTCATGGAACTCCAGATCGGAGTTCATTTCGATGGTCCGTCGCATCATGAAAGACGAGGTTGCGAGGAAAACCGGATCTCCATCCAGATCGTCGGCCATGGCGGATCGGTTCAGATCCTGAAACGCCTCGATCTTGGCGCGGTCGCCGGTGATCCAGCGAGCCAGGGAATAGGGCGTGCTCTCGAAGCCGATAGCCACGCCGTACTCGCCCTGAAGCCGGGACTGAAGCACGTCGAGCTGAAGCGTTCCGACCACGCCCACAATCGGCGACAGACCGTCCTGCGGGCGGAAGAGCTGGACGACGCCCTCCTCGGCCAGTTCCACAAGAGCCTGACGGAGCTTCTTGGCCTTCATCGCATCATCAAGACGAACACGACGCAGGATTTCGGGGGCGAAATGCGGCACGCCGGTGAAACGCAGGTCTTCGCTCTCGCTCAGCGTGTCGCCGATCCGCAAGGTTCCGTGGTTCGGGATACCAACGACATCGCCGCCAAACGCTTCTTCAGCAAGCTGGCGGTCACGAGCAAAGAAAAACTGTGGCGTGTGCAGAGCGAACTGCTTGCCGGTGCGGACATGCTTGAGGCGCATCCCGCGAGTCAGACGGCCGGAGCACACGCGGGCAAACGCCATGCGGTCACGGTGATTGGGGTCCATGTTGGCCTGGATCTTGAAGACTAGGGCCGTGACCTGATCTTCGCTGGCCTTCACTTCCCGGGTCTCGGTCTGCTGGGCACGCGGGGCCGGACCATAGGCGACAAGCGCATCAAGCAGATCCGTGACGCCAATTTCCTTCATGGCCGAGCCGAAGAACACCGGGGACAGATGACCGGCATCAAAGGATTCACGGTCAAATTCCGGCAGGGCGGCTTCAGCGAGCTCAACTTCCTCGCGCATCTGGATGATGCGAGGATCGTCTTCTCCGACGGCCTCCTTGGTGTGCACTTCCTTCGTGCGCAGATCGTAGGTGCCGATGAACTTTGCGGCACGCCCGATCGGCCAGGTCGCCGGGGACGTATCAAGAGCCAGCGTGCTGGCGATCTCGTCGAGCAGCGCGAAGCAATCCTGTGCTTCACGGTCCATCTTGTTGATGAAGGTGACGATGGGAATGTCGCGCAGGCGGCAGATCTCAAACAGCTTGCGGGTCCGGTCCTCGATGCCCTTTGCAGCGTCAATAACCATGACCGCGCAGTCCACCGCCGTCAGGGTCCGGTAGGTATCTTCGGAGAAGTCTTCATGACCTGGCGTATCGAGCAGGTTGAAGACGCAGTCGCCATATTCGAAGGTCATGACCGAAGTCACAACGGAAATACCACGGTCACGCTCGATGCCCATCCAGTCGGACTTGGTCCGGCGACGCTCGCCCTTGGCGCGGACATTGCCTGCCATCTGGATGGCACCACCGGCACGCAAGATACGCTCAGTCAGGGTCGTCTTACCGGCATCAGGATGGGAGATGATGGCAAAGGTGCGCCGACGAGCGATCTCGCGGCTGATTTCCGCGCTAGGGACTTCGGACATGGGAACTCCGATGGAAACGAGACGCCCGGAATTACGCTAAAACGCCGCAAACCGGCACTGGCCGCGCATCCGGGCGGTGGGCCTGAAAACAGGAAACGCCGGACGGGAGACCCGCCCGGCGTTTCCGGTCGCTTTCTGATCCGGGCCGGTGGCCCAGGATCGGATTAGCGGGAGTAGAACTCGACGACCAGGTTCGGTTCCATCTGCACCGGGTACGGCACGTCGGAGAGAACCGGGGTACGCAGGAACGTGCCCTTCATCTGGCGATGATCGACTTCGACGTATTCCGGCGTGTCGCGCTCACCCGTCTGCACAGCGTCAAGCACGATGGCGAGCTGCTTGGAGGAGTCACGAACCTCGATGACGTCGCCTTCCTTCACGAGGTAGGACGGGATGTTCACCTTCTTGCCGTTAACCGTGACGTGGCCGTGGCTAACGAACTGACGCGAAGCGAACGGCGTGATCGCGAACTTCAGACGGTACACAACGGCATCCAGACGACGCTCGAGCAGACCGATCAGGTTCTCGGAAGTATCGCCCTTGCGACGGACGGCTTCGTCATAATACTTGCGGAACTGCTTCTCGCTAATGTTGCCGTAGTAGCCCTTGAGCTTCTGCTTGGCCATCAGCTGAATGGAGAAGTCGGACGGCTTCTGCTTGCGGCGCTGACCATGCTGGCCGGGGCCGTATTCGCGACGGTTGACCGGGGACTTGGCACGGCCCCACAGGTTAACGCCGAGGCGGCGGTTAATCTTGTACTTGCTCTCAAGACGCTTTGACATGGGTTAACCCCTGTACTCATCTGAACCGCCCCATGCTGCATGGCAGTCCGTTTTGTTGTGCCGGTAGGCCCTTCCCCGGATTGGAAAGGACGGGCGCGCACCCAGATGCCGGGCCGGCGAGATGCAGAATCCCGCACTAATGGTCCGGCCGGTACGTCCACGTTTCCGGCTGTGCCGTCGCGCCTACAGGAATCCCCGGCTGGGGTCAATCAAAACCTTCTTGCGAGCCCTGTGATTTTCTTGCAGTGGGGGTTCGGAAAATACGCAACCACTTTATGTCAGGCTGCGCTAACGGTCCGGAACTCCCCATGCGTTTCTGAAGCAGCGCGCCTTAGGGGAGCAACACGCTTTTTCGAGTTTCCTGTATGAAAATCTATCGCTTCAATCCCAAGGCCGGCCGTGTCGGCGAAGGCTCCCTTGAAGGACTGGTTCAGTCCCTTGACGCGCCACTGCCCCCCAAGCCCGGGGAGAGCGTCATTAAGCGTGCCTTCAAGAGATTTGGCCTCGCCCAGATGCACATGTCCCATCTGGTGATCGATGACCGTACCATCTATCTGCGTGGCAAGGCGGAAAGCGCCAAGGAACGCGACCAGATGATCCTGGCGGCTGGCAACGTCGCAGGCGTGTCCGCAGTCGAAGCCGAAATTGCCGTACCGCCCGGAACGCCCGATCCCGAGTTTCTGGAGATCAAGACCAGTAAGACGCTGGACGAGGTTGCCGACAAGCTGCCCCAAGATGTCACGGGTGATGAGCTCCTTGATGCAAATCAACCGCTTGTCACATCCAAGGATGACATTTATCCGGGTCAGACCATCCGCCTGCCAACCGAGAACTGATCTGTCCGCAACGGCTCCTCCCTCTCGGGGAGCCGTTACTGCTTCTCATTATCCGGCAATGACAGCACAGTCCTGACCTCCATTCCCGGGCTTACTTCTTATGGACTCCATCGAACCTCTCGACGTCGAACGGGTGCGCCCACCCCACGGTGTCGAACCGGCCATGCTGTCCCTCATGCTGGCGACATTCACCATCGGCACCGGCGAATTCGCCATGATGGGTCTGCTGCCGGAATTTTCCCACTCCCTGAACATCACCATTTCGCAGGCAAGCTGGGCCATTTCGGCCTATGCCATGGGCGTCGTCATCGGAGCACCGCTGATTGCAATCCTAGGCGCACGGCTGCCACGCCGCACGCTCTTGCTCTGCCTGTTATGCCTGTTCATCGTGGGCAATATTGGCAGCATCCTGATGCCCAGCTTTGCGGGCATCGAACTTATGCGCTTCATCACGGGCCTGCCTCACGGGGCTTTCTTTGGCGTTTCGGCCCTGATCGGCGCGTCGATGGTCGAGCGCGCCCGACGCGGACGAGCGGTCGGACGGGTGCTGTCGGGCATTATGATTTCAACCGTTATTGGTTCTCCGCTTTCGACCTATGCTGCCAATCATGTGGGATGGCGTGAGGCCTACGGCACGATCGCGGCGCTGGGCGCTCTTTGCTTTGCGGGGATATGGTTCTTCGCACCGCGCGACAGGCCTCATCCGAGTGCAACCGCACTCACCGAGCTCGGCGCGTTCAAACGCCCGCAGGTTCTGCTAACACTGCTGACCAGCGCAGTTGGGTTCGGCGGCCTGTTCGGGATCTACACCTTTCTGACGACCGGACTGACGGAAGTGACGCAGCTTCCAGGCTGGCTTGTCGCGGTCTATCAGGTGGTATGGGGTCTAGGCATGGTTGCGGGCAATGCGCTCGGCGGCACCATGGCGGATCGCAGCATTGACCGGACGGTAATCGTCTCGCTGACGGCAAGCATTGTTTTCATGCTGGGGTTCTGGCTGCTACTGCCGTCACCCTACGCCATGCTACCGATCACGTTTCTTGTTCCGGCCGGGATCATTATGCTCTCCCCCGCCCTTCAGACGCGCCTGATGGAAGTTGCCGGAGACGCACAGACCCTCGCCGCCTCACTCAACCATTCGGCGTTCAATCTCGCCAACGCCTTCGGAGCATGGCTGGGGGCGGTGCTGGTCAGTTCAGGGCTGGGGCTGGGGTCCGTTGGCTGGGGCGGAGCGCTGTTCTCGTCGTTGGGACTGGTGATCTACGGGCTTACGATATGGCAGGCGCGGGCTTCCGCATCACGCGAAGCAGCCTGATCCCGAAAGCCACGCAGGTCGTGGCCAACGCCAGCGCCATGCCGATCCACAGGCCTTCCACACCGACATGCTGGTGGAAGGCCAGCCATCCCCCGAAAACCAAACCAATCAGACCGTAACTCGCTACTGCAATTAGCATGGGCGTAATGGCATCGCCGCAGCCACGTAGGGCGCCACTGAACACGCATTGCAGCCCATCCACGATCTGATACAGCCCAGCGGTCCGGAGCAGGATGACAACAAGCGCCGTGGTCTCGGGATCGGGCGCACGATTCGAAAAATAGAGCGGCAGGATTTTTTCCGGCCAGATCAGCAGCAGCGAGGATGTGGCGAGGCTCCACATCAGGACGATTCCCGTACCAGTCAGGGCTGCACGACGGCTCTGCTCCATGCGGCCCGCACCACGCCAGTAAGCTACGCGGACATTGGTCGCCTGACCGACTGCCAGACACACCATAAACAACAACGAACTGACATTCAGCGCCACCTGATGAGCGGCCAGACTATGTGTCCCAAGTTCACCAGCACGCAGGCTGGTAATCTGGAACATCAGGATCTCGGCCGCCGCTCCCATCATCATCGGCCCGCCGAGCTTCAGCAGCTCCTTTACGACAGACCACTGCACGGCGGCCGGCTTCAGCACCGCCCGAACGCGCGGATGGGTCAGGCACAGTCCGAAAAGCGCGAAACTGACGACCCAGCCAGTCAACGTCGTGGCGGTTGCGGAACCATAAAGCCCCATGGCTGGCAGCCCGGCCCAACCATGAATGAGAGCCGCATTGGTCAGACCATTACAGACTGCCATGGCGGGCATGATCCAGAGCAGCAGTGTTTCCGCTCCAAGCGCTGGCAGCGCGACACGCAGGACGCCGATGACTGCCAGATCGGGCAGCAGAGACAAAAGCAGGATGTCGATGAAACGGCTGCCATGCGTGACAACTTCGGCAGGCTCGCCAATCGCACCAAAGATCGTCTTTGAGAAAGCCAGCAACAGCGCGCAGGGAATAAAGACCGCAATAGCCAGCATCAACGTCGCACTCATGACGCTGCGACCATCATGGGATGTCCGGCCATGTTCTTCCGCGCCCCGGCCATGTGACAGAAGCACTCCTGCCCCGCCGAGCATGGCCTGAAAGGTCACCATCGTCGTGAAGAAGAACGTGCTCGACAGGCCACCGATCGCGACCTCTGTCACTCCGAGGCCACCGAGCAGGATCGTATCCGTGACACCCATAGCCATTTCGGAAAGCTGCGACAGGGCCAGAGGCAAAGCAACGCGCAGCAGGGCCAGCGCGTGACTGCGCGGAGTTATCGGATCGGTCGGCGGACTGGAAAGGGCACTGCTCATACGCCCCCTATTACAGGGGCCCAACCTTCCGACAAGAGTAACAAAGCCTGTTGCACCTGAACCAAGGCTGGCGCATTGATCGGCGTATGGCCGATCCTGCTGCACACGTGCTCCGCCTGCACGATACCCATCTTCGCGAAAAGCGACCGTTCACGCCCCTCGATCCTAAGAATGTGCGCGTCTATTTCTGCGGACCGACCGTCTATGACCGCGCGCATCTGGGTAACCTGCGCGCCATGATGTGCGCGGATATCCTCATCCGCCTGCTGCGGACGCTGTATCCGCGCGTCACTTACGTCCGCAACGTCACCGACGTGGACGACAAGATCAACGCGCGCGCGAAGGAAAACGGGGAGGACATTTCCGCCCTGACCGAACGGACGACGCAGGCCTTTCATGAAGATCTCGCGTCACTCTTCATTCTGCCACCCGATATCGAGCCCCGCGCCACTCATCATATCGACGATATGCTGGAGATGATCGCGCAGCTGATCGAAACCGGACATGCTTATGAAGCCGAAGGGCATGTGCTGTTTGCGGTGCGCAGTTTCCCGTCCTATGGCGCGCTGTCCGGCCGCTCGCTCGATGACATGATCGCGGGTGCGCGTGTTGAGGTCGCGCCCTACAAACGCGATCCTGGCGATTTCGTGCTGTGGAAGCCCTCCGAGCCGGATCTGCCGGGCTGGGACAGCCCCTATGGGCGCGGACGTCCGGGCTGGCATATCGAATGCTCAGCCATGTCGCACCGTTATCTGGGCGAAAGCTTTGACATTCATGGCGGTGGCGACGATCTGCTGTTCCCACATCATGAGAATGAGCGTGCGCAGTCCATGTGTTGCCACCCGCATGGCAAATTCGCCACGCACTGGGTCCATAACGGGATGCTGCTGTCGAACGGCGAGAAAATGTCGAAATCGCTCGGCAATTTCTTCACGATCCGCGAAGTGCTGGACCGCTCCCCCGCAGAACCGCTGCGCCTGCTCTATCTGGGCGCGCAGTACCGCTCCACGCTGGATTTCAGCTGGGACAAACTGGAGGAAGCCCGTCGGGTTCTGGACCGGCTGTACCGGGCGCTTGAGCGCGGCGATGCCCAGCCGGGTGCTGCTGTTCCGGCAGCGGTCATGGATGCGCTATGCGACGATCTGAACACGCCGCTGGCCATTGCCGCTCTTCACCCGCTGGCGGATGCCGCCATGCAGGGCGATCAGGACGCGGCCTCCAGCCTGCTAGCTGCCGGAAAAATGCTGGGTCTGTTCAATGTGACGCCTGCAGAGTGGTTCCAGTCCGGTGTGGATACTGGCGCCATCGAAAAGCTGATCGAAGAGCGTCTTGCAGCCCGCAAATCCCGCGATTTCGCCCGCGCCGATGCCATCCGTGCGCAGCTTGCGGCAGATGGCATCACCCTTGAAGACGGCCCTGGCGGCACAACCTGGCGGAAGGCGTAACCATGACCGGACGTGACGGCGGGGCGGATATCGGGCCCCTTGGAGATTTTGATCCAGTTGTGATCCTGGTACGCCCGCAGCTTGCCGAAAATATTGGTACGACGGCACGCGCCATGGCGAATGGCGGCCTGTTCCATCTGCGGATCGTGGCCCCGCGCGACGGCTGGCCGCAAGAACGCGCCTGGTATGCGTCGTCGGGCGCGGACCGGATCTTGGACGCGGCTCAGGTGTTCGAGACGGTGGACGATGCCGTGGCCGACCTGCACCGCATTTTCGCGACGTGCCCGCGCCCGCGCCATGTGGTCAAGCCGGTCATGACTGCGCGAGGTGCCGCCGCCGAACTGCGTGTCGCCTCCACTCGTGGCCTGCGCACCGGCATCCTGTTCGGACCCGAGCGCGCCGGACTGGATAACGAGGATATGGCCCGCGCCGATACGCTGGTCCGCTACCCGCTCAATCCGAAATTCATGTCGCTGAACCTCGCACAGGCCGTACTCATCATGGCCTATGAATGGTTTCTGACCGAAGACATGACGCCACCCCGCGAACTCATGACCAACGAGACGCATGTGGCGACGAAGGGGGAGATGGAGAATTTCATGTCCCACCTCATCCGCGATCTGGACGAGACCAATTTCCTTCGAAACGAGCAGAAACGCCCCGGCATGGTGCGAAACCTGCGTCATTTCTTCACCAGAGGCGAAGTAACGGAACAGGAGCTTCGCACCCTTCACGGCGTTGTCAGCGAACTGAGCAGCGCCCGCAGGAACAGGAGCTGACCCCATGATCCACTGGCGCCACCGGAAACGGATGCAAGCCCGACCTGATCCGGGGGCGCCAGAAGCACAGGACGGACATCCCACCGTCGTTGAGACGGTCAACAGGATCCGGGCACATGTTCTTGAAGAGAACGGTCGCCGCGACATCATCCGCACGGGCCTGGATTCCGCTTCTCTTGGAGACCTCTACCACACCCTGATGACCATGAGCTGGTTCATGTTCTTCTGGGCCTCGATCGGGCTGTATCTGGTCATCAACATCGCCTTTGCGCTGATGTATTACGTCATTCCGCACAGTGTGAGTGGCGTGCCCAACGGCGATTTTCTCGACGATATTTTCTTTAGCGTTCAAACCATTTCAACCGTGGGCTACGGCACCATGGCTCCAGTCGGACGCCTGACGAATACGATCGTCTCTTTTGAAGTGCTGGCAGGAATGATGCTGAACGCGCTCGCTACAGGGCTGGTCTTTGCCCGCTTTTCGCGCCCCCGCGCTCGCGTGCTGTTCAGTCATGTCGCGGTTGTTTCCTATGACGACGTTGTCCCAACGCTCACGATCCGCATCGCTAACCAGCGTCGCACCCTGATCCTGTCCGCCAATATCGAGATGACGCTCACGCGCCTGATGCCGGACGAACATGGGCGTCTGGTCCGGCGTTTCGACCGACTCACGCTCGTACAGTCCCACATGCCGATTTTCCGTATCAGCCTCAATGCGACCCATCTGATCGACACCCAGAGCCCGCTTTACGGACTGAAAGCAGAAACGCTGATCGACCAGAATGCAGAAATCATCATCACGATGGACGGCACCGATGAAATCTCATCTCAAACCATATTCGCCCGCCATGCTTACGAGATCGGACACGTGAAGCACGGCTACCGTTTTTCAGATATGATCCAGAATCGTCCAGATGGTCGGGTGGAGGTCGATTTCCGTCGTTTCCATACCACCGAGCCGGGCGATCTGCCCATGGTACCAGAACAGGAGACATCCCATGACGAATCCCGTGACGGAGGACACACATGATTTCGGAACTGGCCAACTAAAGGCTTCGGTCAGAAATCATGGCGCCGAACTGATCGCCCTGCGAAGCGGGGACGAGGAACTGCTCTGGAATGCAGGAGCCGCTTGGCCGAAACACTCTCCGGTCCTGTTCCCGATCATCGGCAGACTCCCCGAATGCGAGATCACGCTCGATAGCACGCCCGTCCGGCTGAAACAGCACGGCTTCGCGCGGGATCGGGTCTTTCGCTGGATTGCGCGGACCCCCGAAGGCTGCACGCTGGAACTTGTGGACGACGCCGAAAGCCGCGCGATCTTCCCATCCGCCTTCCGGCTACGAATGGTCTATCTGATCGAGAACAACACCCTGCGCGTCTCCTATCATCTGCATAATCCGGACAGCACAAGCACGCTCCATGCCTCCCTTGGCGCGCACCCGGCGTTTCGCTGGCCGCTGAAGGAGGGTGTCGCCAAAGACACCTATAGGCTGGTCTTTGAATATGACGAGCCGCTGCCGGTTCGGCGTATTGGCGCCGACGGCCTGCTTCTGCCGGAAAAGCAGCATACGCCGCTCCGGGACAACGTCCTTGCGCTGACGGATGCGCTTTTTGAAAAAGACGCTCTCATCATGGAGAAGCCCGAAAGCCGGTCCGTCGACATGGTCGGGTCGGACGGAACAGGTCTTCGGTTTGTCTGGGGCGGCTTCAAAGAGCTTGGCCTGTGGACAAAACCGGGCGCGAATTTCCTGTGTATTGAGCCCTGGCATGGCTATGCGACGCCAGCCGGCTTCAAGGGAGACTTTTCACAGAAACCCGGCCTTCTGCATCTAAAGCCAGGCGAGAGCTGGGCGGCGTTCTGGTCCGTCAAGGCGATCTGAAAAAATCAACCCCATCGCGCTTCTTGAAACGCGCGACGGGGCAACAGGATCAGGCCTGAATGGCATCCCTCAGACGGGACACCGTCCGCTCGCGCCCCATCAGGCCGAGCAGAACATGCAGTTCCGGACCGGCATCTTCACCCGTCAGGGCCAGACGCAGCGGCATGAAGAGGGTACGCCCCTTGCGGCCGGAAGCTTCTTTGAGCGTATTGGTCCAGTCCTTCCAGGTGTCCTCGCCCCACGGCTCGGCGGGAAGGGTGTCGAGGGCCTGCTGAAGGAACTCACGGTCTTCGGGCTGTGAGGGCGGGACGATCGTGCCATGCACCACGTCCCACCAATGCGGGATCTCGGCTGAGAGATCCACGTTTCCACGCACGGCATTCCAGAATGTCTCGTCAGCTTCTGGCGGAAGATGCGCCTTCGCCGCTTCGAACGGCAGGCTGTGCAGTGCACGACGGTTCAGGGCGAGAAGCTGCGTCATGTCGAACCGCGCGGCCGACTTGGAGACATGCGAGATGTCATAAGCCGCAATGGCCTCATCCATCGTCATGACCTGCGGATCATCCGAGGAGCCCACGCGTGCGAGATAGGAGACGATCGACATCGGCTCCAGCCCGTCCTGACGCAGGGATTTCAGTGCCAGAGAGTCAAACCGCTTGGACAGCTTTCCGCCATCGGAATCCAGCAACAGCGGGAGATGCGCGAAGGTGAATCGGTTCGGCTTGGCACCCAGGGCTTCGGCAATGTCGATCTGCACGCCGGTGTTGGTCACATGGTCTTCACCACGAACAATATGGGTGATGCCCAGATCCAGATCATCGATCACAGAGGCCAGCGTGTAGAGGATCGTGCCGTCACCACGCACCAGAACCGGATCGGAAATGGCCGTCAGCTTGACCGAACACTCGTCCATGACGAGATCCTGCCATTTGCGGCTGCCGTCGCTTAGGCGGAAACGCCAGTGCGGCGTCTTACCATTGGCTTCGGCGCGGGCGCGCTGATCAGCGGTGAGCTTGAGCATCGCACGGTCATAGATCGGTGCCTTGCCAGCGCGGATGCGGGCTTCACGCTTGGCGTTCAGCTCGTATTCCGTCTCAAAACACGGATAGAGACGGCCAGATGCCTTCAGTTTTTCGATGACTTCGGCATAGCGGTCGAGACGTTCGGACTGACGCACATACTCGTCCCATTTCAGCCCCAGCCATGACAGATCCTTGCCGATGGCTTCTTCATATTCGGGCTTGCCGCGGCTGGTATCGGTATCATCGATCCGCAGCAGGAACTTGGCGCCGTTATGGCGTGCAAAAAGGAAGTTGGCGACGGCAAGGCGCGCATTGCCAACATGCAGGTAACCGGTCGGGGACGGAGCGAAGCGCAGTTTCATGACGCCTTAATGCCGCATGATGCGCCGCGTTGCCAGAGCAGGTTTTGTAGGAACGACCGTGTGAAGGAAGGGGTGCATATCCCTTCCCTGCACCAGCTGGTCAGTGACGGATCACTTCGTGACGGTTTTCGTCATCCTCGTCATATTCATCATCATCCGGCGGACCAGCGATTTCCTCATCATCAACAAGGCGACGCGGATCGATGGCGCGCCAGTCACGCTCCATCGGGGTGGCACGGCTGGCAGCGAAGTCTTCGAGTTCGGTGGAGGACTTCCAGCCGTCTTCGCCCGCATCTACGACTTCGGCATTTTCACCGAAGGCGAACCAGTTCTCGATCACTTCTTTGCTGCTCGCACCCGGAGTTCGGCATCGCTCGATGCTGTCGCGGACGTAAGCGCGGGCATAGGCATTGGCGTGCATCAGGTCGATGAAGTCTTTTACGACTTCGACCGTATCGTCCTCGCCTTCCGACGCGCCGGACAGATCGATGATGCGTACGCTCCACGTTCCCGGTTCGGTGACGGTTTCAGGTGCGCCTTCGACAGGGTCAATCGTATCGTCGGTCATGAAATGTCCTTGGATGTGTCGTGGCTGTCACGGACCTTCTGGAGCAGGAACTCGCGTCCAAGCTTGACGCGAGGCTGTCCGTCATAGGCTACGATATCAGCCGTTGCATAGGTTTCGGACCAGCGGTCGGGAATGAAGGACCCGCTGCCGATCACGTCAATCGGGGCATGAGCGTCCCGCATCGTCGAGCATTTGGCGACGTTGAAACCCGAAGACACAACGATCTTCACATGGTGAAAACCGGCATGGTCCAGAGCTTCGCGCATACGCCAGATGGCTGCGGCCGATACGCCCGTTCCCACCAGATCGCGCAATTCCTGATCGGAACGGTAGCGGCGGATGGTGCCCGGCGTGTGACGCTCAAGCACTCCATATGAGGTCTGGGGGTCCAGTCCTTCAAGGAAGCGTCCGCCATGCGTATCAAGACGGACACTCAGATGGCCCTTCGCCGCACGATCGGGGAAACGGCGGCAGACGGCGAGCGCATCCGTAACTTCCTGCCCGAAATAATCCACCAGAACCGTTAGCGGATCATTCGGATAGACCTCGTCATACATCTCCGCCGCGCGCAGCGTGGAGCCTGCATAACCGATCAGGGCATGAGGCATCGTGCCCAAACCGGCATCAAGACCAAAGAAACCAGCCGTCGCGTCATTGGCATTGCCGATGAAGCCGCGTGCCCCCTCTTTCTGCGCCGCACGGGAGCCGACGCCTGCGGCATAAGCCATCTGTTCCTGCATCTCGAAACCCGCACAATGCCGGGCGTCCATAGCAAGAAACGGAATGGACGGCAGCGCCATGGCCATCTGATAAGCATTGTGCGCTGCCACGCAGGTGGCGCCAATCCGCTGGAGCACCAGGGTTTCCAGCGGTGCCAGACGGGTGAAACTTCCGGTCAGGTACAGGAGCGGTTCACCCGCGCCGACCCATTCCCCTTCGGCATACATTTCCCGACATTCAAGGTCGAAGCCCTGCGCCTCCGCAACATTCTTCAGCCACTGCGTGACAAGGCCGCAGGCCGCGATCACCGGGCGACGGATGAACACCGCATAGGTGACGCGGGAATCTCCGAAATGCTCCACGATATGCCGCGTTCGCCCGAAATAAGCGTCCGTCCGCGCTTCGATGGTTGTCTCATCCAACGGGCCGAGAGTGCCAAGCGCGCGCTGGAGCGCGGCTTGTGGAGTATTCTGGGGATCGGAAGCGGTCATTATTTCTTTCCTGCTCGTCCCGTCAATTCCTGAGCAAGAAGGAAAGCCATTTCAAGGGACTGTTCCGCATTAAGGCGCGGATCACAGAATGTTTCATAGCGACCCGCCAGATCATCCTCGGTAAGGCACTGCGCACCACCGATGCATTCCGTGACGTCCTGACCGGTCATTTCAAGATGGATCCCGCCCGGACGACGGCCCGCAGCCTCGAAGACGTCGAAGAAGCCGAGCACTTCGCCAAGGATGTTATCGAAAGAACGGGTCTTGATCTTGCTGGCCGTGGTCGTGGTGTTGCCGTGCATCGGATCGCACAGCCAGGTCACGGTGCGGCCCGTGCGGTTCACGGCATCAAGCAGAGGCGGCAGATGCTCACGCACCTTGTCCTTGCCCATGCGCGAGATCAGCGTGATGCGCCCGGCCTCGTCATTCGGATTCAGGATTTCGAGCAGCTTTTCGAGATCTGCAACCGTTGTCGTCGGGCCCACCTTGATGCCGATCGGGTTTTGCACGCCCCGCAGAAACTCGACATGTGCGCCATCCGGTTGGCGGGTACGGTCACCGATCCACAGGAAATGCGCCGAGCAGTCGTAATAGGCATCGCTCGTGCTATCCACGCGGGTCAGGGCCTGCTCGTAAGGCAGAAGCAGCGCTTCATGAGACGTGTAGAATTCCGTCTCGTCGATCTGCGAAGCCGAACCGTCGAACCCACAGGCGCGTAGGAAGGACAGCGTCTCGTCAATGCGATGGGCCAGATCCTGATAACGAGCGGCCAGCGGGGAACGCTCGACAAAGCCGAGGTTCCAGCGATGAACCTGATGCAGATTCGCATAACCACCATGTGCGAAGGCACGCAGCAGGTTCATCACACCGGCAGACTGAAAATATCCGGTCTCCATGCGGGCGGGATCAGGAATGCGGGCCTCAGGCGTGAACTCAGGACCATTGATGATGTCACCACGGTAGCAGGGCAACGTCACGCCATCGATCGTCTCAGTATTGGACGAGCGCGGCTTGGCGTACTGTCCAGCCATACGTCCGATCTTCACGACCGGAACCTTGGCAGCAAACGTCAGGACGACGGCCATCTGGAGCAGGACACGGAACGTGTCGCGCACGATGTCAGCGGTGAATTCGTCAAAGCTCTCGGCACAGGCGCCGCCCTGAAGGACGAAAGCCTCCCCGCGCGACGCCGCGGCCAGACGCGTCTTGAGACGGCGGGCTTCCCCCGCAAAGACCAGCGGTGGATATCGATGCAGACGAGCTTCGACAGCAGCAAGCGCCGCTTCATCCGCATAGGATGGAGCTTGGACGATGGGGCGGGAACGCCAGCTTGCAGGAGACCAGGACATCGTGTTGGTGGACGTCGGGGTCTGGCTCGAGGGGTGCATCAAATGCCCTCCAGAAGGATGTGAATGCAGGAGTTGCGGGGGGCTGGTTATGGCCGAAAAAGCGCGGCGTTGATAGCGCGAAACGTCAGATTGTATCGCATGGCACCTGTCTGCGGATGGAATGTTTCGCGAATACGGGAGACCCCGTGCCACGCAAAGCGCGATGCCCCACCCCAGACCACGACATCCCCTTCCAGAAGTTCGATGACGCGCTTCGGATCGCTCCGGCTCGTGCCACCAAACGCAAAACGTGCCGGGATACCAAGGGAAACTGACACGACCGGCGCTTCCGGCCGCCCCTCGTCACGGTCCTGATGCAGCCCCATGCCCGCTCCCGGCGCATAGCGGTTGATGAGGCAGGACGCTGGATCGAAGCCGTCGTATCCCGCTTCCGATGCGGCCCGGATTGCAAGATGACGAAGTACGTCCGGCATTGCGGGCCAGGGCTCGCCGGTTTCTGGATCGGTCTGAGTATAGCGGTATCCGGATGGATCGGCCGTCCAGCCGCAGGCTCCGCAGGAGGTCATGGTGGCAGACATCGCCCCCATGCGCGTGTGGAAATGCCGGAAGGGCGCGACGGCGCTCACATCCGCAATGGCCTGATGGAGCGCGGGGGCATCCGGCAAGGCAAAACCAGGCAGCCATACCGCACCTTCCGCCAGAACGGTCCGGGAACGCAGGGATGCGAAAAGATCCTCCATCCGGTTATTCCTCAGAGGCTTTCAAAAGGCGATAAAAGCTCTCGAATATCGGCATGATTTTTATATAGGAGCCCTTTGAGGCCTCTGTCAGGGGAAAAGAACTCTTGAACCCAGCTTAAAGCACGCCGATTATAGTGTCGT
Source organism: Gluconobacter sphaericus (assembly GCF_016757795.1). Taxonomy (GTDB): domain Bacteria; phylum Pseudomonadota; class Alphaproteobacteria; order Acetobacterales; family Acetobacteraceae; genus Gluconobacter; species Gluconobacter sphaericus. The sequence goes on along the minus strand of NZ_CP068419.1, from coordinate 2,155,004 downwards.
ATGCCGTCTTGCCGGGAATGTCGGAACATGACGTTCTCTCTCGTCCGGAAGGCAGTCTTGTTGTTATGATCGGCCAAGGACTGGATCACATGTTGTCCTCTTCCCGTTTCTTCTGCCATGCCCTGCTGGCGACTGCCCTGGTGGCCGGGGCGGCACAAGCCCAGACCGCGACATTCGGTCAGCCTTATGCCTCCGGCACGACCCTTCCCGTGCAGCCGGATCAGGCCCAGACGGATGCCAAGCAGCAGGCCACAACCGGCGGCGAGCATTTCCGTGCGCGCGGCCATCGCAAGCCGCCTCCGGGCTATTCCGATACGCCGTCCAACGATTTCGAGCATGGTCCGGATCCGGATCACGAGGCCGGAGTGGAACGTGATTCCGTAACGGGCGCAAACCTGTCCAAGTTCGGATCATCCTATCAGGGCAGCAACAACACGCAGTCCGGCCAGCTCGGCGACGCCACCGGCAACGGCTACGTCGCACCGCGTGGAAACGGCTGGTAAGACACGCAACCAAAACCCCGGCAGCAAGTTCTGATCCCCGTATGAACTCCTTCGAGGATCGGAACCATGCCGTATATCACCGCCACTGATGGAACCAGCCTTCACGTCAAGGATATGGGCGCAGGCAAGCCCGTTGTCCTGATCCATGGATGGCCCCTGACCGGGGACATGTGGGAAAAGCAGACGTTGGCACTGGTGGAAGCGGGTTATCGGGTCATCACCTATGACCGTCGCGGCTTCGGCCAGTCCGGCCACCCGATCAACTGCTACGACTACGATACCTTCGCCGACGATCTGGCGGTCATTCTTGAACAACTTGATCTGTGGGATGCGACGCTCGTCGGATTCTCCATGGGAGGCGGGGAAGTCGCGCGTTATTTGAGCCGCCATGGCCGGTCGCGCATTTCCAAGACAGTCCTGCTGTCGTCTGTCGTGCCGTTCCTGCTCAAGACGTCCGACAACCCCAAGGGCGTGGACATCTCCGTATTTGACGGCATCAAGCAGAAAATCCGTCAGGACCGTTTCGGCTTCCTGAAAGACTTCATTCCTGAATTCTACGGCGTCAGCATGCTCCATCACCCTGTCAGTCAGGGCGTGCTGGATTGGTCCTTCCTACTGGCCAGCATGGCCAGCCCGATGGCCACGCTGGACTGTGTGGATGCTTGGGGCACGACCGATTTCCGTTCGGACCTGCAGGCCTTCACCGTCCCAACACTGGTGATTCACGGCACGGCCGATTCTGCCGTTCCGGCTGGCATCGCCGGCGAAAAAGCCGCAGCTGCCATACCGGGCTCGACTTGGATTTCCTACGAAGGCGCCCCGCACGGGCTTTTCATGACTCATGCCGAGCGGGTGAACGAGGATCTGCTGCGGTTCCTCGCCACACCCTGACGGACGTTAGAACGCGCCCCTGAGAAAGGCCCTGCTGACCGGCATCTCGGTACGTACAATCAGCAGAGAACCGATGGCTAGAACCAGATCATGCCGGATCGAAGGGTCCTGTGACTGACGTTCCAGCGCATAGAGTTCGTCCAGGGTCGGATCGATTGTGGCGGTCGTATGGGTCAGGGGCAGCTTGCGACGCAGCAGGTTGCGGACCAGCCCATCCACCGCCGTTACCGCCGTATCAGGCAGACTTCCATGCTCGGCAAGCTTACGCAGCATCAGCACGTTACGCCCGACGGTCAGAACGGACAGCGTTCCCCGCAGCATGGCTTCCGCCCGGTCGCTGGAGAGAGAGCCAGCAAAGCGCACGGCGCGCTCCATGCTCTGCGTACCCTCATTGATCCAGACATATTCGTCCATGACCACGCCGGGCAACGCCAGCCGTCGCAGGCTACGCTTGAGCTGGTAGCGCAGGACCTCGCCCGCGCGGGCGGGAGTGAATGGCAGCACGGCGCGGAAAATCACCACACCGGCACCAAGACCCAGCAAGAGCGCAATAGTGGTGTTGAACCAGCTGAGCTCGTTGATGCGCCCCTGGTTATCCATACCCAGCAAAAAGGGAAAGAACGTGCCGTAGGACGCCGCCATAACAGCAGTGGGCGGATTGCGGGACGCCAGACCGCCCAGCATCATGAAGAAGCCTGCCACAAGACAGAAGAACGGATAGTTGGCCGTCACCGGCATGACGATGAATACCGGAATAACGCTCGCCAGAGCAGCGAAAACCGCGCCGTAGAAGAAGGCCGCACTCAGCAGAACGGTATTCTCGAAGGTGGCAAAACGTGCACAGACCACGGCGATAAAGGTCAAAAACACGCTGCCCTGTGGCCAGGCAGTGACTTCCCAGACATAAGCGCCGAACAGCAGGGCCACAGTCGTACGCACGCCATTGCGCATCGAGGCACGCCAATCCGGATTGCGGGTCAGGCGATGGCGTTCGGACACGGGAGCCCCATCCACGCTGGCCCGATAGGAACGCAGCGTCTCGCACAGGTCGGACAACATGACTTCCACGCCGGTAAGAATAATCCCTTCATTCAGGGAATCCTCATCGTCGCGAGGCAAAATCGTCTGCATACGCCCCCGGCATTCGGCAAGAAGAGCTTCGATCTGGACGAGGGCGGCGATGCCACGTCGATCCGTGAGAAGGCGCTCCGGCAGGCCGTCCAGAGCTGTGGCCATTTCTTCAAGGAAAGGCCGCAGGGCTTCGGGCTGATGCGAGACAGACGTCATGCGCGTCCGCAGACCCAGCCCGCGTGACAGGACACGCGCGACAAGCCCGAGCGTGACATAGGCGTGCTCGACCTCGTTGCCTTCGCTGCGGATCTCAATACGGCTGAACTCGATCTGGTCGCTGGAAGCCTGCAACGAGCCCAGCAGAGTGGACAGGTCGTCCCTGGCACCCGGCTGCTGGCGGAGCACGGACGTCAGGGCAGGAATGGCCCGGGTCAGAATACCCTGAAGACGCTTGCGGAGTTCCTCGCGCGCCCGGCCTGCGACATTGGGCAGGGCAATCATACCCATCGCCGTCTCGCAGATCACACCGAGGAAAATGTAGGTACCGCGCGCCATTGCCACATTGAAGACGTGATCGGGCTCCTTGACCGCACCAAGCGCAATAATGGTGCAGGTATAGCCTGCCAGTACGAGGGCATAGCCGCGGAAGTTATGTGTCAGAGTCGCAAGACCGGCACACAACCCGACCCAGATGGCGAGAGCTGGCAGGAACAGCCAGGGATATTGTGGAAACGCCGCCATGAGCACGATGGCCATCACCATCCCGATCATGGTGCCAACGAGACGCCAGCGGCCCTTGGAAATACTCTCGCCACGGGAGTTTTGGGCGACGATCCAGACGGTCATGGCGGCCCATTGTGGCTCACCGAGTTCCATCCACAGCGCAATCGCCAGCGCCAGAAGCGAAGCGACCGTGGTGCGGAGAGCGAACATGACGGACGTGATGGACGGGGCAAACAGCCAGCCAAACCTCATGCCTGGTGCTGCCTTTCAGAAACTGTCTGACGGCCCGACTGCGGAGCCTCCGTGAGACCGTTACGCGCCGTCATGGTGTTTTTCAGCCTGCTTTTCGGGGAACGTGGCGTGTGAGGCTTCGCATAGTCACGAACTCTTCCGCGCTGGTGGGATGCAGACCGATCGTGCGATCGAAATCCCGCTTCGTCAGCTTTGCCGTAATCGCAATAGCGAGGCCCTGAATGATTTCGGGCGCATCGGGACCGATCATGTGAGCGCCAAGCACGATTTTGCTCTGCGCATCCACGACCAGCTTCATCAGGGTCTTGCCCTTGCGCCCCGACAACGTCTGACGCATCGGGGTGAAGCTGGACGTGTAGATGTCCACGTCATGGCTCTCCACGGCTTCTTCTTCGCTCAAGCCAACCGTGGCGAGCGGCTGGGAGAAGAATACAGCCTTGGGCGTCGTGGCGAAGGACCATTCGCGACCCGGCTCGCCAAACAGGCGTTCGGCCAGAATATGGCCTTCAGCAATAGCTGTGGGCGTAAGATTGTAGGTGTCCGTCACGTCTCCGATGGCATAAATGCCGGGGACATTGGTCATCGCATCATCGGGCGTGGCCGGAATCCGTCCGTCCCTCGTCGCCACGCCAGCATTGTCGAGTTTCAGTGGGGTCAGATTGGGATGACGCCCTGTCGCCATGAACACGCAGTCCGTCTCGATGACCTCCCCGCCTTCAAGATACAGACAGAAAATTTCGCCGACCTTCTCGATCCGCTCCGGAGAGCGACCGGGATGCGCCTTGATGCCGTTTAGTGGCAGCAGTTCGGACAAATGGGCGCGCAGTTCGTCGTCAAAGCCGCGTAGGGGATGGGGCTGCCGGAAGACCAGATCAACCGTGGAACCAAGCCCTGCGAAAATACCCGCGAACTCAACGCCAATATACCCACTGCCAATCACGGCAACGCGTTCTGGACGGTCCGTCAGATGGAACGCATCGTCCGAGACGATGGCATGTTCCGCCCCGGGGATATCCAGACGCGTAGGCGTGGACCCCGTGGCGATGACGATTTTCTTTGCCCGAATGCGCTGGACGGGTGCATCCGGCGCGAGTTCGGACGGCCCAATCTCGACGGTATGGGCGTCCACGAAACTGGCATCGCCCGTAAACAGCGTGACCCCGGCCTTTTCCAGCATCGAGACATAGATGCGGTTGAGGCGCTCGATCTCGCGGTCCTTGGCGCTGATCAGCGTGGACCAGTCATGCGCGACCGGCGCGACATCCCATCCATAAGCCGGGGCATCGGGAATCTCGCGGCCATAATCAGCCGCATAGACCATCAATTTCTTGGGCACACAGCCCAGATTGACGCAGGTTCCGCCCCAGTGACGGCGCTCCGCAATTGCGACGCGCGCTCCGTTCTGGGCGGCGATACGCGCGCAGCGCACACCGCCCGATCCGGCACCAATAACGAACAGATCAAAATCCTGCATCATTCCGGCCTTTCGTACCCTTTTGAGACCTCAGCGCTCTGCGAAGGCCTTCTCAACGACATACGAACCCTGATGGCTCATATTGCCTTCCTCGAAACCCATACGCTCCAGCAGGGCTTCGGTGTCAGCCAGCATTTCCGGCGAACCGCAGATCATGACGCGGTCATGCTCAGGATCGAGCTTGTCGATGCCCAGATCCTCGAAGATCTTGCCCGTCTCGATCAGCTTGGTGATGCGATCGGTCACGGCATAATCTTCACGCGTCACGGCTGGGTAATAACGCAGCTTGTCCTTGACGAACTCGCCCAGGAATTCATGCTCCGGCAGTTCATGGCGAATGTGGTTCTCATAGGCCAGCTCACCTGAAATGCGGACGGTGTGGCTGAGGATCACGTTCTCATAGCGCTCATAGGCCTCGGGGTCCTTGATGAGGCTCATGAACGGCGCCAGCCCCGTTCCCGTAGACAGGAAATACAGGTTGCGGCCCGGCTTGAGGTTATCGAGCAGCAGCGTGCCAACCGGCTTGCGGCCGATCAGGACCGTATCGCCGACCTTCACATGGCGTAGACGCGAGGTCAGCGGGCCATCGGGAACCGCGATGGAGAGGAACTCCATGTTGTCTTCGTAATTGGCGGACGCGATCGAATAGGCGCGCAGGAGCGGCTTGCCTTCGACCTCAATGCCAATCATCGCGAACTGGCCATTCTCGAAACGCAGGCCCGGGTCACGCGTCGTGGTGAAGCTGAACAGGCGGTCCGTCCAGTGATGGACTGTCAGCACCTTCGCCGGATACAGATGAGCGTATTCCTTGCTGGGTTCAGCCAGACGATACTGCTTCGGATGGCCTTCAAACGGCACCAGGCCGGTCAGGGGCTCGTCGATTGTTGGAGTCGGTGCGGCAAAAGTCGAGGTGGACATGTCTGGTTCTGTCTCCGGGGCGGAACGGATAACAGGTCACGGACCTGATAAGAGTCGGGTCTTTTAGCCCAATCATTGCCGCTCGGGAAACCCATGCGCGTTGAAGCGCATGCCGGAATGACGCACAAGACTCTTATGACAGACGACTCCATGCCGGACGCCACGCTTTCCGATACTCTTTCCCCGGCCGAACGTGCCCTTCAGCGGGCCGAGGCCGAATTCGGAACCTCGCTCGACATCACGTCACGCGAGCGCCCTGCCCTGCTGCGTCAGGTTGCGCGCAGGCTTGAAGGCCCCGAGGCGAGCCTGTCTCATGACGGGCTGATCGAAGCGCTATGCGTCGTACGCCGCAAGACCTGGGCCTCACAGCTCATGAATGTCTGCCGTCGGGCCGGTGAGGTCTGGATTGGCAAAGCCGACACTCTGGACGCCGCCACACGCACGCATGACCCGCGCGCCGACATGCCTGCCCTGCGCCGAACCCTCGACGACGTTCTGATGGCGCGTTGGCAGGAAATGGGCGATTCTCCTCGCGCCGTGCTTGAAGACGTTCGGGCTGATCTGGCCGATACCGGAGTGATCCTGTCGAGCGGTCAGCTTGAAAAACTGTCCCAGAGCATCGCAGCCGCTTTCGGCAGCGTCGATCTCGGGTTCGAGGACGATCTGCGAATTGCCGAGGAACGTCGCGCTCGCGAACAGGCCGATATTCAGGCCCGTGCCGAAGAACGCAGGGCGCGTGAGCTTGAACGGCTGCGCGAGTGGGAAGCAGGACTGATCAGCTTCGATGAGCTGCCAAACGTCCTGCACTGCTCGCGTCGTGAAGCTCTGCGCTGGATTGCCGAAAACCGGATTCCCGTTGCCCGCCGCGAAACGCGCACGGACGGGATTGAACTGTTCTTCTTCGATCCAACAGAACTCAAGCGTCTCCGAACGTTCCTGCCGCAATGGCGCAGTGGAACCAAAGACCGGCCGGAAGTTCTGGATCTGGGCAACAAGGCCGGCAATGCCGCGATTGCCCGCGTTGCCGCGCTGGACCGGTTTGCCGGGCATTTCCGCACTGCCCGTGCGCTGAAGCGTCGCATCACGCTGGTGACGGGGCCAACGAACTCCGGAAAATCCTATACGGCGCTTAATGCTCTGGCGAATGCCGAGAGCGGTCTGGCCCTCGCCCCCCTACGCCTTCTGGCCCATGAGTTCCGCGAATCCCTGCTCTCACGCGGCGTTCCGGCATCATTGTCTACGGGTGAAGAGCGGATTGAGATGCCGGGCGCGCGTCATCTGGCAGCGACGGTCGAGATGTGTCCGTTCCACAACCCTGTGGATGTGGCGATTATTGACGAAGCCCAGATGCTCGCCGATCCGGACCGTGGCGCCGCCTGGACGGCGGCCATCATGGGTGTTCCGGCGCGGCATGTCTTCATCCTCGGCGCGCCGGACTGCATCCCGCTGGTCAAGCGCATTGCCGAACTTTGCGATGATCCGGTGGATGAGATCCACCTCGAACGCAAAAGCCCGCTCAAAGCAGGTGAGACCTTGCATCTTGATGAACTGAAGCCCAGCGATGCAGTCATCGCTTTTTCGCGCCGCGAAGTACTGGATCTGCGTGCTGAACTCATGGCGCGCGGGCGTCGTGTCGCCGTAGTCTATGGTGCCCTGAGCCCGGAAGTCCGCCGTGCCGAAGCCGCCCGTTTCAACAATGGCGAAGCCGATATCCTCATTGCGACGGATGCGATCGGCATGGGGCTAAACCTCTCAATCCGACGCGTAGTGTTCAGTGCGCTCCGCAAGTTCGACGGACGCCAGACTCGCGATCTGGTTTCACAGGAAGTCAAGCAGATCGGCGGCCGTGCCGGACGTTACGGCAAACATGAAAGCGGGCTGGTCTGCTTACTGGCGGGTGCTGGCAGTCCGACATTTGTCCGAAAAATGCTGAGCGCTCCGCCCGAGGAGATCAAGGAACTCCGTCCCCTTGTGCAGCCGGATTCAGATATCGTCCGGGCCGTGGCCGAAGAGATTGGCAGTGACAGTCTCTACGGCGTTCTGACACGCATCAAACACGCCGTTCTGCGTGCTGATGACCCGAACTACCGCCTTGCCGACATGGAGCAGGCGCTGGAAATCGCAGCTGCTCTGGAAGGCGTGGAAAACCTCGATCTTTCGACACGCTGGACGTATGCCATGTGCCCGATTGATGAGCGGGACAATGGCATTCAGCGACTTGTTCAGTGGGCCGCGGATCATGCAGCCGGACGCTCGGTACCGCCGCCGGGTACGGGGCGTCTTCCGCATCCAGAGCAGGCAGGGCGCGAAGAGCTGGAAAGGGCCGAGAAGCGGCACAAGCGACTGGTCGCCTGGCGGTGGCTGGCACTGCGATTCCCGGACGCCTATCCGGCCCGTCAGGATGCGGAAATTAACACATCCATTCTCAATGACTGGATTGAACAGGTCCTGCGTACGCAGAGCCGGATGCGCGAAAGCCAAAAGCAGCAGCGCATCGGAGGCCGCCCAGGCCGCGGCAGCCATAGTGACAGACCCGGCAATAGGACGGGTTTTTCCAGCCCCAAAAAACCGGGGAGCCGCAGTTTCCCCGCGAAGGGAAACCGGCGGCCGGGGGGACCGCGCAAGCGGCCATCATAAAACGCAGGCCGGCCTGACGTCTGTCGGGCCGGGAGATCAGGCTCTTTTAGACTGAGCGGCAGGCTTTGCGTCCTGCTCTTCGCCTGTTCTGTTGCGCACACGACGCTCGATCCATTTCTGGGCCTGAAGCTTGATGAGAGGATCAAGCTGCCGGTAAAGCATAAGCATCGTATTTTCGTCGGGAGTAAGCGTTGCCTGGATGGCCTTATAGGCCATTCCTGTCAGCAGCACTTCAGGTTCAACGCCCAGCACCTGCGCAAGACTACCCAGATGCTTGCCGACATGCCCCGAGCGACCAGTTTCCCAAAATGCCACAGCCGAGCGCGAGATCCCGACTTTATCCGCAAGCTGCTGCTGGCTCAGCCCCGCCATCTCCCGAAGCAACCGGATGCGACGCCCGAGTTCCAGCCCCGGAGAAAGCTGAGCCGCTGGGATGGCGTCTCTGGTCAATACGGCCTCCGTCTCTCTGATCCATGCCCTGTACGCCGCCTCGGAAGCCTGCGTCAGAGCCAGCGACTGGTTTTCCACCCGGAACCCCACCCAGCCGGCCCCCAGAGTCATAATCTCCCTGACCTCACCTGCCCCCTGCTTGGCAGTAAGCGATGCCGTCCATTTCTGTCCCAACCCAAGCTGGATCGTTGTTTTCATTCCCAAGCCTCCGGCATGATAGCAATAGCGCGTTACGCCGTGCGACAAAAAACCTCTGCCGGTCAGAGGACTCCCGCAATGACACGGAAGAAGATCTTTCTGCTCCCCCATCTGAATTATGGAGAAAGCCGGGTAACACTAGTCTCGTTTCCGTTTTCAGGGAAAGAGGTGCGATACCCCTCTACCCTTTCAAAAAAATCGTGAAATATCAAAAGTTTTTTTGGAATCAGACCTAGAATGACTGTGGGCAGACCTACTGTGCATCCTGCGGGACAAGGAGCATCGTGCCAACGGAACCACTTCCATGCAACACAAGATGACTGTCACTATCACGCGACCATGAATTTACGCTCGGCAGAAAAACTCCGATCGGCTGCTCCTGCGCCATCAGGGGCGGCGGGCAGGCCTTCCGCGTCATGGCGAGCGGCAGAAAATGAAGTGTCTGACCCGAAAGGGTAAAATGCCCCATCAGGCGGTTGCAACCATCCGTGCCGTAAACCGTGCCATCGTGTTGCAGCGTCAGGCCGGGCGCTTCGGCGGTATTGTCGAAATGAAGGCTACCTACGCTCTGGATCCGCCAAGCACCGTAAGGAGCGCGGATGGCCGTTCCCGCCACATGCCGCAGCAGGAGTTGGGGATGAGCCAGAGGCGTGCCACCGTCCGGCGTAGCAAAAAGTCTGCGTCCCTCAACCGTAATTTCGGCATTCAGCACATAATGTCCTCCCGGGGGCAGAGCCGGGTAGGTCAATGTGTAAGGGATAGGTACTCCGCGATGGATCTCTTCGCGCTGCTCGGCCATGACCAGGGGGGCGCCATGAGTGGCACCCGTATCTTCAATCCAAACACTCAGGACAGCACCCGGCGGCAGGGCCATGCGCTCACGGTACAGAGCCTCACCGTGCAGAGTGCGCATACTGTCCGCCTCGGCGGGGCATGAGGCGAGAACGGAGCCTGCGGTTAGAAGAGCCAACGCGAAACGGCGGATCGTGATCATGCCTGAAAGTCCTTAGCCGATGCGGTTCAGCCCGCCCATGTAAGGACGCAGAACCTCTGGAACATCGATGCTGCCATCTTCGTTCTGATATGTCTCCATCACAGCGATCATCGTCCGACCGACAGCAAGACCGGATCCGTTAAGCGTGTTGACGAAGGCCGGCCCGTTTTCTGCACGATAGCGCGCATTCATGCGGCGTGCCTGAAAATCGCGCGTGTTGGAGCACGAGGAAATCTCGCGCCATGCCTTCTGGCCTGGCAGCCACGCTTCCAGATCGAACGTCTTGGCAGCACCAAACCCCGTATCGCCCGCGCAGAGCAGCATCCGACGGAAGGTGATGCCCAGACGCTCCAGAACCGTCTCGGCGGCCTGAGTCATGCGCTCGTGCTCGGCCTCGCTGTCTTCGGGACGCACGACCGACACCAGTTCGCATTTCGTGAACTGGTGCTGGCGCAGCATCCCACGCACGTCGCGTCCGGCGGAACCGGCTTCGGAGCGGAAACACTGGGAGAGCGCAGTCATGCGGATCGGCAGGGAGTCAGCGGGCAGGATATCGCCCATGACGGACGCCGTGAGCGGGACTTCGGCGGTCGGGATCAGCCAGCGGCCGTCTTCGGTACGGAACGAGTCCTCGGCGAATTTGGGCAGCTTGTCCGTGCCATACATGGCGTCGTCATTGACCAGAAGCGGCACGCTGGTTTCGCTGTAGCCAAACTCGGACGTGTGGGTGTCGAGCATGAATTGACCCAGAGCACGCTCCAGACGGGCAAGTGCGCCACGCAGGACCACAAACCGCGTGCCGGACAGTTTGGCCGCGGTCGGAAAATCCATCAGACCAAGCGCTTCGCCAAGCTCGAAATGCTGTTTCGGCTCGAAAGCCAGCTTGCGCTTTTCGCCACGGACATGAACGATTACGTTGTCGTCTTCGCTCCTGCCGTCCGGGACAGAGGCGTCAAGACGGTTCGGCAGGGCTTTCAGCACATCGTCGATCCGGGTCTGGATCGTATTGGCACGCTCTTCCAGACCTGCGATCTGGTCACGTAAGGCCACGGCCTTTGCTTCAATCTCAGAGGTGTCGAGCTTCTGCCGCTTGAGCAGGCCGATTTCCTTGGCCAGTGCCTTGCGTGCACCTTGTGCTTCCTGAAGCGCGGCGAGTGCGGCACGGCGTTCTTCATCGTCACTGACAAGCTGCTGCCCCACGGGTGACAGGCCCCGACGTGCGAGAGCAGCGTCAAAAGCGGCCGGGTCGGCGCGCAGGGCTTTCAGGTCATGCATGGTTCAGGGCTCCGGCAGGTATTATCAGTCTTCGTCGGCGGCCATCGGTTTCGGTTCCACGAACCGGGCCGTCAGGATGGATACTTCGTACAGTGCGACGAGGGGAATGGCGAGGCTCAGCATCGTAATCGCATCTGGCGGCGCAATGACGGCCGCAACAGCAAAGGACGCCACGACTGCATAGCGACGAAAACGCTTGAGTTGCGCTACGCTCAGCAGCCCCACCCGGACCAGCAGCGTCAGAATGACGGGCAGTTCGAAACAGACCCCAAACGCCAGGATCATTTTCGTGACCAGCGTCAGATATTCTGAGACCTTGGCCTGAAGTTCGATTTGCATGCCGCCATCAGTGTTCTGCGGCGTCTGAAACGACAGGAAGAACTGCCACGCGTACGGAAAGACCACATAATAGGCGAGTGCCGCCCCGATCAGGAA